>JBEKTJ010000123.1:0-19329 GCA_049516155.1 Bryobacteraceae bacterium
ACCTTGGAGGCAAAAAAATCACCGTAAAATTTCAGTGTTGGCGCTCGTGATCGGCTGCTGCGGCCTCGCGTAACGCCCAGCAACCGTCCATGTCCATAAGGGCATGTGGAATGCAATGGCAACGTCGTATCCGACCGAGTTTGCTCGCACACGGTACGGGAGGATACTTTCGCGTCATACACTCGCTCAACCGCGCCCAGACACGAATCGGGGAGACACGCCAAGTCAAACGGTCCTTTGTTCCCTCCTTCCTCTCTTTCGCGCTACGATCACATTACGTGAGCACAATTCCCGAGGCCGCATCCGCTGCAAACAAAGTTGCGCGCATGGCGCACATGCGCCACCTGGTGGAACAACTGCAGAAGCTCGAAGAGCGTCTGCGCACGGGCGGCGGTCCGGCCAAGATCGAGCGGCAACACCGCGCCGGCAAAATGACCGCGCGCGAGCGTATTGCCGCGCTGATCGACCCAGGCACGCCCTTCCTCGAAATCGGGCTGCTGCTGGCGTACGATCAGTACGATGGCGAGGCGCCCGGCCTCGGTTCGGTCACCGGCATCGGCAAGATCGAGGGGCGCGCCGCAGTCATCATTGCAGGCGACGCCACCGTGAAGGCCGGATCCTGGTGGCCGGAAACCGTCACCAAGGGTCTGCGCGCACAGGAAATCGCCATGCGCAACCGCGTTCCGATCGTCTATCTGGTGGACTCCGCGGGCGTCAACCTGCCGTACCAGGACCGCATCTTTCCCGGCCAGTATGGCGGTGGGCGAATTTTTTACTATAATTCCCTAATGCGGCGCAAGCTCCGTGTGCCGCAAATCGCCGCAGTGATGGGTGCTTGCATCGCCGGCGGCGCCTATCTTCCCGCGCTCAGCGATACCATCATCATGGTGGAAGGCACCAGCTTCATGGGCTTGGGCGGTCCGAATCTCGTCAAAGGCGCCACCGGCCAGGTGGTGGATTCCGAATCCATCGGCGGTGCGCGGCTGCACACCACGGTCAGCGGTGTAGCTCACTACATGGCTAAGGACGATGCCGAGTGCCTGGAGCGCATCCGCCAGCGCTTCCGTGATTTGCCTGCGCCTCCCCCACGCTTGCAAGGCCAGCCGCCTGCGCGTCCCATCGACGACATTTACGGCGTGCTTCCCGCCGATCATCGCCTGCCCTACGATATCGAAGAGGTCATCCTCCGCATTTTCGATGCGTGCGACTACGTTGAATTCCAGCCCGAATACGCGCCCGAGATGCTGTGCGCCAACGCGCGCCTGTCCGGGCATCCGGTAGCCATCATCGCCAACCGCCGCGGATTCCTGCGATCGGAAGGCCGCCCACGCATTGGCGGCATTGTCTACACCGAATCCGCGCGCAAAGTTGCGTATTTCGTGGAACTCAATGAACGGCTGGGCTACCCGCTGATCTATTTGCAAGACGTCTCGGGCTTCATGGTGGGTCCCGAAGCCGAGCGTGAAGGGATCATTCGCGCCGGCGCCGATATGGTGGAGGCCATGTCCTGTACCAGCGTGCCGAAGCTTATTCTGACGCTGAATCACGCCAGTGGGGCAGGCTACTACGCGATGGCCGGGCAAGGCTTCGAACCGAATTTTACATTCAGTTGGCCCACCGCGCGCATCGGAGTGATGGAAGGCGATTCCGCCGTGCAAGCGCTCTTTTCAGTCGAACTGGAAAAATATAAGGCTGCCGGCGAGCCCCTGACGAAGCAACTCCAAGCCGCCATCGACAAAACGAAAAGCGATTACGAAAGCTGGTTGGATGCACGGTACGCCGCCGCGCGAGGGCACTGCGACGCGGTAATCGATCCACTGGAAACCCGCCAAATCTTGACCATGGCTCTCGAAGTCACCTTGCACAGGCCCCGAGCCGTTCCGCTCGTCCTGGAGACACTGTGAAGCTTTCTTATCGGCGTTTATCGGCGTTCATCGGCGGCCAATTCTCTTTATGATACGCATTGCCAACGGCCAAGGCTTTTGGGGCGACTGGCTCGAAGCGCCTGTGCGCCTGGTGGACGGCGGCCCGATCGACTATCTCACGCTGGACTACCTGGCAGAAGTCACCATGTCGATCTTGCAAAAGCAGCGGCAGAAGGACCCGGAGCTCGGCTATGCGCGCGATTTCCCCCCGCTGATCGGGCGCATCGCCGCGAAGCTCCGCGAATGCCACATCAAGGTCGTCGCCAATGCCGGCGGTGTGAACCCTGTAGCTTGTGCGCGGGCCGTGTTGAAGGCTGCTCCCGGCTTGAAAGTTGCCGTAGTGCTGGGCGACGATGTGCTCGGTCGCATCGACGAGTTCCTGGGCAAAGGCTACGAGATGCGGAACATCGATACCGCCGAGCCGATCTCGACGATTCGCGAACACATCCTGAGCGCCAACGCCTACATCGGCGCATTCCCGTTGGCCGAGGCGCTGGCCACCGGCGCCGACGTGGTAATCGCCGGCCGCTGTGCCGATGCCGCCCTGGTCGTCGCGCCCATGATCGACCGCTTCGGTTGGGAGCCTGAGGATTACGACAAGCTATCCGCGGGCATCGTTGCCGGACACATCATCGAGTGCGGCGCGCAATGCTGCGGCGGCAACTGCCAGGTGGATTGGCAAAACATCCCGGACTTGGCGAACATCGGTTATCCCATCGTAGAAGCCGAAGCCGATGGATCGTTCGCCGTGACCAAGCATCCCGGCACCGGCGGGCGCATTGATTCGCACGGCGTGAAGGAGCAGCTTCTATACGAGATCGGCGATCCGCGCCAGTATATGACGCCGGACTGCGTGGCCGACTTCACCTCACTGCATTTGGAAGACACCGGCCCCGACCGCGTGCGCGGCTTCGGCGTGCGCGGCGGGCCGCGGCCGGCCATGTTGAAGGCTTCCATCAGTTACCACGCCGGATGGAAGGCGTCCGGCACGCTGGTCTACAGTTGGCCCAACGCGCTCGAGAAGGCGCGCGTCGCAGACCGTATCACGCGGCAGCGTCTCGATCAACTGGGACTGCGGTTCGACGAAATCCACACGGAATATTTTGGCGTGAACGCCTGTCACGGACCGGCGGCTCGGCCCGTTCACGATCCGCCGGAGGTGCAGTTGCGCATCGGTGTGCGCGGCGCCGACAAGCGCGCCGTGGATCGCTTCACGCGCGAAATGATACCGCTCGTGCTTACCGGCCCGCCGGGTGGCACCGGATATGGCGAGGGCCGTCCCGACGTACGCCAGATCGTGGCGTATTGGCCGGCGCTGATTCCGCGCGAAGAAATCCAAACGCGCGTGGAGGTGGTCGAATGAGACGAAGTGTGGGGCGGCCAATCTTGGCCGCCGCAGCCTTTCCAGGCGGCGGCCAGAGCCGGCTGAAAGCCGGCTGCGGGCAGTATTGCCCGCCCTCCAATTTGTGCCGCAAGGCAACCCCATGAAAATCCCTCTCGCGCACATCGCCCACACGCGCTCGGGAGACAAGGGCGATATCGCCAATATCGGAGTCATCGCGTGGCAGCCGCGATACTACCCGATCCTGCTGCGGGAGGTGACGCCGGAGCGCGTCCAGGCGTTTTTCGGCGAACTGGTCAAGGGAGAGGTGGACCGTTTCGAACTGCCCAACCTGCATGCCTTGAACCTGCTGCTGCATCACGCGCTGGGTGGTGGCGGCACGGTTTCGCTGCGCACGGACGCGCAGGGCAAGACGCTGGGCGCGGCGCTGCTGGCCATGGAGATCGACGTCGATGAGCGAGAGCTTAAAGATTAGCCGCGAGGGCCGCGTCCTGCATCTCGCGCTGAATCGGCCGGAACGGCGCAACGCGCTGAACCTGGACCTATGCAGCGTACTGGGCGCGGCGCTGGAGGAAGCCGAGAGCGATGCGGGCGTGGGCGCGATCCTACTGAGCGGGAACGGCAAATCGTTCTGCGCGGGCATGGACTTGCACGAAGTGATGGCGCCCTCCGCTGGCGGCGATGTCAACGAAGTTCACGAGCGTATCTTTACGGCGGGAATCCGCATGACCAAGCCGCTAATCGCGGCCGTGCACGGAGCGGCGCTGGCGGGCGGCACCGGGTTGGCTGCGAATTGCCATATCGTGGTAGCGGCTGACGATGCCACCTTCGGGCTGACCGAAATCCGGATCGGGCTGTGGCCATTCGTGATCTTTCGCACGGTGGTGGCGGCGGTGGGCCAGCGTCGCGCGACCGAGCTGGCTCTTAGCGGGCGGATTTTCCCGGCGAGTGAGGCGCACGAATATGGGCTGGTGCATCATGTCGTGGAACCCGCCGCCTTGATGACACGCGCCCAGGAGATCGCCGCCGCAATCGCCGAAGCCAGCCCCACTGCGATCCATGCCGGTCTGGCATTTGTGCGGGACGCGCGCGGAAAGAGTTGGGAAGAAGCCGGCGACTTGGCCCGCCGCATGCGCAACGAGGTTTTTCGCAGCGCGGATTTCCAGGAAGGGATTCGGGCGTTCCAGGAGAAGCGCCCCCCGCGCTGGTCATCCATTGGATAGTGGGGCAGGTTGGCAACCTCCGGGCTGATCGCTAATCGGCCCAGCCGGCTATCTATCCTTGGGTAAATGTTGCTGCAGTCGGCGCCTATTTGCGCGCGGAGTGAAGCAACACACCACTCATAATGTTGCCGGCTTGCAGTATGCACGACCGTCTTACGGCGTCATAGAGCGGATACGATATCGGTTTTTCTAAAATCCCCGCCCTTGAATAGGAGAGGTTCGCCAGTGATCTTGGCGAGCGCGTAGGCGAAGCAGTCGCCGAAATTCAATCGCGCAGGGTGGCGGCCCTTGCCGAAGTCGTGGAAAGCCTGACGCGCGGCGTGCGACAATGCGGCAGCGCGGCGCGTGACTGATGGCGTCGACGTAGCGGTCGGAATCCGGTTCTTTGGCGAGGATGGCCACGAGCGGCGAGGTGTCGAGGATCATTTGGGCAGGCCGTGCTCGTCGTAGAGATATTCGGCATGGTCGAGATAGGGGCCTTTGATGTGGGCAGCGGCACGATCGGCGATGGCGCGGATGTCGGCCCCGAGCGCCTCAGCGTCGTGCTTGTGGAGGCGCTCGTAACGTTCGCGCAGCGCTTCCGTGACAGCGCGAGTGATGGTTTCGCCGGTCTCCCGGGTGATGGCCTGCGCAAGCCGGTGGGCCTCCGGATCCTTGACGTTCAGGCTCATAGCTCTTGCTTTCTGTACCATTGGTCTACCTTTCTTTATCGTAGCCTCTTTTTTGAGCTGCCGACAAGTGGTTCCCGTTTAGCCATTTCGTTAGCGTTTGGGCTTTGACACGCCAAACCTTCCTCCTCGCCGCTACATCTTGTGCTCTTTCGCCGCCACCCACTTTTCCCAGCGTAGAATGTACTTTACTTTTTCCTCCAACGAGTTTAGTATGGTTACGATCCCCCGAGCAAGACGAGGTGAAAGGTTTTGCTGAAATTAAAACGCGTCGAACTGCAGGGCTTCAAATCCTTCTGTGACCGCACGGAGCTCCGCTTCAACGGCGGCGGCATCGCGGCCGTCGTCGGCCCCAACGGTTGTGGCAAATCGAATCTGAGCGATGCCATCAGTTGGGTGCTCGGCGAACAATCGGCCAAGAGCCTTCGCGGCGCCCGCATGGAAGACGTAATCTTCGCCGGCACGCGCGATCGCAAGCCCTTGGGGCTGGCCGCCGTCACCATGACGCTGGTCGATCCCATGCTTTACCAGGAAGCGCACGAGGCGACGGCCTTGGTCGCCGGAACCAACGGACACGGGGGGCCTATCCCCATCACCGCCCATCAGGGTAAGAATGGCGAAATCACCATCACCCGCCGCCTCTACCGATCCGGCGAGAGCGAATACCTGATCAACGGCCATACCGCCCGCCTGCGCGATATCCAGGACATTTTCATGGGCACCGGTCTAGGCCCCGAGAGCTACGCCATCATTGAGCAGGGCCGCATCGGCCAGATCCTGAGCTCCAAGCCGCAGGACCGCCGCTCGGTGATCGAAGAAGCCGCCGGCATCACCAAATACAAGACTCGCAAGCGGCTGGCGGAAGCCAAGCTGGAAAGCGCTAAGCAGAACTTGGCGCGCGTTTTCGACATTCTGGAAGAGGTCACGCGCCAAGTCAATTCGCTGAAGCGGCAGGCCGCCAAGGCCAAGCGCTATGGCGAGCTCAAGACCGAGATGGATGCCCGCCTACGCGTGGCGCTTTCCGGCAAATTCCGCATGCTGGAGCGGGAAGCCGCCAAAGCCGCGCTCGATCTGAACCTGGCCTCCGCCGATCTGCGCGGGCTTTCCGAGCAGGTCGCCGCCAAAGAGCAGGCGCACACCGAACTGCAGGGCCAGTCCTACCAGACCGAACAGCAGCTCACCGAAATGCGGCGCGAACTGGCCGAATGCAAAGTCGAGACCGAACGCACCCGCGGCAAGCTGGAATCGCAGGTGAAGGAGAGCGGCGCAATCGAACAGCGCATCGCGCAGGCCGAGCGCGAGTCGCAGGAATTGGAACTCCGGCTCGGCCGCATCGGCGCGGACCTGGACGCGCACCAGCAGCAGGTCGCAGCGCTCGACCGGCAAATCGGCGAGTCGCGTGAGCGCATGCTGGAGAAGAACCGCCTGCGCGAGGAGCTGCAGGCCACCGTCCGCGAACGCGAAAAGGCCATCGAGGCCAGCCGCACGGCGGTGCTGCGGCTGTTGGGCGAAGTGGCTACGCTGCGCAACCAACTCGCCCAGATGAACGAATACCTGGCGGGCATCGAGCGCGAAACTACGCGCGTGCAGAAGGAAGAGCAGACCTCCGCGGCCGAGCTGGAGCGTCTGGCCGTAGCGCGGCATGCCCTGTCCGACACCATGGCGCAGCGCCAGCTTGAGCTGGAATCGGTCACTGGCGAACGGCACCGCACCGAAGACGATCTCAGCGTGCGGCGGCAGAATGCCGTCGAGGCGCGCGCCAGCATCGACCAACTGCGCACGGAGTGCTCGAAGGTGAAAGCGCGCAAGGAGTCGCTCGAAGAGGTGCTGGCACACCGAAGCTACACCACCGAATCCGTGAAGCGCCTCTTCGCCGCGCTGGAAAAAGGCAAGGCGCAGGACCTGCGGCCGCAAGGCGTGCTGGCCGATTTCGTGGAAGTCGATCCGCAGTTCGAAAAGCCCGCCGAGGAGTTCCTGCACGACGAGCTGGAATACGTGGTGGTCGAAAATTGGTCGCAGGCCGACCGCGGCCTGGACTTCCTGCGCGCCGAACTCGACGGGCGCGCCACTTTCCTGGTCCATCCGGACAAGAACGGCAACGGTAATGGGCACCTGCCCGAGCCGCCCATCGGTCCGGAGACTGGCATCCTGTCGCGGCTTAGCGATTCGCTCCGACTGACCAACGGCTTGACTGATCGCGCCGCCACCCTGCTGCCGCGCGTCTCGCTGTGCTTCGTGGCGGAGGATCGCGCGTCGGCCCAACGCTTGGCCACCAGCTATCCGCACTTGTACTTTCTCACTACCGAAGGGCTGTGCTATCACGGCCACACCGTGACCGGCGGCAAGAAGGCCGCGAGTGGTCCGTTGGCTATGAAGCGCGAAGCGCGCGAATTGGGTGTAGTGCTGGCGGGCAAGCAGAAAGCGCTCGACGGGCAGGTGGCCCGCCTTGACGATCTGGACCGCGAGATTGGCATTCTGGCTGCCGAGTTGGAGCGCTTGCGCGGCGTGCAGCAGGCTCGCGAAAAGGACCGCGTCGCCCTGGAACACGAAATGCGCAAACTGGCCGACGATACCAATCGCGCCAACTCACGGCTTTCCGTGGCGCGGCTGGAACTCGACCGGCTAAAGCGCGATGCCGAGCGGTCGCAGGAGCAGCGCGAGCGCAACCAGCAGGCGGTCGCGGAAAAGGAAGAATTGCGCGAACAGCGCGAACAACAGTTGGACGATCAGCGCCAGTTCCTGGAGAAGCTGGAGATCGAAGCGGCGGCCCTGAGCGAAGATCATTCGGCATTGCGCGCGGAATTGGCGGGCCTGGAAGAGCGGCATCGCGCCGAGCGCGCCGCCATGGGCCGTCTGGAAGCGCAGCATAAAGAGGCAACGTCCCGATTGGGCGCGATCGCGACCGAAATCGAGCGGCTCGGCGTACATCGCGCGGGCTTGCTGGCCGATAACATCGAGCTGGATCGCAAGCTCGCGTCTTTGGCCGAGCAGGCCTTGCGCACGGAAGCCGCGGTGAACCAATTGGCCGCCGAGGAGGCCCGCATGCGCGAGACTCTGGCTGACAACGAGGACCAGCTAAAGCTGCTGCGCTTGAAGGTGGAAGAGGCGCATACGAACCGTTCACAGATCGAAGTGGATCTCGTGCGGCGTCAGGCTGAGTTGAAGTATTTGGATGAGACCAGCCGCAAAGAATTGAGTTGCGCCGTGGTGGAACTGACTGCCGGCGACGAAACCGTCCCGGACATTGAGGCCATCGCCGAAGCCGAGCGTCTCTATGAGGAAGTGCGCGCGCGCATTGAAGCGCTGGGTCCGGTCAATGCGCAGGCCATGGAGGAGTTCCAGGAAGCGTCGCAGCGGCAGGAGTTCCTGAGCGTGCAGCGGCAGGATTTGCTGGATTCCATCCGTGACACCGAGAAGGCCATCGCGGATATCGATATCGTTTCGCGCCAGAAATTCGCCGAGGCCTTCGAGCGCATCAACGAGAATTTCCGCGAGGCGTTCCAGACGCTGTTCGGCGGCGGCACCGGCGAGATGCGCCTGACCGACGAAACCAATCTGGCCGATTCCGGCATCGACATTGTGGCTTCGCCTCCGGGCAAGAAGCTGCAAAACGTGCTGCTGCTCTCCGGCGGCGAGAAGGCCCTGGCGGCGGTGGCCCTGCTGATGGCCATCTTCCGCTATCAACCAAGTCCCTTCTGCATCCTGGACGAAGTGGATGCGCCGCTGGACGAAGCCAACATCGAGCGGCTGACGCGCCTGTTGCGGGAGATGTCCACTGAGACGCAGTTCATCGTCATCACGCACTCCAAGAAGACAATGGAGTCGGCGGCGGCGATGTACGGCGTGACCATGCAGGAGCCGGGCGTGTCGAAGCTGGTGTCGGTGAAGTTCCAGCACGCGGCGGCGTAAGTTAGCACTTGGGGGCAGATCGATGCCGATGATACCGTTCATGGAAAGATTCCCCGCGCTGGGACGTCGTGAAACCAGGTCCCTCCTGGTAACGCCTGGGAACGATCTCCCGGCGGGGGAGTATGGGTACATCGAGTTTTATTGCGACGAGCCCGGCTGTGACTGCCGGCGCGTGACCATCAATGTATTGCGGCCGGAGACCGGATGGGGCACGGTCTGGGCCACCATCAGCTACGGCTGGGAAAGTCCGGATTTCTACCGGGAGTGGAGCAGGGCCATCAGCGATCCCGTCGACATGCAGGGACCGTGCCTCGATCCGATCAACGCCCAAACCAAATACTCGCCCGCTCTCCTGGATCTGTTTCGATTCATTCTTCAGTCACCCGATTACGTTGAGCGCCTCAAACGGCATTACCGGATGTTCCGGGATACCGTGGAGAGAGGCGACGGCCGGGGCAGGGTCCTGGAAGCCAATCGCGTCGAAAATAAGCGGAAACGCGTCCGTGACCCGAGGCTTCGCCGCCGGCATTCTCGCTGAGCTAGCGGCTAGATCGTAGCAAAACCGGTTTTGGCAGTCCTATCGTCTTGGCAGGTCTTGTTGTTTCGGTTCCTAGGGCACTTTGGCTGGTGGGTCGTTGGGTGCTGTGCGTCCGAACCCGCGGCTGATCGCCCGCCACCTTGCAGCAGACCACCTTGGCGATCTGGCGCGCTTCCATGCGGTCCAGCCGCGTCTTGATGTCGTCAAAACTCCCGGTGAATCTCGCGCTTGAGCGAATCTATTCGTAGTACGGCCCCGCCGCGCCGCCCGATCGGGTAAAATCGGCATTAGCGCCGGTAGGCATGCCTACCACCTTTGTTTCCACGTTTTAAGGTGTTTCCGCGTCACATTAGCAGGACCGTGGAAGCCGTAATTTACGCCCTGATGAGCGAAGTCGTCGATCCCGGCCTGGAACTCCTGGATGCGCAGAACAGGTTTGTTTCCGAGCACTTACGTCGGATTTTCGTGCAAATCTACCGGATCGTGGGCAACGTGGCCGACGCCCAGGATCTCACCCAGGAGGCCTTCATTAAGGCGCTGCAGCGGCAGGAGCAGCTTAAAGACGGCCAAAAGGCGGCGCATTGGCTTTCCCGTATTGCGACCAATACGGCCATCGATTTTCTGCGGCGGAGCGGGCGGGTGTCCTACTGCGAACTGGACGCCGCACCGGAGAGCCACGACGAAAGTCCGGAAGATATCCTGTTGCGCTCCGAGCAGCACGATTATTTGGAAGACGGCTTGCGCCTGTTGACCGCGCGTGAGCGGACGGCGCTGATACTGCGCGATGTGGAGGATCTGCCGGCGGAAGAAGTGGCGCGCAGGCTGGATTGTTCCAAGGCAACCGTGCGGTCGCATATCGCGAACGCGCGCACGAAGCTCCGCAAATATATGGAAAGGAGGAAGCCATGACGCATCCGAATCAGTCCACGCTGGCTCTTTACGCCGGCCGGGACCTGGGTTGGTTCACCCGCCGGCGCACCCGGCGTCACCTGTCCCATTGCCTGGAGTGCCGCGACGAAGTGCAGGCGTTTGCATCGGCGCGCTATAAACTGGCCGCGCTGAACGAATTGCCGGTCATCCCCTGGAACCGGCTGGCTGCCGAGATGAAAGCCAATATCCGGCTGGGGCTGGCGGCGGGCGAATGCGTCCGTGGCGGGCGGACCGCGGGCGGTTTCGCTCCGTTTGGCTTTTGGTCGGGAGGGCGCACGCTTGCGGCGTGCGGCAGTGTGATGGCACTCTTAGCGGCGGGCTTGTTCCTGCAACGTCCTGCGCCGCCCGCGCTGCCTGCGATCGTCGGCGAAAGCGCGGTCCTGCGGGCCACTGCCAACGGCATCGAATTGAATCAGGGCGGGCAGACTTTGAGCCTGCAGCATGTGCGTACCGGCGACGTGACGTATTCGGCGGGAGCGGAAGGCTCCATGCGCGCCGGCTACGTGGATTCCGACACCGGCAACGTAACGATAAACAACTTGTATGTCCAGTAAATTTGCGATTCTATTGTTGGCGGGCGTCACGGCGCTATGCGCCCAGGAAACCCCGCTCGACCACTCCGTGAACATCAACCTGCCGCCGGATTCTCCGCTGACTCTGATCTCGGAGAACCTCGGTGAGTCGCACGTCACCCAGCGTGGCAGCGCAGTGGTGCTAGATCTGGATGTAACCCTCACGCTGCACAACTCCAGCCCCAACCGGGTGCGCGGCGTCACGCTGCTGGTAGCGGCGCAGGAGGTGACGCCGGGCGGCAAGGCTTCCGTCTCCGTCCCCAGTCTGGACGTGCCACCCAGCCAGAATTTCCCCGTACGCATCAACCTGCGGCTGTTGCGGCCTGCGCAGATCTCCGGCGGTCCGCTGGTGCAGGTAAACCTGGATGGCGTGCTCTTTCAAGACTATTCATTCTACGGCCCGAACCGCCTGGATTCCCGCCGAACCATGATGGCTTGGGAAATGCAGGCTCAGCGCGACCGCAAATATTTCAAGTCGGTTCTGGCGGCGCACGGCGTGGAAGGGCTGAAGCAAGCCATGTTGGAGAGCCTGAATCGCCAGGCCGACCGTCCGCGCCTGGACGTGCAGGTTTCCCGTGGCCGCTCAGTAGCCTCCGCCGCTGTGGGGGCGCATAACGCCCGCTTCGCGTTTTTGCGTTTCCCGGATGAGCCTGTAGAACCCGTGGAAGGGTGGGCGGAGATCGCGGGCAACGAGGCGCGCAATCCCCGGATCGACGTGCGCAATCTTTCCGCCCGGCAGGTGCGCTCTGTGGAGATCGATTGGATCGTGACCGACCGGCAGGGTAAACGGTATATGGCCGGTTCGGTGCCGGCGTCCGGTCCCGAGTTCAACCTGAAGGCTGGCAGCACCAGCCGCGTGCTGCAGGATACCGCGTTGCGGTTCGCGCGTCTTTCGAACGATGGCGGTGCGCCGGTATCCATTGCGGGAATGACTGGGTTTGTGGGACAGGTGGAATTTGCGGATGGCAAGGTTTGGATTCCGAATCGCGAGTCGCTGGCCAGCGCGCAGCTTCTGGGGATTCTGGAGCCATCGCCCGAAGAGCAGCGCTTGACGGACCTATATCGCAAGAAGGGGCCGAAGGCGCTGGCCGACGAGCTGAACAAGTTCTAACCAGGCAAGGGGTCCGCCGGGCGCCGCTGTCTGTTTAGCTCCCCGTTCAGTTGACCGCAAGATACAGTGTCTGCGTACCCGCCGTGCCGTTCACGCTAAAGGTCACCTGCGCCGTGTTGGTGGCCGCGATCGACGGCACCACCACGTTGAATTGATAGAGGCCGACAAAACCCGGCGCCAGGCCCGCGTACTGCACCGTGGCCGGTACGCCGCCGATGGAGATGTTGAACGACGGCAGCGAAGTCAACCCCTGCGCAATCTGTCCCGCCGGCACGCTCGGCGTCACCGCGCCAAATCCGACTCCGTAGAGAGTGATCGTGTCGCCCGGCTTGGCCGGTTGCGAGTTGAGACCCGAAATAGCCCCCGTGGGCAACACATAGGTATTGTCGTCGAAGGCTACCACGTATTGAGAGCCATTGATCTTGAAATTCGATGGCGCGAGGAGTCCCGGTTCGACCGGATTCAGCACGACCTGGTAAGCCAGACTGGCGCCGGTGGGGCTCGTCACGTTTAGAAGCTGTATGCCGCTTGCAATGTTGGAGGGCACCTGCACGTTCACCTGTTGCGGACTGATGTACGCGACGAATGCCGGTTGTCCGTTAATGGTCACCTGCGTCCCGTTGAGCGAAGTAGGAGCGTTGTTACCGTTGAAATCCGAGCCTGACCACGGCCGCGTAGCGGTCGCCAGGTTCGTTCCATAAATCTCGATCCAAGAGCCGGGGGCGAGCGATGTGAATTCTCCAAAGTCGGTGGCGCTCACCACCCCGCCATTGGAAATCGTGGGAGTATTGGCCGCGAGCACTTGTGACAGCATCCGGACTCTGTTGTTGCCAAAGTCGCCAATGTAGACGTTACCGTTCGGCGCCACCGAGACGCTGCGAGGCACGTTGATTGCGGCGTCCACCGCAGGACCCCCATCGCCGCCGTAGCCCTCGGTACCATCGCCCGCCACGGTCCAGATGGTTCCGTTGGTCAAGAGCATGCGAATCCGGTTATTGTTCACGTCGGGGATGTAAAGGTTGCCGGCGGCATCCAGGCCGATACTCGCGGGGTATCCGAACTCGGAATTGATGGCCGGTCCGCCATCTCCCGCGAAGCCGAAGACGCCTGTACCGGCTATGGTGGTGATCGTGCCGTTGGTTACTTTGCGAATGACGTCGTTCCCCTGGTCGGAGATGTATAGGGCGCCCGAAGAGTCCACCTGCACGCCGACCGGGCCATCCAGCGTCGCGCTGGTGGCCGGTCCACCGTCGCCGGAGTAGCCTTCGACGCCGGTGCCGGCGGCGGTTGTGATGGTGCCGCTGGGGTCCACCTTGCGCACCACGTTGGCGCCCTCGTCGGCGATGTAATAGTTCCCGGCGGAGTCGAAAGCCACCGCCTCGGGATAGGTCAAGGATGCGCCGGTAGCTGGGCCGCCGTCACCCGAATAGCCCTGGAAGCCATTGCCCGCTATGGTGGTGATCGTGCCATCCGGCGAAACTTTGCGTATACGGCAGTTGCTGGAGTCCGGAATGTATACGTTGCCTGCAAGATCGACAGTCACGCGATAGGGTCCGTTCAACTCCGCGCTGGTGGCCGGTCCGCCATCGCCCGAGTAGCCTTGTGTGCCATTGCCGGCTAATGTGGTGATAGTGCCGCCTGGGGTGACCTTGCGCACGCGCTGGCCGTAATATTCCGCGATGTACAAGTTTCCCCACACATCTTCGGTCACGCCTCGCGGGCCATTCAACTCGGCGCTCGCGGCTGGACCTCCGTCGCCGGTATCGCCGGCGGTACCGTTTCCCGCTACTGTTGTGATGGTGAACTGCGGCGCCTGAGGCCAAGCCGTTGCCATCGAAGCGGCCAGCAGCAGCCAAACTGGGGCTGATTTCACTTTCCTCATAAGATTTTTCTCCTCTGCCGGGATGGAACACCCGCACGGGAGACTCGAAGGAGCGAGGGATAGAAAACAGGTGCAAATCCGATTATTTCCGGGCCGGTTGCGCGACGGCGGCAGACCGTTATCACGATCAGATTTTGAGCCAGCGAGCCGTGTTTGTCAAGTACGTACCGTACTGCAAAATCGGCGATTGCGGTGCGCCGGTATCCATTGCTGGAATGACTGGGTTTGTGGGACAGGTGGAATTTGCGGATGGCAAGGTTTGGATTCCGAATCGCGAGTCGCTGGCCGGGGCGCAGCTTCTGGGGATTCTGGAGCCATCGCCCGAAGTGCAGCGCTTGACGGATCTGTATCGCAAGAAAGGCCCGAAGGCGTTGGCCGACGAGCTGAACAAGTTCTAACCAGGCAAGGGTCCGCCTTGATATCCCGACTCACTTCAGGAGCTTTCTTGTCCGCGTTAGCGGAGTTCATCGGGTGCCGATAATTTTGCGGATGAACCACCCATGGCCTGGGGCTCCTCTGGCGACGCCTTTCCAGGCGGGCAGTGCCGGCTGCGGGCAAAATTGCCCGCCCTCCAATTCGCGCCACACGAGCGTATGTTCAGAGCAACGCCGATAGGAGACCCCAGGTGGGCTGGCCTATCTTAGTATCCGCTCGTTCCAGTTACGTTGCGGACATGCCGAGAAGGAAAATTCCGGGTTCACGGTTCGCCAAGCTCCCCGTTCAGTTGACCGCCAGATACAGTGTCTGCGTACCCGCCGTACCGTTCACGCTTAAGGTCAGCTGCGCCGTGTTGGTGGCCGCGATCGCCGGCAACATCGTGGCAAGGCTTACGTTTTCGAAGACGACGGGCAGATGTGCGCCCAGATCGATTCCGAATCTGCCGGTTGACGCCTCCACCGTGTGGTAATGCGCAACTGCGGACCCAAGGGCGCGCCCGGTATGCCCGAATGGGGCACATCCCCATGCCGCGCGTGCTGCTGGAACGCGGCGTCGCGGATATGGTGCGCATGAGCAACGCGCCACGAGTGGCACAGCTTCGGCACGGTCGTACTGCATGTGGCGCCCGAATCCGCGATCGGCGGACCGCTGGCGGCGGTGCGCACTTCCCCGCCGCTACCCAAAAATCGAAGTCGCAGCCCCGGTTGGCCTGCCTGCTGCTCCATGAACAACCGGCCATAGGCCCGCCACATCCAGCGCGATCTCGTCTCCAGCGACGGATAGCGTTAGCCGGCCGTTCGACCGGCTCTTGGGCGCCGGTTTTATCACAATGTGGACATCCCGGCCTAATCGGGTCAGACATTCCAACAGACGGTGCTCCGAAATCCCGCGAAACTGTCCTTTCAGGAGGGCTGAAAACTTGGGCTGCGTCAGCCCCAGGATTTCCGCGGTCCGGGTTTGGGTAAGCGCCAGCATTTGGACAATCTCGGAGATCTTGACTGCCAACTGAGCTTTCACCAGCATGCTCTCGCTGTCCAGGTGGCCGAGGCCCCTGTAAACGTTCCGTGAACTTGACTCGACAGGAATGCCGCGCACGACTCGCTGTTTCTTCATCGCGATAACTCCTTGTGCGATCTGTTCCGCCACTTTAAGACGCTCGCGGATCAGATCGATATCGGCCTTGGGCGTGGATGTTCCGCGCTGGACTTCTTTTGGAAGATATGACGCACGAACACGACGTTCTCGAATCGCACAGCGCTTCAAAGACGGAGGTCTGTCCATCTCCGTTCGTTATACGCATATTGGTATCATGCCGCGAATTGCAGGGTGGGCTGCACGTCGGGCGAGGCCCCGGGAAGAAGCATCCGTGAGGGATCAACCTCCGGCTTGGACGCGCAACACGGCCGCCGCCGATAGCCCCTCACGGGTTGATCTTGTAATATCCCCGATACGCGCCCATCTCCGGATAGAACACGTGCGACCGGTACAGCTCCATCACTTGCCGGATATGCCCCAAATCGTGAAAGGCAAATTCGTTCAGCAGTTGCGCCACCGTGATCGTCCCCAGTTCCTCATGCTGTCCCGCGCGTTCGCCCACGCCGTCCGGCAACTCCCGCAGTATCGCCAGCGTTTCGCCGCGCAGCTCTTCAAAGCGCGCCATCTCCGCATAAGGATCGAACGGCGTCCCCGGCCGGAATAGCGCCAACTGATCGTACGCCGGCAGCGGCGGCTGGTCCGCGTCCAGCATCGCCCTAAACCGGTTGCGGAATCCCTGGATCTCCACTTCCGCCAGGTGGGCCACCACCATGCTGATGGACCAGCGCTCCGCGGACGGCCTCCAGTCCAATTGCTCCGAGGTCGCGAGCGACAGCAGGTCCCGCAGAATGCCGGGCGTCTGCTGCAAGACCCGCAGGCATCGGTCGGAGTTGGGAACGCGTAAGTCCGCCATGCAACCTCCAGGGTACAATAGAGGAAACTTCGTGGAAAATTCTCAGCATACAAGTCAGGTTTATTGGTTTGCCGTCTCCGCACTCGTGCTGTCGCTGGCCGGATGCGGCAAACAGCAGGCGCCGGCCGCCGGCGGGATGCCTCCCGTGCCGGTCAGCGTGGCGGTAGCGTCAGAGGAAGCCGTACCGGTGCAGATCCGCGTGATTGGCACGGTGGAGCCCGCCTCGACGGTGCAAATCAAATCGCAGGTCGCGGGCGAGTTGCTCAGCGTGCATTTCACCGAGGGCCGCGACGTCAATAAAGACGATCTGCTGCTCGAAATCGATCCGCGGCCTTATCGCCAGGCGCTGGCGCAAGCCGAAGCCGCTTCGGCCAAGGATCGCGCGCAACTGGCGCAGGCGCAAGCCAACCTGGCGCGCGACACCGCCCAGGCCAAGAGCGCGGAAGCCGACGGCTACCGTTACGAACAACTCGCCAAGGAAGGCGTGGCTTCACAGATGCAGGCCAGCCAGTCGCGCGCCGCCGCCGACGCCGGGCACGAGTCCGTCCGCGCGGACCAAGCCGCCATCGAGAGCGCCCGCGCTTCGCTCGAAAGCGACCAGGCCGCCGTGGAGCGCGCTAAGCTCGACCTGGGCTACTGCGAGATTCGCTCGCCGGTCACCGGCCGCACGGGCAATCTTTTGGTGCATCCCGGCAACCTCATCAAGGTGAACGATGTGCCGCTGGTGGTCATCAACCAGATCGCGCCGATTTTTGTTTCTTTCGGCGTGCCCGAAGAGCAGCTCGGCGAGGTGCGGCAGCGCGCGCAGGCGAGCCTGGCAGTGCAGGCATCCACCGACGCCGAGCCTAACCGCATTGCGCGCGGCGTTCTGAAAGTGATCGACAACACCGTCGATACCAATACTGGCGCCATCCGCCTGAAGGCCGTCTTCGACAACGCCGACCATATGCTTTGGCCCGGCCAATTCGTCAACGTGCTGCTCACGCTGGGCACCCAGAGCAACGCCACCGTGGTGCCTTCCGAAGCGGTCCAGGACGGGCAGCACGGGCAGTTCGTTTTCGTGGTGAAATCCGACCAGACCGTGGAATCCCGGCCAGTCACCGTGGCGCGCACCATTGGCCGGAGATCGGTCGTCGCCAAAGGCGTGGCGCCGGGTGAAACGGTCGTCACCGACGGCCAGTTGCGCCTGTTCCCCGGCGCGAAGATACAGCCGGTGGCGGCCGCCAAGATTGACAATCTGACGCTCTGAACGGCGCTCCGACCCAAATGCACATCTCCCGCATCTTCATCGAACGCCCCGTCATGACCGCCTTGGTCATGCTCGCCATTCTGCTCTTCGGAGTCGTGGCCTTCAGGTCGCTGCCGGTGGCTGCGTTGCCCACCGTCGATTATCCGACGATTCAGGTAAGCGCGGCGCTGCCGGGCGCCAGTCCGGAAACCATGGCGGCGGCGGTGGCCACGCCGCTCGAGCGCGAGTTCTCCACCATCGCCGGCGTGCAAACCATGAGTTCCACGAACTCCCAGGGAACCACTCAGATCAATGTCCAGTTCACCCTGGCACGCAATATCGACGCTGCCGCGCAAGATGTCCAATCGGCCATTGCAAAGGCCGAGGCGGTGCTTCCCGCCAACATGCCGCATCCGCCTTCCTACGAGAAGGCAAACCCGGCCGAACAGCCGATACTCTTCCTTTCCCTGACTTCCGATACGCTGCCGGCCTACACCGTCGATGAGTATGCGGAAACGCTGCTGGCCGAACGCATGTCCATGGTCTCCGGCGTCTCGCGAGTGCAGGTGTTTGGCGGGCAGAAATTCGCGGTGCGGGTGCAATTGAATCCCGACGAGCTGGCTGCGCGCGGCATCGGCTTCGATGAAGTGATGACGGCAATCCAACGCAGCAATGTCAATCTGCCCACGGGCAGATTGTATGGCGAGAAGCAGGCGTTCACCGTGCAATCGAGCGGCGAGTTGACGCGCGCCGCCGCCTACCGGCCCATCATTGTCTCCTACAAGAACGGCGTGCCCATCCGGCTGGAGCAGCTCGGAAACGTCATCGACGGATTTGAAAACGACAAGACCGGCGCTTGGTTCAACGGCGTGAAAAGCACCATGCTGGCGGTGCAAAGGCAGCCCGGCACCAACACGGTGGAAGTGGTGAACAGCGTCCGAGCGTTGCTGCCGCAGTTTCGCAGCGAGCTTCCGCCCTCCATCAAGCTCGAGATCGGCGGGGATGCGGCCGAGTCCATCCGCGGTTCCATCGACGACGTGGAATTTACGCTCCTGCTGACCGTTTGCCTGGTGGTGATGGTCATTTTCATTTTCCTACGCAACCTGAGCGCTACCCTCATTCCGGGCGTGGCCGTGCCGCTCTCCATCATCGGCACATTCGCCATGATGTATCTGCTTGGCTACAGCCTGAACTATCTCTCCTTGATGGCTCTGACGCTGTCGGTGGGATTTGTCGTGGACGACGCCATCGTGATGCTCGAGAATATCGTCCGCTACATGGAGATGGGCAAAGGGCGCATGGAAGCCGCTCTGTTGGCTTCCAAGGAAATCGGTTTCACCATCATTTCCATGACCGTATCGCTGGTGGCCGTCTTCATTCCCATACTGTTTATGGGCGGCATCGTGGGACGTCTGTTGCATGAGTTCGCCGTAACCATCGCCGTCGCCATCCTGATTTCCGGCTTTGTGTCCCTGAGTCTGACGCCGATGCTGGGCAGCCGCTTCCTGCGCTATAGCCACACCGGCCGCCATGGGCGGCTTTATGGCGCGTTTGAAACGGGCTTTTCCGGCTTGGCCTCCGTCTACGACTACACGCTCAAGGGTGTTCTGCGCCA
>JBEKTJ010000124.1:0-19284 GCA_049516155.1 Bryobacteraceae bacterium
AGCATTCCAGTGAGAATCGAAGGCACCGAGTACCAGCAGGTGATGCGCGTCTGGCGCAGCAGTTGGACCACAAAGCGGGGCATCCACACGATATGTTCTGGAACCAATACACAGGCCGCGCCGCACAGAGCCATACTAAAGAGATCGAACGTCGAAAGATCGAAACTTAGCGGAGAAGGACTGGCCACGCGATCGTTCGCGGAGATCCCAAACTGGCTCGCGCACCATCTTAAAAAGACACTCACAGCGCCATGCGAGAGGACTACGCCTTTGGGCCGCCCGGTGGAACCCGAAGTGAATAGAATGAGAGCCGTGTCAGTCGACTGAACCCGCGGTCCATCATAGCGATGATAGCGATCGTGTCGCGTCCGCACCGCCCTGTCCCAAGCAATCGCCTCCGATCCGTCGGGACATGCGATCCGTGGCGGCCCGTCTGTCGCCGAGACGACCACACGTGCCTGGCAATCCTGTAGCGTAGCTGCTATGCGTTCCTTGGGCCAGCGCGGTTGAATGGGAACGTACGCGGCGCCGGCCAGCAGCGACGCAAAGACAGCGACGATAGCTTCGGTGGTCTTCGGCATCACCAAAGCGATCCGGTCGCCGGGCAGCACGCCAAGTTCGGCGAAAGTGGCCGCCAGGGCCTCCGCCTGCGCCCGCAGTTCCCCGAACAAGGTGATGCGCTCTTCTTCGACGATGGCCACCGCCTCGGGGAACGCCGCTCCAGTGTGCTGCAGCCACTCATGCAGCAAGTTGCCTTCAGGCCCTGGCAAGTGTCACTCCCCAGGTAAAACCGATCCCAGCGGCGGCGAAGAGCAGCAGTTGCCCCGGATGTATGCGGCCGGCCCGCCGCAGGTCCGCATAGTTGATGACCAGATCGCTGGCGAAAGTATGACCGTATTCGGACATGGCCGTGGTCGGCAGCGCGCACTCCGGCAATCCCAACATGCGGCGGAAACCGTCGCGATCTCCGCGGCTGATATTCGAATAGACAAAGTGATCGATGTCCGCTAACTTCAGCGACGCCCCCGCGAGCACCCTGTCGACCAACCGCAACAGGTTCAGGTAGTAGATGGGCATCACCTCGGTTTCGATGCGTGCCGCATCGGCCCGAATTTCGAGGCGGCCGCTCACCGTGGTCAGGGCGATGGCGTCATGCAGATGGCCCAGCGTCATCACCTCGACACCCAGCAGCAACGGACCTTCCGCGGTGCGTCTGCGCAAGACCACGGCGCTGGCGGCGTCGCCCTGCACGGTCACCGGCAGCAACGAGCGATTGCCGGCGGGCGGCGTGTCTCCCGCGATCAGCAGCGCTGTCACGATGCGATCGTCCGCGCCCATCCAGGCTAACGCGGTCTTCAGCGCCAGGTGCAACCCGGCGCACCCGCCGGCCTTGTAGCTCAAGTTGAGCGATGTCTCTGCGCCCAGATCAGCGCTGATTTTGTGGGCGAGTGATGTATACAAGCACTTCTCGCCCGGCAGCGTGCTGTAGTCGACGATCAAATCGATGTCTTTCGCTCGCGCGCCGGCTTCCGCGAGCGCCGCAGCAGCAGCCTCCAGGACCAGGTCGTAAGGCTGTTTATCGCCGCAGACGTGGACGCGGGTCAGTCCCAATGCATCGAGGGCTTTCTTCCTGGCTTGCGGCCGCAGCGGCGCCAGCACCGCTTCCACTCTGGCTTTTTCGCGCTCCAGGATTGCTTCCACGGTCTCGACCTCGGGCGGGACGGCATACGCCATCGCAGGAATACGCACATCGGCGACTGTCACGGTAACTCCATGGAAAGCGATTTCGGACCTTTTGGCGCGCTCAACGACAATACTAGCCGCAGGAGTCCGCCAGCGTCCCCCAACCCGCGCGATACGGGATCTGGTGATGAGGCAAGTTGGCCCGCACTAAGCGTGGCGTATGATTGAGCCGTGCGCTCCGGGGTCAGCACCACCGCCACCACACCTTCGCAGGGAATAAATCCGCTATCGTCCGCAAGCCAGCCGGCCGCCTCATACCACTCGTAGGAAGCGCGCGTGAGAGTGTCGCCAGCCAGGACCAAAGCCAGTTTCGCCTGCCCATGCCGCAATAGGGATGCCGCGTGCAGCAGCGCGCATTCGGCCGCCCGGCCTTTGCTGCCGACCGTGATGTTTGGCCCGCGCAAGTCGAGACACCGGGCCACGTGACTCGCCGGAGCGTTGCCCAAAGTTTCCGGAAAGAGAATCGGGTCCGTGCCCTGCCAGCCGTGATTGGCGGCGCTGCGGAAGAACGATTCGGTCAGTTCAATGCATCCGAGGCCGGTTCCGAAAACTACCGCTGCGCGCGACCGGTCCACTTGGCCGAGATCCAGGCCGGCGTCCCTTACGGCCAGCGAAGCTGCCACTAGCGACCAGACGGACAGGCGATCCAGACGCCTGGTCTTCAGTCCCGGAACCACGTCGGTGGCGCGAAACGGCTCGACCAGATACGCCCGGCGCCCTTCTGCCCCCGGCCACGCGGCGATCGGGCGAGGTTGCAGCGGGCAAGGTGTAATCGGCCCCTCAATCACGCCATAAGGAGTCACTGAGCCGATGCCTACAATCGCCGGCGCATTCGCAATCATACCGCGGCTTCCCCGAAGATGAGTGCGGCATTGCTGCCGCCGAAGCCTGCCGAGACCGACATGGCTAACGACAACGGTTGGCGGCGCGGCGCGCCCTTCAGCCAGTCGACGGCCGGAGTATCGATCGGGTCGCTCAGCCGCAGCGTGGGAAACAAGGCTCCCGCGCGGATTGCGCAGATCGTCACCGCGGCTTCCAACGCGCCCGCCGCGCCAAGGCAGTGTCCGAAGTGGGATTTGGTGGAAGACACGGGTATCGGACGGCTCCGGCAGCGGAAGGCGGATTCATACGCCGTCGTCTCGGCGGCATCGTTGAGCGGAGTGCCGGTTCCGTGCGCGTTCACATAGCCGATGTCGTCCGGACTCGCGCCCGCCATCTCCATCGCGGAGGTCATGCAAGCCGCTAGCCCGGCCCCCTGCGCATGCGGCGCAGTGGGATGATAGGCGTCGTTGGTCATGGCCCAACCGCGGAGGATCGCGAAGACCGGAGCATGGCGCGCCCGTACGTGTTGCAAACTCTCGAGGACCAGGACCGCCGCGCCCTCACCCAGGTTCAGGCCCGCGCGGTTCTTGTCGAACGGACGGCATGGATTTGAATCCAGGGCTTGCAATGCACCGAAACCGCTCAGCGTGAAAGGGCAAAGCGCGTCGCTTCCGCCGGCGAGCATCACGTCCGCCACGCCATCGAGAAGCATGTTCGCGGCCAATGCGATCGAGATCGCACCCGAAGCGCAAGCCACCGTCACGGCGCATCGCGGCCCGTGCACACCCAGGGACTCGCCGAGGGCGTCGGCGACGTGCGCCACCGGATAGGATGCGGCCCGGGCCAAGCCGCCTTGGCGATACCAACCTGCGGGATCGTGGACGATCTCCGGCTCAATCTCGCTGAGTCCCGCCACCGTGGTTGCCATCACGACGCCCGCCTCCGTGAAGCCCGCGCAGCCGCCGCCGAGGCTAAGCAAGGCATCCTGGCCGGCGAGCACGGCAAGATGGTCGGTGCGCGAGAGCCGGAAATCGGCGCGGATTTCCACGGGTGGCAGGTCGCGCACCGCAGCCACACTGCCCGTGAAGCCGGGATAATAACCACTGCAAGGTTCCAGGGCGCAGCGGCCCGCGAGCAGCGCGGCCAATAGTGATGAAATCCCGTTTGGGGGCGGCCAATCCATCTGGCCGCCTGAAAGGCGGCTGCGGGCAGGATTGCCCGTCCTCCGGCCGTAGGGGCTGATTACGCCGATGCCGGTGATCGCAATTGCGCCGGGATCTTCACTCATGAGAGTCCGCCGGCCAAAACTCAAAAAAATTCAACCACTGATCGTGATAAGTCCGTAGCGTATCTTCCAGGAAGCGGACCGCCGGGACCAGGCCAGCCTTCAGATCCACATCCCGGTTGCCCGTATTGACCGGCATAATCGCATCGCCCATCAAAACGCGGTATCGCAGCCAACTCTCGCGCACCACAAAGCCAGGCAGCACCGGAGCGCCCGAAACCATCGACAGAAGAAACGGCCCCAGCGGAAAACTAGCGCTTCCGGAGAAGAACGGCAGGGCGGCGGAAAAGCCCTGATAGACACGATCGCCCTGCATGGCCACAATTTCGTTTCTACGCAATGCCCGCACCAGCTCCAGCGTGGCGGCGGCGCCTTGGCTCAGGTCCACGATGTGCAGCCGGTCGTTGGTCATCAGGTCTCGCAGCATGGCTTCCGCCGGGTTGCCGTCTTCCACCACGCGCGCCACGTTGACGGTCCGGCCGTGCATTTCGAGCAGCCTGGACGCGAACTCGAAGTTCCCCAGGTGCGCGGTCCAGACGATTAATCCATTGCCCTGCGCAAGGCATTGCTCGATCTTTTCGGCGCCGCGTTCGGGCGTGGTCAACATGTCCAGTAACTGGGAATGGCTGGCATGTGGGACGTAGCAATACGAGACGATCAGGTCGCAGAATGAGTAGAAGACCTTGTAAGCTTTCCAGCGCAACATCAACCCGCGCGCGCCCGAAATGCAGCGCAAATTGGCCATCACGGCGCGCCGTTCGTTCCGCAGCAGAATATAGAAAATCAACGCCGTGACCGCCGCGATAGGCGGGTGAACGAATCGGGGCAGCTTCGGGATGATGGCAAATACGATCGCGTGCGTGGAGAGGGTGTGAAAGCGATGCTGGTACCAGCGCGTCCATTTGCGCACTACCGTCCGGCTTCCGTGAGCCTCGTCTCGATGGTGGCGGCTAAAGTATCGATGCTGGACCATTCTTCTTTCTCGAACTTACCGCTGACCAGCTTGATGCCGAAGTGGCGCTCGATCTCGAGTATGAGCTGCAGGATGTCGATGGAGTCGATTTCCAGATCGCCGCCCAGCAGCGGCTGATCGTCGCGGAGATCCGCCGGAGACATGTCTGGGACGCGCAAGCTACTCAGAATAATTACTTTAAGTTGCTGCTTGATGGTTCCGTGATCGACAATCACCCACTGAGTATAGCAGAAGGAAATTCAGTGCCCGGCAATCATGCCGCGCAGCACTTTACCCGGCAGGGCGTTGGTCATCTTACCCTCTTCGATCACCGGCACGCCATTGACAAGCACGAAGCGCATGCCCTCCGAAAGTTGGTTCGGACTCGCAAATGTGGCAACGTCGCGAATGGCTTCCGGATCGAAGACCACCACGTCGGCCCACATGCCCGCCTTCAACACACCGCGATCGGTCAGCCGCATGCGCTGCGCGGGCAGCGCGCTAAACTTGCGAATGGCATCCGGCAGTGTGAGCGTCTTTTCCTCCCGCACGTATTTGCGCAGGATGCGCGGGAAGGTTCCATAGGCCCGCGGGTGCGGATGCTCTTTCCCCAGCAGCCCATCCGGCGCTGTCCCTTCCGAATCGTTGCAGATCGAAACCCATGGCTGCGCAAGCGCCAGCGCGATGTCCGGTTCCGACATCATGAAGATGGCCACATTGGTGAAGGCTTGATCTTCAATCAACAGGTCGAAGATGGTATCGAACGGATCTTTGCCCCAAAGCTTGGCAATCTCCGCGATGGTTTTGCCCTGCAACGGTAACAGCTTGGGGTTGGCCACCGCGCCGACCAGGAAAGACTCCGGACCGGTCACCTCCTGCCATTCGTTGTCCCAATTGCCGCCCGGCGTTTCCATCTCCTTGCGAATGCGCGCGCGCATTGCCGGATCCTTCAATCGCTCGATCAGCTTGGCATCGCCGCCATCGTGCGCCCACGGCGGGATGATCGCCGAAAACGTGTTGAACCCGGCGGGATATGCGTAAGTGTCCGCGGTGATGTCCACGCCCGCATCGCGCGCCTGCTGAATATGCGCGACGATCTCCGGCATGCGGCCCCAGTTGGCTTTGCCGGCGGCTTTCAGGTGCCAGATTTCCACCGGAATATGCGCCTCGCGGCCGATCCGGATAGCTTCATCGACCGCGGGTATGATGGCGTCGCCTTCGCTGCGCATGTGCGTGGCATAGATGCCGCCGGATTTGGCGGCCTCCGCCGCCAGCGCGATCAGCTCTTCGGTAGTGGCGTACGGAGCGGGCGCGTATTGCAGTGCGCTCGACACGCCCACCGCGCCATCGCGCATCGCCTCGCGCACCAGCATCTTCATGCGCTCCAGTTCGGCCGCGTTTGGCGCGCGGTCGGCGTCGCCCAATACCATGCGGCGCACCTGCGTCGCGCCCACGTAGCTCGCCAGGTTGATTCCCATGCCCTGCTTCTCCAGGCGCGCGAAGTAGTCGCGGAAAGTCCGCCAGTCGGGCTTGATTCCATAATGCTCGTACTGCACGTGGTCGGCCTTCAGCAGATCGTCGCTGACCGGCGCGATGGACGACCCTTCGCCGGTAATTTCGGTCGTGATCCCCTGGTAGATTTTCGAGGGCAGATGCGGATTCACCAGAATCGTCAGCTCGGATTGGCCCAGCATGTCGATGAATCCGGGCGCTACGACCATACCGTGCGCGTCGATGGTGCGCTTCGCAGGAGCGCCCGCCAGATTGCCAATGGCTGCGATCCTTCCTTGCCGGATGCCGATGTCCCCGGAGTACCACGGCGAACCGGTTCCGTCGATGATCCGGCCGTGTTGAATCACCACATCATAAGGGCTGGCGGCCAGCAGGAAGAACGCGAGGAGCAGCACTTTGCGAGTGTATCACCAGTAAGACAGGCCTCCTGGCCTGTCCATCCTGTCCAGCCGCGTTAAAATAAAGTGCTGTGCATCGTTTCGTTCTCCACAATGAAGAAATCCGGGATGCCGCCGATAAACTGCTCGCGCCAGGACAGGTAGGTCTGCTCTCCGGCTGGGGAGTTTTCAGCACTATTCGTGTGGCCGGAGGCGTTCTGTTTGCCTTCGAGCGCCACTGGGCCCGCATGTGCCGAGATGCCGCCGCGTTGCACGTTCCCCTCCCGCCCGACCCGGAGCTGGTCCGCCGCAAGCTACTGGAATTGGTGGAGGCCAACCAGGCATTCGACGCCACACTGCGCGTCGTGGTGGTGCGCAACACCGGCGGCATGTGGGAAGGTCCTGGTACGGGCCTCGCCAGCGACCTGATCGCGCTCACCTCCGCCACCAAGGAATGGGGCAACGGCGTGCGGCTCAGCTACACGCCCCATGCGCGCTATGCGGCTGGCGAGTTCGCCGGCGCCAAGATCCTATCGTGGGCCATGAACCTGACGTGGCTCGAAGCGGCGCAGTCCCGCGGCTTCGACGAAACCATCCTGCTGAACGAACGCGGCGAGGTCGCCGAGTGTACTTCGGCCAATATTTTCGCCGGGGAGGGGAACCGCGTGTGGACGCCGCCGCTCAGCTCGGGTTGCCTGCCGGGCGTCACACGCGATCTGTTGCTGCACGAGATCCATGTGCCGGGATACATTATCGAAGAAAAAGTGCTGACGCCCGCCGACCTGGAGCGCGCCGGCGAAGTGTTCATTACTTCCACCACCCGAAGTCTGCTGCCCGCGACCGAAATCGAATTTGAAATCGGCGCCCGCGCGATACCGCAATCCGGCGGGGCCTGCGCCGCCCTGCGCAACGCGTTCGCCGCGTATGTCGATGCGTACGCTGTCGCGCACGCCGCCGATTCCAAGGAAGCGCCGGTCGCGCGATTATGACGGTCAGTTGCCCTGACTGCGGTAGCCGTTACCTGCGCGTGAGCCGCCTCCGCACCCTGCGCGAAAAGCTGCGCGATCTGGTGGGCATTTCCCCGCTACGCTGCGGCGATTGCGGAGCGCGGTTCGTGGCCCGCACCTGGAACCTCGCGGTCTTCACGCATAGCCGCTGTCCGAAGTGCTTGCGCATGGACCTGAACGTCTGGACCGATCAGCAGTATTGGCCAGGCGCATTTATGAAATTGATGATCAAACTCGGGGCGCATCCCTGGCGCTGCGAATACTGCCGCCACAATTTCGTGGATTTCAGGCCGCGCCTGGAGATCTTTAGCTTCAATCGCTGGCGCGAAAGAGGGCGGACTTAGCCGGACGCAGTTTTGCTTGTGGGCAAAAAAAAATTGGTTCCAAGTGATCCGAAGCTCAGCCTGACCCGACGCCGGCATGCACGGCTCAGAGCTGTGCAGCCGGATGACCGGCGATAACTCCTCGGCTCCCCGCCGCTCCTTTTGAGAGCTGCGGATTAACGCCGCGGAGGTCGCCTGCGTGCGCTCCGGCTGGAACCGGCATCTCGCAACGGCCTTTCGCTCCCCCGAAACGACCGCCTGTTTCCAGACCGCCATTCCGGGATCGAAGTTCCCGGCCTGCCGCTTCGATGCGTTGCTGAACTTTCGCTGGGTCCGTTCGGTTTACGGCTCCTTCGCTCTCTCCGGTTAGCCCCGGTTCGGGCGAGATCGCCACCGTAAACCCGTTTCCCAGTTCCAGTTCCGCAACCTCAATCAGCGCCCGGATCTCGACTCCCCTTCAGGGCCTTTGTGCCCTTCCGGATCAAAATCTCAACCCAGCCACTGACTAAGTGGCTCACCTCCCGAATGCGTCCAATTGCCCTTCGCTCCCCGCCGCTTGCTCTATTGGTATAGTTTAGGCTGCGGATCAACGTTCCAGGCTCGCTTCGCTTCCGTTCGGCTCGCTGTTCCTCGAACCTCTTGGAACCAAGTGTTATGTTGCCTCCGAATACCGGTTACAGTCAAATGAATTTTGCGGTCGTGCGGCGGTTTTCCTCAACATTCTTCGCGCCTATTTTGTTACAGTTGCGAGACACTCGCTTTGGATTGTTTGTGGATAAAACAGGCGGGGCGGATTTTGTCGTATTGAGCAATCGCGCAATGCTAAAATGGACTCATGGTTCGACGACAGATCGAGATCGACGGTGTCGAAGCCTTCATGGAATCGTGCGAGGAAGCTCAGCGCGATTCGTTGCTTGCCCAGAAGGAGCGGGCCGAACGCGGTTTTTGCGATGGACGCTTCACAACGTGGGACGAGGTCAAGCGGCGCAATGGTCTGTGACGTCTCCGCGACGGTGAGGGAGCGGCTTCCCCAAAACGGTTAAGCACGCCGCGCGCTACAAGCCAACTTGGCCTATCTGCAACGGGAACTATAATGGGGGTCTGAAAGAAAGAGACCACCAATGCCAAAGCCAGATCCGCCCCGCATAGGCCGCCGCGGGCTACTGAAAACATCCGCCGCCCTGTTGGGTGGGGCCATATTCGGTACGCGCGCCAAAGCCGCCCCCGACCCGCCCTTCCAGAATGTCAACACCAACTCCAGCCCTTCCACTTTGAAGATTACCGACCTGCGCGTAGCCACCGTGCGCAAGCCCGGCCCCAGCCCCTGCACCATCATCCGGCTCGACACCAACCAGGGCGTCTACGGGCTGGGCGAAGTCCGCGACGGCGCCAGCGCCACCTACGCGCTGTTCCTGAAGAGCCGCGTCACAGGTGAAAATCCGCTCCGCATCACCTACATCTTCGAGAAAATCAAACAGTTCGGGGGCCACGCGCGCCAGGCGGGCGGAGTCGTAGCCATCGAAGAGGCGCTCTGGGATATCGCCGGCAAGGTCTATGGCGTGCCCATCTACCAAATGTTGGGCGGCAAATTCCGCGACAAGATTCGCATCTACGCCGATACCGAGGAATCGCCGGATGTCGCTGAGTACGCCAAGCGCCTAAAGATCCGCAAGGAAGAGATGGGCCTCACGTGGCTGAAGATGGACTTGGGCATCAATATGGTCGCCAAGACTCCCGGCACGGTGACCATGCCCTCCGGCGAGACCCCTTGGGAGCGGAGTCAGTTGCCGCATCCGTTCACTGCCGCTGAGGTAACCGACAAAGGCATTGAGAAGCTCTGCGAATATGTAGCCGCGGCGCGCGAGGCCGTGGGTATGGAGATCCCGCTTTCGATGGATCACCTGGGTCACATCGGCGTGCATTCCATCATCCGGCTGGGAAAGGCGTACGAGAAATACAACCTCTCCTGGATGGAGGACGTGATTCCCTGGCAGTACACCGACTTGTTACAGCGCATCACGATGGAAAGCCCCACTCCCATCCTCACCGGCGAAGACATTTACCTGAAGGAGCCATTCATCAATCTGTGCGAGAAGCACGCGGTGAGCAAGATTCATCCCGATATCTCCACGTCGGGCGGCATACTCGAGACCCATAAGATCGGCGACGCTGCCATGGAATATGGCGTGCCGATGGCCATGCACTATGCCGGCCTGCCCATCGGCGCGCTGGCCAGCGTACACTGCGCCGCGGCCACCGAGAATTTCCTAGCCTGCGAGAATCACTCCCTGGATGTGCCCTGGTGGCAGGATCTTGTGGAAGGCATTGAAAAGCCCATTATCAACAAGGGCTTCATCACTGTCCCCGACAAACCGGGCCTCGGCATTACGCTCAACGAGGACGTCGTACGGCAGCATCTGGCGCCGGACTCGGGATACTTCGAGCCGACACCCATGTGGGACAAAGAACACTCCTGGGACCGGCTTTGGAGCATGTCGCCCAGATCGCCGGTCAGCCGACGCGATGCATAAGAACGTAACCGCCGATGCACGCCGATGCACGCCGATGAAATCGATCTTATCTGTGTGTATCAGTGTCCATCTGTGGCTAGTTCCCATTCTTACGGCGGATCAGCCGCCCGATACCCGGCAGATCTTCGAGCGCGGCCAGCACTCCATGGATGCCGGCGATCTGGCCGCGGCCGAAAAAGACTTCCGCGCGGTGCTGGCGGCCGAGCCGGAAAATGTGGGCGCGCACGGCAATCTGGCCGTCGTCTACATGCGCCGCAAGGAGTGGTCGGCGGCCCTGTCGGAGTTGCATGCCGCCGAAAGGCTGGCGCCCCAAATATCGGGGATCCGCCTGAATATCGGGCTGGTTTATTATCGCCAGGCCGATTACCAGCGCGCTATCGAGCCTTTTGAATCGGTGGTGCACGACCATCCGGACTCCGTTCAGGCGCGCTACCTGCTAGGTCTTTGCTATTTTTTCAAGGAGCGCTATGCGGAAGCCGCCCAAACGCTTGAGCCGCTCTGGCCGCGCGAATCCGAAAACCTGAATTACCTGTACGTGGTGTCCATAGCCGCCAACAAGGCGGGCCTCACGGAGCTCGACCGGCGCGCCGCTACCCGGCTCATCGAAGTCGGCCATGACTCGGCGGAGTTCCATATCATTGTCGGCAAGGCTCACGTCAACGCCAGAATGTACGACCGGGCTATGGAAGAGTTCCAGCAGGCTGCGCGCATCGATCCGAAGCTGCCTCTGGTGCATTACTTCCTGGGAACCGAATACCGGCGGCAGAACGATTTCGAACACGCCCGGCAGGAGTTCCTGAAGGATATCGCCATCGCGCCGGACGTGGCCTACGATTACGACGAGTTGGGCGCGGTCTGTTATGCCCTCAATATGATTCCGGATGCGGAACGCTACTTCAAAGAAGCATTGCGTCTGGATCCCGGACTGGGCACGTCCGATTATGGGCTGGCAAAGCTCTACAAACAGCAGGGCAAGTACGCGGCGGCGCTGGAAGCGTTGCGCGCCGCCGGCGCAATCGACCCGCAAAGCGCCAGCATATACTATCTGCGCGGCCAGGTTCTCTCCGCCCTGGGGCGCCGCCCTGAAGCTAAGTTACAATTCGATGAAGCCGCCCGCCTGAGGCAAGCCACCCGCGACGAACTGGAGCGCAAGATCAGCGGCCAGCAGCCCGCCGACCCGCAATTGGCGGGCCAAGATCGGTAGCCCAGTACTGCCCCACCAGCCGTACCGGACCGATGCGGTGATTACCGTACCCCCTTGATCCGGCGAACGAAAAAGCGGATAATGCGTGGGACATCCTTATATTTTGGTGTGACGCCCCTTTGCGGGCGTGGAGGCCTACCATGAATAGCTCACGAATCAGTCGTGTCTCGGCGGCCAGTGGTCTGGTTCGCTTGTTGCTGTGCGCGTCGGCTTTGTTCTCCGTTTCGCTCCCGTTGCAGGCAGTCACAAACGTCACGCTGAATTCAGTGACTTCACCCACCGCAGCCGATACGGATGTAACCAGTGTTACGGTCATCGGGCATGGCTTCCCGAGCGGGACTATCCCGCCCGCTAATGTAACGGTGTCGCTGAACCCCACGACGTCGGGCGGAGGGCCTACCGGCGCCACCACGGCCTCGGAAGTAACGGTTGAATCCGGCAGCACGGAATATGTCACGTTTAAAGTGCCAACATCCGTCACTGTTTCGGCCGCGACGTCTTACCAGGTTTCCATTTCCGGCACCACCTCCACCGGGAATGCCTTTCAGAGCGGCAACAGTTCCACGCTGGTTGTCAACGCTCCCGTGGCAATCACCACCAGTTCACCGCTGACGTCGGGGGTAGTGTCCGACAGTTACTCGCAGACTTTGACCGCTACCGGAGGCAGCGGGAGCTACACTTGGGCGCTGGCTGGGGGGACTTTGCCTGCCGGCCTTACATTGAACACATCGACCGGAGTAATCAGCGGCACTCCCACCACGCAAGGCACGTCGCATTTCGAAATCAAGGCAACCGACAGCCTGCATATGCCAGGCTCCGCGGAGTTTGCCCTGACCATCAACCACGCCCTGGTGATCACTACCACTTCACCCTTGCCTGCGGGAGCGGTCGCCTCAAGCTATTCGCAGACTTTGACCGCCAGCGGCGGTCTCGGGACTTACGCCTGGTCGGTGATCGCGGGGACCTTGCCCAATGGTCTTAGCTTGAATTCGGTCACTGGCGTAATCAGCGGCCAACCGACCGGCGCGGGAACTTCGCAATTCGAAGTCAAGGTTACCGACGGTAATCAGGATGCGGCCGTCAAGGTACTTTCCCTTACTATCAATCCGGCGATCGTCATCACTACCGCCTCACCCCTGCCGACGGGTACGGTGGGCGTGAGCTATGCGCAAGGTCTGACGGCTACCGGCGGTAGCGGAACTTACACCTGGTCCGTAGGCGCGGGGTCATTGCCCGGCGGCCTCTCGTTAAATGCAACCACGGGGCTAATCAGCGGCCAGCCCACAGGGGCCATCGCCGCTAACTTCACGATTGTGGCGACCGACACTAACCACGCCACAGGGTCCAAGCAATTCGCTCTGACCGTCAATGCAGCGATCGTCATCACCACCAGTTCGCCGCTGCCGCAAGGTACGGTGGGAACGAACTATTCACAGACGTTGTCAGCTACCGGGGGGAGCGGGACGTACACCTGGTCCGTGAGCGTGGGATCACTGCCCGGCGGCCTCTCCTTGAATGCGACCACGGGCGCGATCACCGGCCAGCCCACCACCGCTACCACCGCCAACTTCACGATTCTGGCAACCGACACCAACCAAGCCACGGCGTCCAAGCCATTCGCCCTGACCGTCAATGCTGCGATCGTCATCACCACTGCTTCGCCGCTGCCGCAGGGCACGGTAGGCACGAATTATTCACAGACCCTGGCGGCGACGGGAGGCAGCGGGACCTACACCTGGTCGGTGAGCGTGGGGGCGTTGCCGGGCGGTCTTTCGTTGAATGCAGCGACGGGCGCGATCACCGGCCAGCCCACTGCGGCTACCACCGCAAACTTCACGATTCTGGCAACCGACACCAACCAAGCCACGGCATCCAAGCAATTTGCATTGACTGTAAATGCGGCGATCGTCATTACCACCAGTTCGCCGCTGCCGCAGGGCACGGTGGGTACGAACTACTCGCAAGCTTTGGCGGCGACGGGCGGCAGCGGGACCTACACTTGGTCGGTGAGCGTGGGATCGTTGCCCGGCGGCCTCTCATTGAATGCGACGACGGGGCTGATCAGCGGCCAACCCACTACGGCTATCGCTGGGAACTTCACCATTCTGGCGACCGATACAAATCAAGCGACGGGGTCCAAGCAATTTGCACTGACGGTCAACCCCGCGATCGTCATCACCACAAGTTCGCCGCTGCCGGCCGGCACCGTGAACGTAAACTACGCGCAAACCATCGCGGCGACGGGCGGGAGTGGGACCTATACCTGGTCGGTGAGCGTGGGATCCTTGCCCAACGGTCTCACCTTGAATGCAACTTCGGGCCTGATCGGCGGCCAACCGACTACGGCCGTTACCGGTGCGACCTTCACGATTCAAGCGACGGATACTAACCAGGCCACGGCGTCCAAACAATTTGCCCTGACTATCAATCCACCGCTCCTTATTACTACAACGTCGCCGTTGCCGGCTGCCACTGTCACAGTGGCCTATAGCCAGACCTTCGCAGCCTCCGGAGGCGCCGGCGGATACAGTTGGACTGCGACCGGCCTACCGGCTTGGCTGACCATGAGTACGGGCGGCGCATTAACCGGAACGCCGCCTCTGACCGCGGTCGATTCGAGCTTCACGGTGAAAGTGACCGACAGCAGCAGCAATACAACCTCGGGGACTTTTGCCGTACCGGTGACTCTCGCCATTACCACCGCTTCGCCCTTGCCAACCGGTCAGGTGGGAGTGAATTACTCGCAGACCTTGGCGGCCGTCGGCGGAACCGGCACTTACACCTGGTCCGTGACTTCGGGCACTCTACCGGCGGGTCTCACTCTAACCGCTGCCAGCGGCCTGATCGGCGGCCAGCCCACCACGGCTACCAGTGGGAGCTTCACCATACAGGTGCAAGACAGCAGCCTGGTGACGGCGACGCAGCCATTTACGCTGACCATTAACCCAGCCGCGTCCATCCTGACACTTTCGCCGAATAATTCGAATGCGGGGCTGTCGCTCCAAGTAGCTATCACGGGCTCGTTCACGCATTTTGTACAAGGGACCAGCATGGCCAGTTTCGGACCGGGCATTTCGGTAGGCGGCGGGACAGCCGGACAACCGGGGCCGATTACCGTAACCGATGCCACCGATGCTACCGCCGAGATCGCCATCAGCGCATCGGCAGCTACTGGTTCGCAGACAGTGACGGTGACCACGGGCGCCGAGCAGGCTTCGATCGTCAACGGCTTCACTATCGGCGCGGCTATCCCATACATCAGCCTAACCACCACTTCGACCACCCCGCTGGCGCAGAACTTTAGCGGTTTCCATGACGAAAATCTCTTGCACGGAATCGAATACTGGGATCCCAAGTGGCTGGCCATGGTGGAACCTTTGCAACCCGGCTGGATCCGCTTTCCGTCCGGCACTCCTTCGGCGGCATTCGAGTGGGAGACGGCGCATGAAAACCTCACGTGGGCGAACGAGCTGGAGCCGAATATACCAACCGACCTCTACCAAAGCATGGAATTGGCCCAGTATCTCGCGCAAGCCAAAGGGGGCGTTTGCTTCTACCAAGGCACGTGCGTTTCGGACTACGCCACATTCCTCAAGACGCTGGGAGCCAACGGAATAGTGGCCTTCAACGGTTATACGGATACGGATACGAATTCAGCCGGTAAAATGGTGGCCGCAGCCCAGGCAGCCGGAATCAACATCATCGAGTGGGAACTCGACAATGAACCATTTGTGTTCCCCAAGGTGTATCCGACGCCCGCCGATTATGCCTCGGCCGCATATCCGTACTACTTGGACATTAACGCCGCCGAGCCGAGCGCCACAGCCGGCGTTTTCTTCCAGGGATCGTTTATAACGCTTTTTGGCAACTATATGACTTGGGACGCCGGCATGGCGGCCTATAGCCCGCAGTACTGGCAGGGAGTATCGTTCCATGTGTATCCGATAGACAGTTCAACCATGCCTGTAAGCACCGAGGAGGAGACTCTGAACGGCATTCTGGCGCACGGCACGACCGAGTGGTACAGCTCTTACATACAGCCTCTGGTTGGCGAAAACACTCCCGTTTTCTTCAGTGAGATGAACAGCGACGGGTTTGCCACTATGGCCTTCGAGTCGTACATTTACAACGCGATTTTCGTCGCGGAGTGGGTCGCGCGCATGTCCACGATTCCGCAGGTTAAGGCCGCTGGAGTCAGCAGCCTGTTTCTTTCAAACGATTTCAACCAGGGGATGATCCGGGCGGTCAACGACTTCCAGAGCTACCTGGTGGCCGAAGTCAAAAGTAACCCCAATTATGTTACCAATACCGCCACCAATCCAAACACGCAGTTCCAATTCTATTACTCGACCGATGCCTTGGCCATGGAGGTTGTGAATCTGGCCATCAACAACAGCAATGCTACCTGGCCTACCACGCTAACTGGCGGACCCACGGTGCCGATCTTGGGTTATGACGGCAATCCCGTGCCAGCCATTTTTGCGCAAGGTTACCAGGGTACGAATGGGACCCACTACCTGGTGATTACGAATAAATCCAACCAGTCCGTCCCCATCGCCATCGAAGTTAACGGAAACGAACTGCTGTCGACGACGCTGACGGTTTCCTACATCTCGAACGCCAGCGACACGGCGCAGAACACCGCGACGGCCCAGACCGCCGTGCAAATCGTGAACACTACTTCGCCCAACCCAATTACGGTAGGTCCTTATAGTGTGACGCGCGTGCAGTGGTAATCGGAGTCAGATAGTTCGGCATAGGGGCGTTAGGCTAGTGTAGTGCGTCACACAGATTAACGATTATGGGTCGCATTGTGGGCGGGGCTATGCAGCCCGCAGACCCGCTTTCCAAGGGGGTCTAGCCGCCTCAAAAGGCGGCTGCGGCCAGGATTGGCCGCCCCACAAGGGCGCCCGAATACTCTTCGGGATTGATCGGTGGAGGGAATGGGATGCGGCGGGAGATAACCATGACTATTTTTCGAAGTAGTTTCATAGTTTGAGGGACCCTTTGATAGGGTTCACGATCTTGCCGCCGCTTGTCACGGCGCGGCAGCGGGCTTCAGTTGGCTGATGAGCCACGTTCGAGCGAAGTCCCAGTCGCGCTTCACGGTGGCGACTGAGACACCCGCCGCCTCGGCAGCCTCTTGTTCCGTGGCGCCGCCGAAATAACGCAACTCGACGATGCGGGCGGCGCGAGGATCGAGTGTTTCGAGGCGGCGCAGCGCGGCATCCAGATCGAGTAGGGCTTGCTCGCTGGGGGCGGCCAGTCCATTCACCTCCGTGAGCGACACCTTCACACGGCCGCCTCCCCGTTTTTCCGCCAAGCTCGCGCGCGCATAATCGACTAACAGGCGGCGCATCTGCTGCGCGGCTACGGCGAAGAAATGCGCACGGTTCCGCCAGTCCATCGGTTCGCCGCCAAACAGCTTCAGGTAGAGCTCGTTCACCAGCGCAGTGGCCTGCAAGGTGTGTCCCGGCCGTTCCCGCTGCAGATGCCAGACGGCCAGCCGCCGCAGTTCCTGGTAAGCGGCCGCAAACAGGCGGTTTCCAGCGTCCCGATCGCCGTTGCGCCAGTCCGTCAGCGCCTGCGTCAGAGTGGGATCGTCGGGCGGCATCGTTCCCGTGACCTATTCATGAGCTATTCTAGCCGGAGATCCCGCTATTTGGGATGTGCATAGCATGACACCGCAGCGCTTCCGACAGATTCGCAACGTTTTTGAGGCCGTCGTCGAGCGTCCGCCGGATACGCGCGGCACGTTCCTGGCGGCGGCCTGTGCGGGAGATGGAGAGTTGCAGGCCGAAGTCGAAAAGTTGCTCGCCGCCCATCGGCAAGACACCAATCTGCTGGCCGGGCCGGCCATTCAGCCCGAGAACCCGCAGCGTCTGGAAGGTCGCCGCGTCGGTCCCTACGAGGTCCTCCGCGAGATCGGCCAGGGCGGCATGGGGACCGTCTATTTGGCCGTGCGCGCCGACCACGCCTTCCGCAAACAAGTGGCCCTTAAGGTCGTGCGCCCGGAGGCTGGCAGCGAGGAGGTAATGCGGCGCTTCCAGCAGGAACGTGAGATCCTGGCCACGCTGGACCATCCCAATATCGCGCGTTTGCTCGACGGGGGCACGACCGAACAAGGACTGCCCTACTTCGTGATGGAGTATGTCGCCGGCGAGCCGATCGAACTCTACTGCGACCGGCACAAACTCAACGTGGCGGCGCGGCTGGAACTATTTCGCACCGTATGCGCGGCGGTGGCATACGCGCACCGCACCGGCATCGTACATCGCGATCTGAAACCCGGCAACATTTTGGTGACCGCCGAAGGGACCGCGAAGCTGCTGGATTTCGGCATCGCCAAAGTGTTGCGGCCGGCGGAAGATGAGACCGTGTACATTACGCGCTCCGGTCTGCACCTGATGACGGCGGAGTATGCCAGTCCTGAGCAGGTGCGCGGAGAGGCCGTTACCGCGCTCAGCGACGTGTACTCGTTGGGAGTCATTCTCTACGAGTTGCTGACCGGCCACCGGCCCTACCGGATGCGGTCGCGCGTCTTCCACGAGATCGCGCGGGTGATCTGTGAGGAGCCACCCACGCGGCCCAGCACGGCGGTGGGCCTGCCGGACGGGAGTAACGCGGGGCCGGACACGGTGACGCCGGAGATGGTGAGCCGGGCACGCGATGCGTCTCCCGCGGAACTGCGGCGGCAGCTTTCGGGCGATCTCGACAACATCCTGCTGAAGTCGCTCAGCAAGGAGCCGTTGGCGCGTTATCGTTCGGCCGGGCAACTCGACGAAGACGTGCAACGGCATCTGCAGGGTCAGCCGGTGCTGGCCTATGGCGACACCTCGGCTTACCGGATTGGCAAGTTTCTGCAACGATACAAGATCTGGGTCATCGCCGCGGCGGCCATAGCAACAGCGCTGGCCACGGGCGTGGTGACGATCCGGCCGATCGCGCTCCTATATCTTGCTGGAGGCGCGGCCGCGCTGGGACTGTGGTACGCCGCGACCGACAGAGTCATGGGAGGACGGATTGCCGAAAGCAGTTTCTTCGAACCGCGATACCGCGGTTACCTTTTGGCCGGCATCGGAGTCGCTCTTTTCTTGTTCATTCCGTTCCCGTATCTTACTTGGACCCTATGCGTCCTATATGTCCCCACGTGTTGCGCGCAGACGGCCGGATGGCTGGCCCGGCAGCGCTGGGCCGGGCGCCTTCTTCTGGATTTCAGCCGGCCGAGGACGCTCATTCATCTGGCGGGGCCGGCCTGCATGGTCGTCCTCTGCATTGCATTCTGGCGCGAACCATCTGCTTCGAGCGCGCCGTTACTCCTGCTGCCAGTGGCTGGGTTGGGTTTATGGCTCGTGGACGGCAGACTGGAGATCCGGGAACAGGGAATCGTCAATTCGGGTCGATTGCTGCGCTGGGGGAACATCGAATCGTACGAGTGGGACTTCGCAGGCCGTAGTCGTTTCATTTTTCTGGAAATCCACCTGCGGCGCCTGCTCAAAGCGCTGCCCCCGGTGAGATTACCCGTCCC
>JBEKTJ010000125.1:0-19272 GCA_049516155.1 Bryobacteraceae bacterium
ACAGGGGCGCTAAAACCCTGGCCCACATCCACCTTCCACAGCACTTCGATCCCTGGTTTCGGCCACCCTGCCGGCAACTGGCCGGTATAAACGCCGTTGCGTCCCGGTCCCAGGAATTGGGGCCAATCCTGACCATGGGCGGCCTGGCACGTCAGTAGGACAACGATCGAGATTGCTGTAATCCCACCGAACGCCGTTTCGACAACGCCACGAGCAATCACAGTGAAGTCATGGAGCACGATAAACGAATCATTGCACAAGTGGACGACCTGATGCACTCATGCTGGGTAGTTGCTATTTCCGGGGTTTCGCTTACCAATGTGCCGGGAGCGCTGAGAGGTAAAATCACGGACAGGAGTGTACCATGCGTGGTTGGTTTGTGCGGATCGCCGGCCTATCCGCCGTTTGTTCGCTGGTAGGGCCGGCATTGAGCCAGCCGGTTCCGACTACTCCATCGCCGCCGCAAATTCACAAGGAGTGGGTCCTAGGGAAACAAATGGCGCAGGACCTGGATAACCGGGACGGCCTTATCGACGATCCTGCACTGACGCAATATCTTCAGCGCATCGAAGACCGCCTGGCGGCGGCCGTGGGGCAGAAGCGACTCGAAATCCGACTGACACGAACCTCCAAAGTCTATGCCACGATCTTAGACGATGGCGTGCAGTACCTATCTGCCGGCCTCGTCGAGCGACTGGAGAATGAAATGGAGCTGGCCGGTCTGCTGGCTCATCAACTCGCACATCGGCAGGTTGGCGGAGCCACAACCGTCCAGGGCTCCGGCATTCCGGTCTACGTTCCGCCTTGTGTACTTTCGCCATCTGGCATTCCGGGCGGAAACGGAACGAGGCGCAATGAAGAACAGCGGGCGACCGTTCAGGGCTTGGGCTACCTGAAGGCGGCCGGCTACGATCCGACCGGACTTCTGGATCTATTCTCTAAGCTCGCCTACGAACATCCCGCTTGGGCGCAGGCGATCGTCCCCGAAGATTTGTTGAGGCTGCGAGGCACAATCGAAGACGAAGAACCGCCGCCGGCTGGGTATCGCGTAAACACCAGCGAGTTTGCCGAACAACACGACAATCTGATCGCGTCTCTCGGAGAGGCGCCCGGCAAGCGTCAGGCCCCCCGGAACCGCCCTAGTTTAGTCCGAGCCGGTTCTGCTCCGAAGTAGCTGGTACGCCATTAGAAGGGGAACCAAGCATTATATCCGCCCTGAACGGGTTCGCCTTCAGTGCGGCTCGTCTACTTTCAGGAACTGGTCGGCGGCGACATCTTTCAGCACCTGCTGAATGCCGCTAGGCCAGCGGATCTCGATAGACGCGATCTTACTTTCCTCGCCCAGCCCGAAATGCACGCGCTTGTCGCTCGAAGACATGAAGCCCACGCTGATGGCGACGTGGTTGTACAGCACGCGGCCGGAAGCCGTGGTCAGCTTGACTTTTGCGCCCACCGCGTCGCGCGCGCTCTTGTGGCCAGTCAAGCTCAGCATCAGCCAATGATTGCCGCTATCGGCGGTGTTCATCAGGATGCGCGGTGTTTCGTTCAGCGAGGTGACTACAATATCCAAAGCGCCATCGTTATTGAGATCGCCGAACGCCGATCCGCGCTGATAGCCTTTGCGGAGGAAGTCCTTTCCCATGTCTCCGGAGACGTCCACGAAGCTCTTGCCGCCCACGTTTTCGAACATGGTGTCGTGCTGCGGCGATTTCTCGCTCACCTGGTCGACATCGCCATTGGCGGAATAAATATCCTTCCAGCCGTCGTTGTTATAGTCGATGAATCCGTTGCTCCACCCGGAGAAGGGCAAGCTCAGCGTCTGGATCTTGGAGGCGTACGGAAACGTGAACAGATTGCCGCGATTGCGCAGAAGCTGCCAGACTTGCCCCATCAGATTGTTGTAGAAGATGTCCACATTGCCGTCGTTGTCGTAGTCCTTGGCGTCCGACCCCATTGAAGATCCGGCGTGCGCGCTGTCGTTGTAAGCGACTCCCAGTTCCAGGCCCTTCTCCTCGAACGTGCCGTTGCCCTGGTTGATGAACAGGGAATTGGGCTCGGTATCGTTGGCGATGAATACGTCCGGCCATCCATCGTTATTGAAATCGGCGATGGAGATGCCCATCCCCTTGCCGGGCGACTTGGCCAGCCCCGACTTTTCGGTGACATCTTCGAACTTGCCGTGGCCCAGGTTGTGATAGAGGCGCGGCGGCACGCTCTGGTAGCGGCGCGGATCGCAGTAGTACTCTTTATCGCCCATGGTGCACTGGATATCGGTCTGCGGGGTCCAGAGAGTGTAGTTGGAGACGATCAGATCCAGCAGGCCGTCGTTATCGTAGTCGAACCAGGCGGCCGCCACGCTGAGCGTGTGCAATGGCTTGACGCCGATGCCGGATGCCGCCGTCACATCCGTAAACGTCCCGTTTCCGTTGTTGTGGTAGAGAACGTTCTTGCCCGCGCTGCAAATGAACAGATCCTCATAGCCGTCGTTGTCGTAATCGCCCACGGCTACGCCGAAATTGAAATCCAGGCGCTCGCCCGCCAGGCCCGCTTTGGCAGTGACATCTTCGAAAGTGCCATCGGCGCGCTGCTTCAGCAGGCAGTTGTAATAGGAAGGGTCCACTTTCTTCAACTCCGGCAGTTGGGAGCCGTTGGTGAAGAAGAGATCCATGCGGCCGTCGTTATCGAAATCGAATAGGGCGACGCCACCGCACATCGGCTTGGGGAAATACTTGCGGCTGCCGGGATTGTTATTGCTCTTGTAAGTGATTTTGGAACGGGGCGCGGCATCGATGAAGCTGGGGCGGTGGGGTGATTGGGCTTGGAGGAAAGAAAGAAGTGCCGGCAAGAGTGCCGGCACGGCACGCATGAGTGCGTGCGCCACGCGCATGTGTGCGCGCGCTACCTGATAGACTGGGTTTTTCAAGAGACGTGAAAGCTTTCATCCCTATTGTAATCGGAGCCGGCGCGCTGCTGGCCGGGTCCGGCGCGGGTCCCATCGTTTTCGAAGAGATCGCGGAACGCTCCGGTTTGACTTTCGTTTCCGACAGTTCTCCCACTCCGAATAAGAATCAACCCGAAACCATGGTGGCCGGGGTGGCGCTGTTCGACTACGACAACGACGGCTATCTGGACGTCTATCTGGTGAACGGCGCGGCCATTCCGTCGCTGAAGAAGGAAAGCCCCAAATACTGGAATCGCCTGTATCACAATAACCACGATGGAACCTTCACCGACGTGACCGAAAAAGCGGGTGTGGCGGGCGAAGGCTACGGCATGGGTGTGGCCATCGGCGACTACGACAATGACGGCTGGCCGGATATTTACGTCCTCAATACCGGGAAGAACCAGCTCTTCCACAACAATGGGAACGGCACGTTCACCGACGTCACGGACAAGGCGGGTGTGGGCGGAGGCATTCTGGACGGCAAGAAGATGTGGTCCGTTTCGGCCGCCTGGGTAGACTACAACAACGATGGCCTCCCCGACCTGTTCGTTTCCAACTACTGCAAGTGGGAGGTGAACAAGGACCCTTTCTGCGGTCCGAAACCCGAACTGCGGGCGTATTGCCATCCGAAGAACTACGCGAACCTGCCGAACACGCTCTATCGCAACAATGGCGACGGCACGTTCACCGACGTGTCCGCCGAAACGGGCATCGCCAAATACGCGGGCAAGGGGATGGGCGCGGCGATTGCGGACTACGACGGCGATGGTTTCATGGATATCTTCGTGGCGAATGACAACCGTCCCAACTTCCTGTTCCACAATCTGGGCGGCAAGAAATTCGAGGAGGTGGCGCTGGAGTCGGGCGTGGCGTATCCGCAGAGCGGTAGCGCAATTTCCGGCATGGGGGCCGATTTCAAAGACGTGGATAACGACGGCCGTCCCGACATTTGGCACACGGCCGTGGAAAACGAGTCGTTTCCTTTGTTTCAAAACCGCGGAGACGGCCAGTTTTGGGAGCGCACCTTCCAAATGCACCTATCGGGGACGCGCGACATGTCCGGATGGGGGAATGGAATCGTCGATTTCGATAACGACGGCTGGAAGGATCTGTTCGTGGCGCGCGGGAATGTGCTGGACAACGTGGCGCAGTTTTCCAATCGCCATTACGAGGAGCCCAACACCGTTTTCCGCAATCTGGGGAACGGCAAGTTTGAGGATGTGAGCAGTACGGCGGGCGCCGATTTCCAGACAGCGGCCGCACATCGCGGTGTGGCTTTCGGCGACATGGACAACGACGGACGGATTGACGCGGTGGTCTCGGTGCTGAACGGAAAGGTGCAGTACTTCCACAATATTTCGCGGAACGGCAACCACTGGATTCTGCTGAAGCTGACTGGCAGAAAGAGCAACCGCATGGCGTTGGGGGCGCAAATCCGCATTACCGGCGAGGACGGCGCGAAGCAGTATAACGAGGTGACCACGGCGGTGGGTTATGCCTGCGCTAGCGACTCGCGCGTACACTTCGGTTTGGGGGCGGCGAAGACTATTCGGGAGATCGATATCAAATGGCCCAGCCGCATCCACCAAGTGTTGCACAATGTGGCCGCGGATCGGATTCTGGCGATTGAAGAACCGGCGCCGTGACGGGCCGGGTGTACGAACGCGCGCTCCCCCGACCTCGAAAAACGCGGGGCCCGGCGAAGGCCTCGCGCACCCGCCTGCTACACTGAATTCAACCCTATGGAAAACTTTCATGTCAACCTGGAAGAGTTCAAAGTCCTCGGCAAGGAACTCGTCGACAAGGTCCAGGAGATCATCCACGAAGGCAATGTCCGCCGCATCATTATCCGCGATGAGCATGGCCACACCTTCATCGAAATCCCGCTCACCGTGGCGGCTATCGGCGCCGTAGCGGCTCCAATACTGGCTGCGGTGGGCGCGATCGCCGCGCATCTGGCGCACTTCACGATCGTAGTTGAGCGGGTCGAGCGGGTCGAACCGCAGCCCCCCGCCGAATCGCCCGCGCCACCCCCGCCCAGCGACACTAGGGCTTGAAAGCAAGGTCTGAACCGTGGGAGGCTACGATCAGGATCTCAGCCGCATCGTCGAGGAGTTGAACCGCGCCGCGCCCGGTTCACGCCCCGCCGACAAGCCGACTGCGCCGCGCCCTCCGCAAAACGCCGGCTCGCTGGATCAATTGCTGGCCTTCGCCGGCCGCCAGAATGCGTCCGATCTCCTGCTGATCGCCGGTACTCCGGTTGCGCTACGCGTCAACGGCGCGCTGGCTCCAGCCGCCGGACCGCCGCTATCGCCCGAGGATGTGCGCAACTTCGTCTTACCCTTGCTGGATTCCCGGCAGTACGAGGATCTGCAAAAGAAAAAGTCGGTGGATTTCTGTTTCGTGCGCGATCCCGTGGGCCGCTTCCGCGCCAACATCCACTATCAGCGGGGTACGCTGGCGGCCAGCATCCGCCTGCTGCCGGCGCGCATTCCGACGCTTGAATCGCTACACCTGCCCGCCGCTCTCGCGCGCATCGCCGAGCGCCGCCAGGGACTGGTGCTGGTGACCGGGGCCACCGGCTCCGGCAAGAGTTCCACGCTGGCAGCCATGATCGATCTGATCAACACCCGCCGCCGCACGCACATCGTGACCATCGAAGACCCCATAGAGTACCAACACGCGAACCGCAGCTCCATCGTTGAGCAAATCGAGGTTGGACACGATACGCCGGACTTCGTCAACTCGCTGCGCAGCATTCTGCGGCAGACTCCCGACGTGATTCTGGTGGGCGAAATGCGCGACCCGGAGACCATGGCCACCGTGCTCACGGCCGCGGAAACCGGCCATCTGGTTTTCTCCACCCTGCATACCAACGATGCGGCGCAGTCTGTCTCCCGCATCCTGGATGCGTTTCCGGCGGCACATCAGGGACAAATGCGGCAGCAAATGTCGCTCGCGCTGCTGGCCGTCGTCGCGCAGCAACTGGTTCCCGCGGTGGATGGCGTCAACCGCTATCCCGCGCTCGAGATCATGATGGCTACCGACGCGGTGCGCAACCTCATCCGCAAGGGCGACGACCACCAGTTGCGCAGCCAAATCAGCATCGGCCGCGCGGAGGGTATGCTGACTATGGAGCAATCTTTGGCTGAACTGGTGCGCGCGGGCCGCATCCTGCGCGAGACGGCGTTTGCGCACTGTTTCCGGCCGGAAGAACTGCGCCGGGTGCTCGAAGGGTAGCGGTCGGGTAGACTATCTGAATGGCCCTCTCGCGATTTTCCGTTGTGCTGCTCCCCGCCGCTTTGCTCTCGGCCGCTTCGCCGCTCCCGGAATCCTATAAGGACGTCTCCGCGCGCATCATTGCCGCCGCGCTGGCCGACCCGGACGGCTACGCCAAGCTTTCGTATCTCTGCGACCGCATCGGCAACCGGATCAGCGGGTCGGACTCCTTGAACGCCGCGATTCAGTGGGCAGCGGGGCAGATGCAGCGGGACGGTCTGGAGAACGTGGCCACGCCCGCCGTTAAGGTGCCGCACTGGGTGCGTGGCCGGGAAGACGCCGAGATAGTCAAACCGGTGCGCCATCCGCTGACGATGCTGGGGCTCGGCGACAGCGTAGCGACTCCGCCGGACGGCGTTACCGCCGAGGTAGTTTCGGTCGCCAGCTTCGATGCGCTGAACACACTGGGCCGCGAGAAGGTAGCCGGCAAGATTGTGCTCTTCAACGTGCCCTACGAAGGCTACGGCAAGACGGTGCAGTATCGTGCGTCGGGCGCTTCGCGCGCGGCCAAGCTGGGGGCCGTGGCGATGCTGATTCGATCGGTCGGGTCGCTCGCCATGCAGACGCCGCACACCGGCGCGTTGGTCTACTCGGAATCGGATCCCAAGATTCCCGCCGCCGCCATCACGCTGGAAGATGCCACGCTCATCCAGCGCTTGACGGATGCCGGCGAAACCGTCGCCGTGCATTTATATATGGAGGCGCGCATGCTGCCCGATGCCGATTCCGCCAACGTGATGGGCGAAATCCCCGGCCGCGAGAAACCCGAAGAAATTGTGGTGATGGGCGGTCACATCGACTCATGGGATGTGGGCACGGGCGCGCAGGACGATGGCAGCGGCATCATGGCGGCGCTCGAAGCGGCTGCAGTCATCAAGAAGCTGGGACTGCATCCGCGGCGTACGCTGCGCGTGGTGTTCTGGACCAATGAAGAAAACGGGGGGGCCGGCGGCCGCGCCTATCGCGCTATGGTGGATGGCAAGATACACGATTACGTGGCCGCCATCGAAATGGACGGCGGCGCCGAAAAGCCCTTGGGTTTTGGCGTGACACCCGGCGGGGCTGCGCTGGCCCGCGCCAAAGAGATCGGACGCCTGCTGGAGCCGATAGGCGCGGATACGGTTCGCGAAGGCGGCGGCGGCGCGGACATCGCCCCGCTCATGCGCGACGGCGTCCCCGGACTCGGCCTGCTTACCGTGGAGCAGCACTACTTCGACTGGCACCACACGCGCACCGACACGGTGGACAAAATCGACCCGCGAGAGTTCCGGCAGTGCACTGCGGCAATGGCGGTGATGAGCTACGTGCTGGCCGACATGCCGGAACGGCTGGGCGAATAAACGATCACGGGCTTGACGCCTGCGCCACCTGTTATTCTGATTCGGTTGCCGCGCACCTTCCTGATCGATACCGACACCGCCTCCGACGACGCCGTAGCCTTGATCATGGCCCTGCGCGCGCCCGATGTGGACGTGCGCGCCATCACCATCGTGGCGGGCAACGTGCCCGTCGCGCAGGCCGCCCGCAATGCGCTTTACACCGCTGAGCTGTGCGGTTCATCCGTGCCGGTTTATCCCGGCGCCCAGCGCCCGCTATTGCGCGAATACATGCACGCCGAATGGTTTCACGGCAAGGACGGCTTGGGCGACCACAACTATCCGGCGCCGCGCCGCTCGCCCGAACCCGCACATGCGGTGGAAGCCATCGTCGAAACCATCCGCGCTAATCCGGGCATCACGCTGGTAACGCTCGGTCCGCTGACTAACGTGGCGCTGGCGCTGGCCCGCGCGCCGGAGATCGCCGCGAACGTCGGCCGCGCCGTGGTGATGGGCGGGGCGCCGTGTTGCGAGGGCAACGTGACGCCCGCAGCCGAATACAACGTCTGGGTCGACCCGGAAGCGGCCCGCATGGTGGCCCGCTCCGGCTTGCCCATCGAGCTGGTGGGCTGGCATCTTTGCCGCGGCACAGCGGCGCTGGACCCGGCCGACATCGAGCACGTGCTGCGCATCGGTACGCCGTTGGCCCGTTTCGCCATCGAATGCAACAGCACCGCTATGGCGGCATATAAGGTGCAGACCGGCGAAACCGGCATCTCCCTTCCCGACCCGGTGGCCATGTCGATCGCCTTGGATCCGACGATCTGTACATCTGCCAGCGCGCACTATCTGGACGTCGAAACGGCCAGCGAGCTGACCCGCGGTATGACCGTGGTGGACCGTCTGGACATCGCGGGCAACCATCGTAATCGCGATATTTGGAAACAGGCGCTGGAGGGAGGTGGGAAAGCGCGGATCTGCTGGACCATCGACGTGCCAAGGTGGAAGCAGGCGCTCTACGGTGCGCTACACGGATAGAACTGCCGCCACCGTGGTCTCGCCGCGCACACCGGTGCTTTCTTCCAACTCGCACAGCAATACGGTTTCCAGCCCTTGGGGATCGAATTCCACTTCGCAAGCGGCGATTTCGGCCTCGCTGGCGCCCTCGAAGCACAGCTCACACACTCCCAGATCGCCGGATTCGCAACGCACCGGAGGACCAAACATGCGGCAGGTCAGGGGGCGCGCCGCATACAAATCGCAGGTTCCGGTGGCGGGGTCAAGCGCGGGGCAAGGGTCGTCATCCGCCATCGGCGTGGGATTGGCGGCGATTGCGCGGGCGCGCTGGCGAACGTGCGCTGCCCGTTGCGGATCGCCGGTCGCCAATTCATCCAACCCCCGACTCAGCCGGACTGCATCGAGCTGCGTAATCGGAAACTCGCCCAAACAGCACTGCGCGCACCCCGGACGGCACAGCAGCCACGGTCCGCTCTTGCGCGCCGCTTCAGCCAGGGCGGCGTCTACGATTTGGATAAGGGCGTGGTCGTCCGGCATGACTGACAAAGTAGCATGCAGTAAACGCGGTCGCCGCGGATGCGCCAGGAACCACGCAGTCGCGCTAGACTGAAAGCACGCAAGCTGAGGGCAATGGCAGCCAGGAACCTGCGACAGCGCATTGAGGAACTGACGGTGGTGGCCGATATCGCATCGGCCATGCTCTCGCCGTTCGGCTCGATCACGCAGCTATCAAGCAACCCCGGGCGCGGCAGCGCCTTCACCCCAACACTGGAGACCGCATGAGCGCGCACACGCTGCTGCTAGTGGACGACGATCCCGCCGTGCACGAGCTGCTGGCGGCCGTGTTGCGTCCCCCGGAGTGGCAAATCGACAGCGCCTACGACGGATTGGAAGGGCTGGCGCGCGCGCGCGAGCATTCTTACGATGTGGTGCTGACCGACGTCCGCATGCCGGGCATGGACGGCCTGGAACTGCTGCACCAGATCCGGGAAATCCGGCCGGAAGCAAAGGTAATGGTGATGACCGCCGACAGTACGCCAGCCAACATCGTGCGCGCCATCCGGGAACAAGCATTCAGCTATTTCAGCAAACCGTTCGCGCCCAACACGGTCGCCGACACGATCGCGCAGGCGGTGCAGACAGGCCCGTGGCAGGACGATATCGAAGTGCTTTCGGCGAGTCCGGAATGGATCAGCCTGCGGCTACGTTGCAAGATGGAAACGGCCGACCGGCTGATGCAGTTCGTGCGCGAGATGGAGATGGACTTTTCGCCGCACGAGCGGGATAACATCGCCTCCGCCTTCCGCGAGCTGCTGATGAACGCCATCGAGCACGGCGGGGGATCGGACCCCGACAAGCGCGTGCAGGTGACTTATGTGCGCACCACGCGGGCCATCGTATACCTGATCCAGGATCCGGGCAAGGGGTTTTCGTTCGATGCCATCTCGCACGCGGCCATTGCCAACCCGCCGGGGGAGCCTGCGCGCCACCTGGAGATCCGCGCGGAACAGGGCGTGCGGCCGGGGGGGTTTGGGATATTACTGACTCGGAATCTGGTGGATGAACTGATTTATAACGATAAAGGGAATGAGGTTTTGTTTATCAAGTATTTGAAGTAGGGGCGGCCGCCATGCTGCGCCGCCGGGCCTTCAGCACTTCCAGTCCGGCCGGCAACAGCGACAGCGCGATAATCCCCAGAATCAGCTTCTCGAAGTTGTGCCGCACGAAGCCCACGCCGCCGAGTTCATAGCCCGCCATCGTCATCATCACCACCCAGCCGGTTACACCGAATATATCGAACGACAGAAACCGCACCAGATTCATACGGCCCACCCCCGCGACGAAAGCCGCAAAGGTGCGGATGATGGGGATAAAGTGCGCATACACCATGGTGCGGCCGCCGTGCCTTTCGTAAAACTCGTGCGTGCGCCGCAAATGCTCCTGGCGGAAGATGCGCGAATCCGGCCGGTTGAAGATGTGCGGGCCGGTGCTCCGGCCGATCATGTAGCCGGCCGTATCGCCCAGCATGGCGGCACAGATCAGCAGCACAATTACCAGCGCAATATTGAGCTGTCCGGCGCCGCAAACCACGCCCACGGTGAACAGCAGCGAGTCGCCAGGCAGGAAGAAGCCCACCAGCATCCCCGTCTCGGCGAAGACCAAGCCGAAAAGCACGGCGTAACCCAGCCATCCGGTCAGCAGCGTGCTCAAAAGTTGGATCAGCCGCTCCGGATCGGTCAGGGAGCGCAAGAAGTCCAGCAGGGAATGGATCATTACGATAGCCGGCGTCAGCCGCGATAACTGGCGAGAAAGCGGTCCATTACATCTTCATGGACTTTGATCTTGCCTTCCTTAGTGAGCGCCTCGCGCACGCCTTCTTCAAAGAGGGCATTGCGGGCCCGCGCTTTTTCGCTTTTGATCTGGTCGCGAATCGCCAAGCGCTGCCCGGCCAGACCGGATAGATCGGCGGGGATCTTTTCGACCACCTTGCACACGACCTTCGAATCGGCGGTCAACCCGCTGGGGCCGATGAGAGTGCCGACCGGTTTGGAGAACGCCTCCGGGAACATGCCCGCGGATCCCAATCCTTCGATAGCGCCCGCGTGGTCGACGGCGTCGGAAGTCTTCACTTCCAGCCCCATGGACTTGGCGGCGGCCGCCAGATCGCCGCCATCCGCGCGCGCCTTCTCCACCAGTTCGGTGGCCTTCTGGTCGACCAGCTTTTTGACCTTGTCGTTGATGAAGGCATCGCGCACCTTGGCTTGCATTTCCTCGAATGCCGCGGGGTGCGCGGGGATCACGGCGGTGCAGACGGCCATGGCGATCTTGGTATTGCCGGTCAACACGACGGGCTGCGACACATCGCCCTTCTTCAAGCTGGAAACCGCGCTCTCAAACTCCTTGTTCACGCCCACCTCCGGCAGAGTGCTGCCGGCGCCTACATTATCGGCCTTCACATACTGCACGCCCAAATCGGCGGCCACCTTATCGGGATGCAGCGGATCCTTGGTCAGCGCGGCTTGCACCTTATCCGATAGCTGCTGCACCATGTCGTTCACCCGCTGCTTCTTGTACTCGGCGGCGAGCTGCGGCTTCAGTTCGTCAAAGGGCTTCAGTTGCGCCTGCTCATGCTTCAGCACCTCAAGGATGTGATAGCCGTAAGTGGTCTTCACGGGATCGCCGATTTCGCCGACTTTCTGAGAGAAGGCGGCCTTCTCGAACTCAGCGACCATCTGGCCGCGCACCACCCCATCGTATTCGCCGCCCTTATCTTTGGAGCCCGGGTCTTCGGAATATTTCTTGGCCATCTCGGCAAAATTCGCGCCGGGCTTGCGGAGCTGCTTCACCAGATCGTCAGCCTTGGCCTTGACGGCGGCGTCGGACTTGGGGTCCTTTTCATTGGTCTTGAGCAGGATGTGCCGCACGTTGACGCGTTCGGGGGTGCGATATGAATCCTTGTTTTCGGTGTAGACGCGCAGCAGATCGGCGTCGGTGGGCTGGATGGTCTGCTCCAGCTTGGCTTGGTCGACGATCACGATGCCGAGATCGCGCTTCTCGGGCAACTGATACAGGGGCTTATTGGCCTCATAGTATTTGTGCAGCTCGTCGGGCGTAGGCTGTACTTCGGCGCGCAGTTTATCCCCTGTAATTTTCACGTATTCGAGTTTGACTTTGTCGTTACGGCGCTTGTATTCCTGCTCGATCTCCTGGGGAGTCACGACGGTGCCTTCCAGGGCGACGTTGCGCAATTTGGTGATGAGCAACTGGCGAGCCATGTCGTCTTCGAATTGCGGGATAGTCAGGTTCTGCTGGGCCAGCAACTGCGCATAAGCATCCTTGCCGGCGAACTTGCCGTCCGGAAACAGTTGCGGAATCATTTGCCGGATACCGGCGGCCAGATCTGCGTCGGAAACCTTGAACCCCAGCCGCTTGGCCTCGAAGGCCAAAGCGCGCTCGTTGACCATGGAGTCGAGATACTGCGGGATATATTGCGCGACCAACTCCGGGGGAAACTGGCGACCGCGCATTTTCATCTGCACAATTTGCTGCACCTGGGGCAGGGTGATGGTTTCTTTACCGATTTCGGCGACCACCTGATCCGACCCGCCGCTGCCGCCCATGTTGTAGCTGGGCACCAGGTAGGTCAACATGGACAAGGCTACCACCAGAAGCAATCCGCCGAGCATGATGCGCACGACTTTGTCTCGGCTGCGGAACAGATCGAACATGTATCGTAATCTCCTGAGATTAGGGGAAAACTAATTATAGCAGGAGCGCCAGACTCTCGCGCCCCAAGGAGCCGGGACGCGGCACGCATGAGTGCGTGCGCTCTTCAATCCTGGCGCAGCGCCTGCATGGGATCCAGGCGCGCCGCACGCCGCGACGGCCCCCAGGCCGCCAGCATCGCGATGGCCCACAATGCGGCTACCGCAGCCGCGAATATCCAGGGATCCCTCGCCGAGACGTGAAACAGCATAGCCGAGAGCATTCGCGCCGTAAACCAGGCGCCGATCACCCCCAGCGCGGCGCCAGCCAAGGTCCAGCGGGCGGCGTGTCCCATAACGAGGCGCAGCACCGCACCGGGGGTTGCGCCCAGCGCCATGCGCACGCCGATCTCCTGGGTGCGCTGCGCCACCAGGAAGGAGACCACCCCATAGAGACCAATCGCCGACAGCAACAATCCCATGGCGGCGAAGAGGCCCAAGAGCCAGGCGTTGAAACGCGGCCTCTGGGCCAATTGGCCGACGCGCTGGTCGAGGGTCTCGATTTTCACAGGCAATGCGGGGTCGAGCGCGGCTACCTCCGCGCGCACCCAGCGGGCCAGGGGCGCGGGATCGACCGGGCCGCTCAGAATGGCCGTGGCCGTGCGGCCCAAGGTCTCGGGTGCATGCTTGCGTACCACGTAGAATTCGGGATCGTCGGGATCCATCAGCGCGCTGTTCTTCACGTTGCCGGCCAGGCCGATAACGGTCAGCCAGGGTCCGGAGCGGCCCGGCTGAATCTGCTTGCCGAGCGGATCTTCACCAGGGAACATGCGCCGCGCCAGCGCATCGCTGAGGATCACGGTATTCTGCTGCGGATCGCGGTCGTGCTCCTGAAATCCGCGGCCGCGCAGGATGGGAACTCCGAGCGCCGCGAAGTAGCCGGGGGTGACGGCGCGCCATGTCACCATACCGCCGGTGCCTTCGGCGGCGCGGGGGCGGCCCGCCACGTCGATGACCGAGTAGATGGTGGTTCGCGCGATCCCGCTCAGCGGCGTCGAGTCGCTGAGGGCGAGTTGGGTCACGCCGGGGATGCGACGCAATCGCCTTTCCAGTTCTTCAAAGAACGCCAATTGGCTGGCCGGCTCCGCGTACGGCTTTCGAGCCAGCGTGACGGTGGCCGTGAGCACGCTGCCGGTGCGCATCCCGAGTGGTTGATTTTGCAGATTCCACAGGCTGCGCAGCAAGAGGCTGGCGCCGGTGAGCAGGACCAGCGAGGCGCAGATTTGCGCGGCCACCAAGCTGTGGCGGAACAGATGATGCCGTGCGCCCAGGGACCGCCATCCGGCCAGCGTTTCGGCGCGCGGATGTTCCAGTGCGGGCGCCAGTCCGAATATGACGCCGCAAGCCAGCGAGACTGCCAGGGTGAAGAGCAAGACGCGCAGATCGACGGCGGCCTGTTGCAAGCGCGGAATGCCTTCGGGCGCGATAGTCACGAAAATGCGCAACAGCGCGGCGGCGAGCAGGCTTCCGGCCGCGCCCCCGATGGTTGCCAGTAGAAGGCTTTCGGTCAAAGTCTGGCGAATCAGGCGGCCGCGGCCGGCGCCCAGCGCCAGGCGTACGGCTAGCTCCCTTTGGCGCGTGGCCGCGCGCGCCAGCAGCAGGTTGGCTACATTGGAGCACGCGATCAAGAGCACGGCTAACACTGCGCCCAGCAGTATCCAGGATGCCAGGCGCGCGTCGTGGATCTGGCGATCGCGCAACGGGCGCACGCGCAGCTTGACCTCTTTGCGGAAGGGTCCCGGAACGAATCGCAGGGATTCTTGAAAGAGCGGCTGCAGTGCGGCTGCGGCCTGCGCCGCTGTCACGCCAGATTTCAGGCGGGCGATGGACCACAGCACGCGGCCAGTGTTGGGCCGGTGTTGCTGGGCCTCATCCAGGGCCTGTGGGACGAGCACGTCGGCATGTTCCAGAGTGGGCATCTCGAAATCCGGCGGCAGGACACCCAGGATCGTGGCCGACTGGCCATCCAGGGGCACGGTCTTACCCACCACCATGCGGTCCCCGCCGAAGCGGCTCTGCCACAAACCATACGAAAGCAGCGCGACGGGTGGCGCGTTGGGCCGGTCTTCATCGCGTGTGAAGTTGCGGCCGGCGATAGGTTGGATGCCGAGCGTGGGCAGAAAACCGGCTTCCACCTGCGCGCATGCCAGGCGCACCGGACTCGCGCCGGTCAAGTCGCAATCGTTGATGCCCGTCCAGGAGGTCAGCGACTCAAACGGTTGCCGGCTGGCGCGCCACTCCAGATAATCGGCGCCGAGCATAAACTCCTGCGGGATGATGGGCGCCACAAAACCAACCGACACCAGGCGGTCCGCCTGCGGGTAGGGAAGGCTGCGAAAGAGGATGCGGTCGACCACGCTGAACACGGCCGTGCCGGCGCCGGTTCCCAATGCGATGGCAAACACGGCGGCCAGGGTGAACGTAGGCGAGCGCGCGAATCCGCGTGCCGCATAGCGTAGATCCTGCGCGAGAATCCCCATGTTTGCACCGATGCGTATGCGGGTATTCATTTTAATTTAGAAGCCGCGGCGTCGCGGAAGTTCCTGGCATACTTCCGATCGATGCTGGCCAGCGAAAGAATCGCTCCGCCAAACAGAAGCGTGTCGGCGAAGTAGTTGGCCCCCTCAACCTGCACGCCGGTATTCGGGTCTGCCAGGGCCCCAACCAGGACAGGCCCGTAGATCGCCACAACCAGGAGCACAATCCAGGCGCCGAGATAAGTGGCCGCCATGCGCGTCTTACGCGCCAGCAGAAAGCAGAAGCCGGCAACCACGAGAAACGCGCCCGTCAGATAGTCGATGCAGGCACGACAGGGAACCCATGGGGGCATCTGTTTCTCGAGCGGAACTCCGGGAAGTCCGAGCGGATGCAGAAAGTGCTGAACGCCAAAAAAGATCGCCGTGATCGCGATCGCCACGCGGCCCACAGTAATGAGAACCTTGCCGTTACCGTGCCCGTTCCGATCCCCACCCATCGCGATTCCGGACAAGACCCAACCGGCGCCGCCGAACGACATTTCCCGGAAAACGATCGTCCATCGAATTCGGCCGCCGGCGGTGATCGCTCCCGGGAAATGCAACATCGCAACAAACAGGAACATCATGGCCCCGAACAGCAGGCCGGACCACCGCACCTGACGCTTAGTGGCTATGCTCAGCGAAGCGGCGATCAGCGCAACGCCGACGAAATATACCCAAAACATACGCCACGGCATGTAGGGGGGCACCCCGCCCAATAGGGACTGTGGCATCGAAAGATGCTCCGCGCCGAAGGCGGCCAACGGGATGGCGACGCACAAGTGGGTCAGGGCTACGATCTTGTCGATACCGCGCGCCTGAGCGATATCGCTCTTCGCGGCCAACAGCCCGATCGCGAGCAGCGCCAGGTTGGCGACGGACATCCAGAAGGCGGTTCCAGAGAATGCAAGGAAAAGGGCGAGAATAGCCGGCGGCATGGACCTCCCAAATCAGTACAAGAAACACCTACTCTGCGCGGAGCGCCTCCACGGGATCCACCGACGCCGCCTTCCGCGCCGGCAAGTAACTCGCCAACATTGCACAAATCCCCAGCACCACAGCCACGCCGACCCGCGTAGGCATATCCCAGGATTGCACACCAAACAGCAAACTCCCCAGCAATCGAGCGGCGGGAACCGAACACGCCAGCCCAACCACAATTCCAACGGCCGCGACAAAGCCGGCCTCGCCGAGGATTAATCGATAAACCGCCCCGGGCTGCGCCCCCAGCGCCATTCGCACGCCGATCTCGCGCGTCCGCTGGCTCACCGAGTAAGCAATCACCCCATACAGGCCGATCGCTCCGAGCAACAGAGCCGATGCCGCAAATCCTCCGACCAGCCAAGCCGACGATCGGTTCAGAAAAGCCGCTGGCGAGTCGTTGATGCGATCGTCCATGACAAATTCGTTTCTGACACCGAGGTTGGGATCCACCTGATGGATCGCACGAACCAGAGACGGCATCATCGGCGCGGGGTCTGGCCCTGTGCGGACCACCAGAAACAAGCGGCCGCCGGGGTCTTGTTTGAACGGGTAATACAGCGCCGGCATCAGTGGTTCCACCAGGTCGCCTTCCCGCACATCGTCGACTACGCCGATAACCTGCGCACGCGAATCCGGTGAAAGCTGCGCGTCGCCGATTATTCTGCCCAGGGGATCTTCACCCGGGAAAAACCGTGTGGCCAGCGCCCGATTGATCACGGCAACCCGCGGCTTCGAACTATCGTCGGCTTCCGTGTACAAGCGCCCGGCAATCAACCTGGCCTGCAATACCTTGAAGTAATCCGCGCTCGTCTCCCGCTGCAGAACCTTGTCGGACTCGCCGTACCAGGGGTGCCCCAGCACCCGGGAGTCCGTCGAATCGCAGTTGCACGTGATGGGAAGATCGCTGGTATGGGCGACGGAAACCACCCCCGGCATGGCCGAGATGCGCTCGACGAGGCGCAGGGAAAGCGCCCTTAGCCGATCGTCCCGCTCGTAGCCGGCGCCATGCCCGTCGATCTCCAGGGTGGCAAGGTTTGCCGGATTGAAGTTCAGATCGACATGCAGCAGGCGGTACAGGCTCTTACCCAACAGTCCCGCGCTGGCCAGCAGCACCATTGCGATAGCCAGCTCCGCCGCCACCAGGTTCGACCCGAAACGTTTCCATACGGTTCCGGCGGCGCCGCGGCCGCCTTCGGCAAGGTCCTCGCGCAGGTTGGAAAGCGATAGCCGCAAAACCGGCGTCACGGAGAACACGAGGACCGCGAGCAGCGAAATTGCGGCTGCAAACAGGAGCACGGGCGGATGCAGCCCGGCATCGCGAAAATAGGGCATTCCGCGCAGCCGGCGCTCGGGAATCAGACTGAACAGCCAGGGAATGGCCGCGGAAGCCGCCGGGATACCGAGGGCCAGCGCAACCGCTACAAGCAACACGCCTTCGGTCACAAACTGGCGTACCAGCCGCCCCAGAGAGGCTCCCAGAACTCCGCGCAGCACCGTCTCCCGCTTTCGGCTTTCGGCTCTGACCAGCAGCAGGCTCGCCACATTCACATACGCGATCAGCAACAGCAGCCCCGCTCCGCTCGACAAGACCAGGAGAGTCGGCCGGATGTCTCCGACAATCGCGTCGCGAAGCGGCTCCAGCCGCGCGCTTCGCCCTTTGTTGGACGCCGGATATTCTTTCTCCAGCCGCGCCGCGATCGCCCTCGTTTCGGCCGTCGCAGTTGCAAGAGAAACTCCATCCCGCAGCCGTCCCAATCCGGAAAGGTCGAAGCAGCCGCGCGACTGTTCGCAGCGGTTCGGGTCGTGGATCGTGGTGAAGAACTCCGCGGCACGCATCGCAAAGTGAAACTTGCGCGGTAGAACGCCGACGACCGAATAGGCCGCATCGTCGAGAATCAGGGACTGCCCGAGAATATCTTGCCTCCCGCCGAAGCGGCTCTGCCACGCGCTGTAGGTGAGCACAACGGCGCGCGGCGCGGCGGGCGCGTCGTCCATATCGGCAAAGACGCGTCCCAGCATCGCGGCCACTCCCAGAGTGCCGAAAAAGCCGCCGCTCACATGGGCGCTGCGAACCGCCTGTACTCCCGCGGGACTGCGCCAAAGATGGACGGAAGCGTCCCATGCCTCGAACGAGCTGAAAACGGTGTTGGTTTTTTTCCAGTCCAGATAATCCGGATAGGAAAGATTGCACTCCCGGCATGCGTTTGTGGTCTCATACGCAACCACCAGGCGGGAGGGGCGCTGGTACGGCAGGGACTGAAGCAGCGCCGCATCCACGAATGCGAAAATCGCTACGCTCGCCGCGATCCCCAGGGCCAGCACGAGGATGGCTGTACCGGCAAACGCCGGATTCTTGCGCAATTGCCGCACCGCAAATCGAAGGTCTTGAAGCATACTTTCAGGCTGAAGGCCACGATGTCGCGGCTTTATCATGATAGGTTCATTTTTTCCGGTTGGCAATCGAGTTTAGGCGGGCGGGGTGGGTGGTTTCGCTTCGGTGGGAGACGCACCGCTAAACTCGTCGACGGATTTGCCGTTCTCGGCACGGAAGAGGACTTCACGCTCGCCATCGGAATTGGTCCATGACCGCTCGTAGTTGAGAGGCTGGTTGCCGTTATGGCACCGTTTGTCCGGCTTATCCGGCTTTGCGGCGGAGGGCTGGGGCTGGCGCCGGGCTTTTTCCGACTTTTCGCGAATGGCTTGGAGGCGCTCTAACTCGCGGCAGGCCTTGTGATAGGAGCGATCCAGGCGGCATGCGATCTGGGTCATGCGGTCGAGGATGGCGGCGCAGGCGGCGGGGGTGGGGTTTTCCTTATAGCACTTGTCCTCAAAGACTTCGGTGCGGGCCAGCTTCCACTGGGCGAGGGCCGCTTGATCGACCAGATCCTGCTCCGTCTGGGTTTGCGGCTGATACTGGTTTTGGAGGCCGGCGAGGAGCTTGCTAAACTCCT
>JBEKTJ010000126.1:0-21783 GCA_049516155.1 Bryobacteraceae bacterium
CTCCAACCAGGCGAGCCGGTCGCGCAGCGCTTCGAGCGAGGTGAAATGGTGATCGTCGTCGTACCAGATCAGTTGTTTGGGGCCTCCGGCGAGTTGGTACACGATGGGGCACCCGCGAACATTGTCATCGGTATCGAGCCGCGCGCATTGCACCAGCACCGGCGCGCGCGCCTTTGGCAAATAGCGGTCGGGATCCGTCTTGCGCAGCATGTCCAGCGTCTTCGCGAATTCTTCGGGAGACATATTCCGGCGCATTTCCTGCCAGTATGAACTCGCGTTCTCCTGGATGTGCCTCGTCTCCGACGGTAGCGCTCCACTGAGCACGAGGGCCGCAATACGCGGCTCGACGCCCGCTAGCACGCCGCCCGCAATGCCGCCGTAGCTGTGTCCGACATAGGCGATTCGTTTCGCATCGATGCCCGGTTGCTGCAGAAGCCAGTCCAGCACGCGCCGCTCTGTGATCACTATTTCCGCTTGAAAGTCTCTGGCTGCCTCCAGTTTCACGGTGTTGATCTCGGAATTCTTCCCCTCTCCGCGGGCAGGCGCATCGGGGATGATCGAGATTACGCCCGCGCGTGCCAGAATCAGGGCTTCCGACAGATAGTTGGTCATCGACTGTCCGCCACCGTGCTGGAAGATCACTCCCGGAAACGGCGGCTTGGCCGGCTTGCCTTTGGCGGGCTTGACCAGAATAAAGTTGACGCGCCCTCCGCGAGGGCCTGTAAATCCGCAGCCCTGGACGTCCGCGTCTGTCCGCGTGGCGATCGGCTCGCAGTTCGTATCGAATGGCTGTTTGGCGTCGTATTCGAATTGCGGGAACAGCGCGGACCCTGTGAATAGCAGGCCGGCCAGCAGGCCTATGGACGTCTGCACGATATTGATTGTTGCACACGGTTCCACTACAGGTCGGGGGCCGGATGCGGTAAGATTTGTTCAAGGCAACACCTGTCAGGTTATGGACACCACCTACTCGAAAGCCGTGGCGCTGGCCGTACCCGTTTTTCTGGCGCTGATCGCGCTCGAATTCACAGTAGACCGCGTCAAGCGCACGCGTTACTATCACCTGGCGGATGCCATCAACAGTCTCAGTTGCGGCGTGGTGTCGACGGGCGTGCGCGTGTTCTTCGGCTTCCTGGGTATCTTCTTTTATGAATGGGTGCTGCTGCATTGGGCGCCCTTTCACTTGCCTGCCCAGCATTGGGGCACGTGGGTGTTCGCCTTCGTCTTCTACGACCTGTGCTACTACTGGAACCACCGCTGGGGGCACACCGTGGGGCTGTTCTGGGCGTCGCACGTGGTGCATCACCAGAGCGAGGAGTTCAATCTCACCACCGCGCTGCGGCAACCTGGCACCGGCGCCTTCCTGGGTTGGATTTTCTATCTGCCCATGGCGCTGTGCGGCATCCCCGTGGGGGTTATGTTGCTGGTCGGCGTGGTCCAGCTGTTCTACCAGTTCTGGCCGCACACGCAGCTCATCGGGCGGCTGGGTTTCCTGGACCGCTGGATACAGACGCCCTCCAACCATCGCGTGCATCACGCGCAGAACGACATCTATCTGGATAAGAATTATGTGGGCGTGTTTCTGATCTGGGATCGTTTGTTCGGCAGCTTCCAGGAGGAGCTTGCCGAAGAGCCGTGCATCTTCGGCATCCGCGGTCAGTTGAACAGTTGGAACCCTGTGTGGGCCAACCTGCATTACTACGTGGCGATGGCCAAGGACTGCTGGCACGCGGCGTCCTGGTCCGACAAAGTGAGGGTTTGGTTCGCGCCCCCGGGATGGCGTCCGGCGGACGTGGCGGCGCGTTTTCCCAAGCGCCCGTACGATCCGCGCGTGGATTTCGTCAAGTTCGATCCGCCGCGCAACGTAGCGCTCAGCGCCTATGGCCTGGTGCAGTTTGTGGCGCTGATCGCCGCCAACAGCCAGTTTCTAGCGCTGCTGCCCAAACAGGCCGCGCCGCTCAACATCGCCTATTTCCTGTTCATTTTGGGATCGCTCGTCTGCCTGGGCGGCGTGCTGGAGAACCGGCGCGAGTTCTTGATCGCGGAGGCGGCGCGGCTCACCGTCACGGCGCTGGTGGTGCTCATAGGCGGCGCGTGGTTCGGCGGCGTGCGGGATCCGCGCGTGGTCGTTCCAGTAGTGGCGTTTCAAGCAGTGTCGCTGGGGTGGCTGTGGCTGGCCGCGCGCGCGGGATCTAAGCCGCAGACCGCCGTTGCTGCCGCATAACAGGGCATCGCCTACGCATAGCCAAGCTTGCCCCGCCTTCCCACATACGCGGCCATCAACAGCGCCAGCGTGGCGAGCAGATAGAATGGCGTCCCATACCGTGTGGCCGCCATACCCATGAAGTCCAAGCCTGGAAGGCGGTTCATGGGACCTACATACCACAACAGCGTATACAAGGCTTCGAAGGGCTTGCTCGACCCGCTCCAGACGCCCAGCGCCAGCGCAAGAGCCGGCACGAACAGCGCTCCCGCCAGCCATCCGGAAAAGCCCAGCCAGTCGCCGCCGATCAGCAGGCGAATGCCCAGACCCCCGCCGGTCGAAATTGCCACCACCACTCCCGCAACCCAGATCGCCGGCAATTGCCGGCCGAGCGCGTGCGCGCACGAAAACAGCAGCGGCTCAGTGCCATGGCGGGCCTCGCGCGCGCCCATCTGCGACCAGATCAGCACCGGCCACAGCCATGCGACGGCCGCGACGAACAGTCCCGCCGCTACGGCATACCACCACCATCCGCGCCCCTGCAGCATCAGGCGCAGTTCGGAGACCACCAGCCGCGGGAACTGTCCACCGCGAGCCGTCCCGGCAAACGGTGTCAATTGGACCGCGGCTTGGAGGACCGACGGAGCGGCGGCCGCCGTGGACACTTGCTCGGCAGGTTCGGGTGTTGCCTCTGTGAGGTGTTTGCGGCGCCAGCTCTCGCGCACGGGATCGAAGCGATTGAAGAAAATCGCGGACAGCCGGGCGATTCCGATGGCGATGACCACCCATTGCAGGCGGCCCAAAATTACTTGCGGGGTCCAATCCACACCATTCCATAGAAACGTCTTGGTGGCGTGCATGACGGGCCCGGCCTGCAACGTGAACTGTTCTTGCGTGTGCGATGGGTCGATCTGTTTCAGCGCACCCGTCATGCTGCGCATGAAAAAGCCGAGCCCCACATATTCGTTCACTCCGGCGACCCCGCTGAAGCCCAGGTAGGCCGCCCACGCGAAGAAATAGATCACATTGCCTGCGCCGCCGCGCAGCACTGGCAGAGTCTCAAACAACACGGCGATAGCCGCGGTCATCGCCATCGCCGGCAATGCCACCCATAGGAATGGCGCCAGCAGCTTGCCCGGCTCCAATCCGCCCCCCTCGGCGCGCACCAGTTGCAGGATCACGGCCGCCAGGGCCAGCACGGCTACCATTGCGGCCAGCACCGCGAAGTTGCTGAGCGCCTTCCCCAGCGTGTAGAGGCTCTTGCTCATCGGGGTGGTGGCCAACACCAATCCCACACGCGTTTGCCGATCGCGTTCGATGGTATTCTTCACCATGTAGAACCCGGCCAGCGTGATGAATGTGGTGGTGACCAGAGTCATCATACTGCCGATCCAGGCGGAGTTGTAGACGCCTCGGTATTCGCCTAACTCCAGTGAGATCGTTCCCGTGTAAGTCAGATAAGCGAGTCCGGCGGCAAAGGCGAGTATGAGCAAGAAACTGTATCGGCGGACGCGTTCCAGAAAATCGGCGCGAGCCAGATGATACAACGCGCGGCCGCGGGTCATGTGGCCATCGCCTCCGCGCGATGGGCCCGGTGAGCGGAGAGACAATGCAGGTACGCGTCTTCGAGCGTAGCCGGCACCGGCACAGCGCCCGGCGGAGCGGATTCCGTCAGCAGCCGCACATGCACGCCATCGGCCCGGCGCACGGCGCCGCTAACGCGATAGCGCTGCTTGACGGCGCTCAGTTCCGCGCTGGGAACCACCCACTCCCAAACCATGCCCTCGGCGGCGCGGAGCAGATCTTCGGGCGGCGCGTGCGCGACCAATGTGCCTCCGGCGATAAGGGCGATTTCGGTGGCGGTGGCCTCCACGTCGGACACGATATGGGTCGAGAGAATCACGATGCGGTCCCCCGAAAGATCGGAAAGCAGATTGCGGAAGCGCACGCGCTCTTCCGGATCGAGGCCGGCCGTAGGCTCGTCCACGATGAGTAATTGCGGATCGTTCAACAGCGCCTGCGCGATGCCGATGCGCTGCCGCATGCCGCCCGAATAGCCGCCCAACGGCCGTTTGCGCACTTCGGCCAAATTGACCAGTTGCAGCAACTCGTCGATGCGCCGGCGGGCGCTGGGCGCATCGAGTCCCTTCACTGCGGCGAAATACTCCAGAAATTCCACGGCGTTCAAGTTGGGATACACGCCGAAATCCTGCGGCAGATAGCCGAGCACGGCGCGGACCGCGTCAGGGTTCCGGCGAAGATCGGCGCCATTCCAGGTTACAGTACCTTCGCTCGCACGCGTGATGGTGGCGATGATATTCATCAGCGTGGTCTTGCCCGCGCCATTGGGCCCCAGAAGGCCCAGCACACCCGGCCGCAGTTGCAGGCTGAAATTCCGCAGGGCCCAAACCTTGTTTTGATACAGCTTACCGGCTCTGTCGATGACTAGCTGCAAAATGTGTCACGCCCTTTCACATTGCAGTAACGAGAGAGAGCCGGTTGGAGTTCCTTCGAATGTCAGGACGGGTTACGCTGCGCTGCCGCCGCGCGCACTCGTTCCCGGAAGGATTCGGTATGGATTCTATTGCCGCGGAAGGGGAAAGTCGCGGCTACCTGGAACACTACGTCGTCCAGGCCCGCGCCGTGCTCCCATTCCTTCAGTGCGCCCTGCATCTGCATTATTTGCAGGGGCACAACGCGTAACCAGATCGCCCGAAGGTTCGCGCCGGGCAGTTCGGCCTCGATGCACCCGATATCAATTCCAATCGCGCCGCCCGCCGCCGGAGGATGCTGCGCCCTAATATCTTCTATGAATTCCCAGTACCGCCGGAGGTCCGCCGGGTCTACCGGCTCCGGCGCCGGAAGCGGACCACCCGCCTTGACAACCTCCCTCAGAGTGTTCCAGTCCGTCCGCGAATCGGCGTCACTCATAAGTTCATCATAATGCCTACATGGACCGGCTGAACGAGTCACTGCCGCCGCCGAGACAGCCCTGTCCGATCATCGGTACACCAGCCTTATCGATGTTTTGACCGGCACGGGGCCGCTGCACAACGTGAAAGCGTGGCATGGGCGCGTCCAATGCCTAAACGAAATGGTGAACGACGCTGTACAGTTCTTGCTCCTTAGGGGGCGCTCTCTGCAGGGACGGCTCTTTCCCCGTGGCCGGGTTCGTTCAGGGCGCCAATGGAGGGCAATAGATTACTTGGCTAACCATGAGCCCTCCGCTTCGCAAAAGCGGAACCTGAAAATGGTAGCCTGAACTCGGCTTTAGTTGGCGGGTCGAGGCTAACGATACGTAGGCAACGTCAACCTGTCCGGTCGCGACACTTTTTACGAAAACCCGCAAGGGTTGGCCGAGTTGAGGAGGGTTAGCGCCGGATTTGTAGACGATCACACTTTCTACGAATGTGCCAGCGGTTCTGAACGCCAGGGTGGCATTTCGTAAGCGTCCCAGAATCACCAGGACGGGTCACCGGTTAGATCGTCGGTGTGATTGGAAGTTTTGGGGTCAACCTTGGGCGGGTGCCCAATTGTGCGCTTGCCATGATCTATCGGAACGTCATTCTCGGCGCGTTCTCGTGATCGTCAAAACGTCTGCCGGATCGCGCTTGCACTCCGGCTTTGGGGTTGGCCGGCTGATGTGCGCGCTCTAGCTTCTCGAACTATTCATCGCCCGCCAGCCGCGTCCGGCGTGCATCCATGTTGCGGACGTAAGAAGCGCTCCGCGGCGCCCACCTGCTCTGACGGGATCGGTAATCTCCTGTGGTGGCGGGTGAGTGGATGGGGAGGTGTAAGGCCGCCCGGAGGAAAAACAGGGTGGACTTCTGCTTGGCGAGGCTTCACTGGCTATGTTTCATTGCACGGCTTTGGCGGACGTCTTGTTCTTGCTGCCGATTGGACGTCCTCGCCGCTTGGATGTATTCTCAGTCATCCACTCAGGCGGCCGCCCTGACTCACTTCTTTTCGCCGTCAGGTTTGTTCCGGCGGCGCTGCAAGGGAGCCACTCGCCTGTTGATCCTCATCGACCCGCGTCGTGGCCGGAGGGTTTACGCACAAATAGAATCCATCCCCGGTCACGAGGCCGCACTGAGCACCTGATACATCATTAGAGCCGTTACGATCATAACGAGCGAGCCGGGGATGAGTCTTAAGTACACGTGAACGTTCACGAGGCGGCCGATCAGTTCGGTGGACTTAGCCTGATCCAACTGCTTGTGAATCGGTATGGCCAGCGTCGCAGTAATAACCCAAATGAAGAGGTTAAGGACCGCCGCAATCACCACCAACATTGTGGAGATCGCAGGAGGGTGAAACCAGATCAGTAAGATGTTGACCGCAACACTTAGGAAAAAGAAAGGAACGTAAACCGCGAGAATTCGCCTGTCGACGTACTTATGAACGACTGGAAAATCCTCCGCACTGATAAGTTTCCATGACGAGTAATTCGCGACACCGTGCACCAATCCGCCACTAAACGAGTAGATCGTCAGGACGAAGTAGACGATGGTCAGAACGTTCATCATGTTTAAAATCACGCTCCTTGTAAGCCGAGATTTCCTTCTTGACCTCGAAAACGGCTAAGATTGTACACTCGGTGGGCCCTTCCGCACGTTCGTTAAACGGCGTTCCATCTGGGCCGCCCCAGATCCGCACCATCACGGCCGAGATAAACCCAGATTCCGGCCCATTTTCGCAACACCCCTCCTTCCCCCAACGTTGGTCGACAACACTACGCTGCTGGCGTGTCCCCCCCGCCCTTTATCCGTCGGCACCGTTCAAGGGCCACACGAAGCCCCGTAAGGCCCCGTCCGGAGGGGTGGCCAAAAACCTTGACCGATTTTGATTTCGACACTGAGTGTTTTTTGCCCATCTCGAGGTCAACCAATCATACAACGCGGCTGCGGGCGTTGCGAGCCGCCCCAAAACCGGACATTTCTACTTGGCAGAGAATAGGACATTTCTACTTGGCGTTCACAGAGAGTTTTCAGAATCTAACGCTCCGCCTTTCAATGGCCACGACGGCCAAAATGCCCTGTTATCATTCGCTTGGACGATTTACGAAGTGGAACAGCAAGCCAGCGCAGTTCGGCAGCTTGCCCGAATGGCCCGCGAATCGCGCGCGGCGGTTGGGCACGAGACCCAACATACAGCCCAGCTAATACTTATAAATTGTTCCCGAACTTCAAGTTCACCCCTGGGCCGCTGGCGGAGCGGCGCCAGCCTCTCCAAACCACCTGGACTGGCTGTATGGGCTGAAGTACGATGGCTTCCGCTACCAGGCGCTGTGCGCCTGGTTTCGCGCAAGGGAAACACTTAAATCCTTCCCGCACTCTGCCAGTCGCTACATGCCTTCCTGTGTGGCCAGCGATGCCGTGCTGGATCGCGAGATCGGTTACCTCGGTCCGGACGGCAAGCCGCAGTTCTTCGATCTTATGCGCCGCCGACGGCCGCAGCTTTCAACGCATTTGATGTGCTGTAGTTGGACGGCGCGACCACCGTAAACTTCCCTTGCTGGAGCGGAAGCGGCGACTGCAAGGGCATTGTGGCCAAGCGGGCCGACGCGCCGTCCATCCCCACGGCTTCGTTTGACAGGGCCGAAGTTCTATAGCAGTCAATCGAAAATGTTCTTGCGCCTCCGCCGCGCCAGCGAGTCCGTCACGACCCAGGCGGCGCCAATCACGGCTAGATTCACGGCGCTCTCAGTCCAGTTCCAGTGGCTCGAGTGGTCGGCCAGGAGCATCGGCTCGTGCACCAGCAGGCCGAAGGACGCGAGCATGGCGGTCGCCAGGATCGCGGCGAGGCGCGCCTGCACGCCGGTCAATATCGCAACGCCCGCCGCGACGAAGCCAATCCCGGTTGCATAAGCCCAGAACTCTTGCGTAGGCGGCAGCCATTTGGGGACCAGCGACGCGGTGTGGTGCATATAGACAAAATGCGCTCCGCCGAATACCAGCGCACAGACACCAAACGCCAGCCAGCCCAGGCGCGTAAGGCGCGCGGCCAGCGCCGCATCGATCCTGGCGGTGGTGGCGTAGATAATCAGCCCGCCCGCGGCAATCGCGAGCTGCATGGCGATGTTTTCGTAGGTAACGAATACGGCGTAATCGGTAAGCAGCAGGCGGCCGTTCATCAAGACGACGACAAAGAGCGCGTAGTAGACGGTGAGCGCCGCGGCGCCCCAGGCAGCGGTTCGACGCCACTCGACGGCCGCGGCCGCGACGACCATGAACGCACCGGCAACATAGGCTAGGGCAGTGCGAGCGGGAAAGTTCTTGGGCACCGGCTGGCCCGGATCGAAGGCCCCAAAAACCAGGCAGGCCAAGCCCAGCGCCATCACGCCCAGACCGTAGACGCGCCAGCCGAAGGCCATCGTCCTTTTTTCCGCTGTCATGACTGTTCCAGCTTAGTGTACTAAAGCGGCCAAGGCGAACAAAAGACAAAACATGCTACCCTGCACCGCGTGAAGCAGCCCGCCGTCGAGCAAAGGGTAAGGATGAAGGATTTCAGGCGGTGGTTGGAGTCGCAGGGCAGGACGCCCGCGGAGTGCAAACGCGAAAAGAAGCTGTTGGCGTTGGCGAAGGGGGAGCGGTGATCGGCAACGGGGACGAGGGCGTTTGAGGATAATGACTCTTACGTGGCGGTGCGCCTGCTCCACCAGCTTTCATCGTGCCACGGAGCGTTGATGCGGCGGGAAAATCAAGTCGGCGACTACATGGCCGGGTGCCCGCCCACCCTGCACTACGGCATTGAGAGGAATCGAAGGATTTCGTGCATGACGCGAGCACTCTGCTCCGTCTGGAAGAGAAACTGAGCGTGCGCGGAACCGTCCAGAACGATCAGTTCTTTCGGTCCTGAAGCTCTTTCGTACTGAGCGCGGATGCCGGGAAGGCGTAGGCCGGCATCGTTGGCGTCATCGCGTGCAACAATGAACAAGGCTCGCGATTTCAGCTTTTCTGCAGGCAAGTTCGGCGCGGCGCCGAGAAATACGATGCGATCAATTTCCCCTGGCGCGGACTTGATCGACGCATCGCCAGCAGCTCCGCCGCCGAAGCTACCTCCGACAACCGACACGGCTTTGGCGCCGCCCGCTTTCAAATAGCGAACTGCAGCGAGCACGTCGTTGTCAAATGGCGCGTTATCGAAATCAGCCTGGCCGGGACCCGTCGAGCAGCCGAATCCACGGAAATCAATTGCCAGAACGCGAAATCCTTCGGACACCAGAGCGTTGGCCTGGACCCGCCAGCTCTCCTTGTTGAATCTGCCGCCGTGAGCGAGCACGACCGCACGGGTACCCCGGCCATAAAGATCGGCGCAAACTCGCCCACCATCTTCGGTAGGAAACGAGACGCTCTGCTGTGCCGAAGCTAGCGTGGCCATGGCAAGGGCAAGGGGCACGGTTCGCAGCACGCACATGGGGGAATTATACAGCATCATTCTGGCGGTGCACTTGGGCCGATAAACGGGCTATGCGGAAATCGATTTCGTACCCCTTGCGAGCGGGCCTTGTTATCCGAAGTTACGAAAACGCGAGACGTTGCTGGGATGGCAGCGCGTGCGTCCGCTCTTCCACTTCTCGCCGTTGATTCCGCAGCATGGCGGCGACCAGTTGCCAGGTTGGGACCGGGCGTGTCGCGCCAAGGCGCCGGAACGGTGATCGTGCAGTAGTGCCGCATGTCTGGAGCGAAGCTGAACCCCCGGCCTGCCGCCGGATTAGCGGCTTCCATTGCTCTGCCGCGACGACCCCGGCCTCCAGTAGCCCGCACTCCGCCGGGATTGATCCCGCCTAACGGCTGTGAAACTCGAAATCTGCCCAAACCACGGCGTGATCGGACGCACCCGTGGCCCGGCGCGTTTCCAGGTCGACGTCGCTGGTGCGGCAAACGGCCGCAAGCGGAGCGGTCGCCAAAATGTGATCAATGCGCCACCCCCAATCATGGCCGAATGCATTGCGGAAATAATCCCAGTAGGTATACTGCACCCGATCGGGATAGAGTTTCCGGAACACATCGACGAATCCCCAGCCGACCGCGTGGCGATAGGCGTCACGTGCGTCGATGTGGAAGTCTGGATCGTTGACCCGGTGCTCAGGATGGAAAACATCGATTGGCTCGGGCGCGACGTTCAGATCGCCGAGCCAGATGGCCGGCGTCGTTGGATCGAGTCGCTCGCTGAAATACCGGCGCACGCGGTGAAACCACTCCAGCTTATAGACGTACTTATCGGTGCCGATTTTGTATCCTTGCGGAACATAGGTATTAACGATGGGCAGACCATCGATCACAGTTTCGAGGATACGAACATCTTCGCTGTCAGGCCCCGCGCAGAGACCATAGAACACGGACTCGGGCTGGCGACGGGTCAGAGTGGCGACGCCGTTGTAGCCCTTCATGCCGCGGAACGCGACGTGGTATCCGGCATCGCGGAAAGCGACGGCGGGAAACTCCGTGTCGGACACCTTGGTTTCCTGGAGGCAGAGCACATCGGGCTTATTCGCTGCCAGCCAGTCAACGACGAGCGGCAGTCGCCGACGCACCGAGTTGATGTTCCAGGTCGCGATTCTCATCGTCCCTTTTTGATTGATAGCGCGCGATGCGCAGCGCGTTACCGGAGAGCCCAGGAGCTAAGCTAAGCTATGCATGAGCTACCGCTTCACGGCGATGGCCGAGATTTCGATCTTTGCTCCGCCGATCAAGCCCGCAACTTGCACAGTGGCTCGGGCCGGTTTCGGGTCTGGCATGAGCTTCTTATAGACTTCGTTCATCTTTGGCACGTCATTTAGATCTGTGACGTACACTGTAATGGACACGATATCCGTCATTTGAAAGCCTGCCTTCTTGACTACCTTTTCAATGGCGGCAATAGTGTTTGTGGTTTGCAGTATGATCTCGGTTCCAGTGACCTTGCCTTGTGCGTCGGGACCTTGTTGGCCTGCCACGTAGAGGGTATTGCCCGCCACGTATCCCTCGCTGAAGGGCATGCCCTTCTGGAAGTCGATAGCTCTATTTTGCGCAAGGGCGCTGCCTATCGCGCAAGGCGCCAAGACGGCCGCCAACGCGAGGCGCGACCAGTTTGTCGCCGAAGGCCTTTTCTCCACATTCGATTTCATCTGTCGATTCTCCAAACGGTCGGGTTTCGTTTCTTCAGCTCGATGCCCAAGGGCATTTCAACTAATCCATCATAATTCCAAAGTACGTGGATGTGGCGCACTCGCTAAGCAGGTGTCGGCGATATCCGGACAGGCTATTTGTCCTTCGTTGCGGTCCGCAGGACCATGATTCACTCGTAACGGAGCGCCACCAGGGGGTCTACCCGGATAGCGCGGCGCGCCGGAATGTAGCAGGCCGCCAGCGCGACCAGCATTAGCAGGATACTCACCGCTACGAGCGTTACGGGATCGCCGGGCTTGACATCGTAGAGCATGCTGCCAAGCAGGCGTGTCGCCATGAGCGATGCCGCGATACCGAGCGCCACTCCGACAGCCGCGAGCGTGATGCCATGGCGCACCACGCGCCGCAATACTTGTCCGGCCGGCGCGCCTAGCGCGATCCGGATGCCGATCTCGCGAGTTCCGCGAGTAACCTCGTGGGCCAACAGGCCATAAAGACCGATGGACGCCAGCAGCAGCGCCGCCAATCCAAACAAACTGGAAAGCCGCGCCACCAAGCGCTCCTGAAACAGCAGTTGGTCGATGTGCTGCTCCTGCGTCTTCACGTTGACCATTGGAATGTCGGTGCCGAGCTGCCGCACGACTTCGCGCACGTCCGGCACGAGCGAGAGGGGATCGCGGACCGTGCGCAACTCGAAGGAACCGCCAGCCGCGCTGGGAACATATATAGTGGGATCGATAGCCCGCCGGAGGCTATCGTATTTCATGTCGCGAACTATGCCTACAATTTGCCAGCCGGCGCTGGGCGTCCCATCCGGATCTTCACTGGGGTTCGGAGTGTAATCGCCGAACGGCCGCCCCAGCGGGTTGCCTTTCGGGAAGTACGCTCGAATAAACGACTCGTTGACGATAGCCGGCACCAGAATCTGCGCTTTTGCTTTCGGGTCGGATGCTACTTTTGCGGCTATGTCGTATTCCTCCGGGTTGAACTTGCGACCGCGCTGGACGGGGATTTTCATGGTCTCAAAGAACTGCGGACCAACCGGGAACATGTCCGCCGAAACTCGGGCTTTGGGGGGCGTGCCAAGCAGGTGAAAGTCGGTACTCCACAGGCTTCCGCTAAGTAGCACAATATCCGAATAGCTGACCGCGAGGACGCCGGGAATGGCGGCGAAGCGGTCCCGGAGATCGCGGTAGAACCCGGCGAGGCGTTCTCCCGTGTAGTGTTTCAAAGTCGCGTCCACATCGAAAGTCAGCAGATTATCCGTGGCGAAACCCGGTTCGAGATGGCGCAAATTTTGGAGCGTGTGCACCACCAAGCCGGCACCCACCAGCACGACCACGGTGAGGGTAACCTGAGTCACTACCAGGATGTTGCCCAAGCGGAAACGGCCCTGGCGGGCATTGGTGGCGGCAGCGCCGTTCTTCAGCGCGGGCGTTAGATCGATGCGCAGGGAGCGCATTGCCGGAGCCAGGCCAAACAGCAGTCCCGTGAGAATCGCGGCAGCCAGCGTGAAGCCCAGCACGCGCCAATCCGGATCGGCCGAAATCCGGATGTTCTTCGTGCTGACGACAAAATCGATCAGCGCCCGCGCCCCCCAAAAGGCCAGCAGAATGCCCAGCGTGCCGCCGAGAACCGACAGCGTGACACTCTCAGTGAGTAACTGACGCACGAGCCGGGCACGCGCGGCGCCCAGGGCCAGCCTTACGGCTATCTCTTTTTGACGCGACACCGCCCGCGCCAGGAGAAGCCCGGCAATATTGGCGCAGCCGATCGCCAAAACGATCCCTACCGCGATCATCAGCACATAGAGAAGCGTCGAGATATTGCCCCGGAGGCCCGTCAAGCCAGTCTGTGCCGGCTCCAACGAGATCGCCGGCGCATCACTGGGCTTTGCCACGGGTTTCTCAGCATGCATCAGATTGTTGAGGAACAGAGCACTAAGTTGGCTCTGTGCAGCCCCGGCCGAGACGCCGGGCTTTAGGCGGCCGGCAGCCACGATCCAGAACGAACCAGCGTCTTCCTGGTGGGGAGTCCAGGCAAAGCGTTGCTGGAGATTGCGGCGCTGAACCAGTGGCGCCGAAAGATCACGGACATTGCCGGGCGTGAGATAAGCGAACGATTCCGTGGCTACGCCGACAACCGTGAACGGCAGGCCATTCAAGTCCACTGTCTTGCCAAGAATGGTGCGGTCGCCGGCAAATTGGCGTTTCCAATAGCCATACTGGAGCACGACTACGCCCGGGGCGCCCGGAGCGTTGTCAGACGGCACAAACACGCGTCCGAGTTCAGGCCCCACGCCGAGTGTCTGGAAATAGTCGCCCGAGACATATTGTCCATTAGCTTGATGCACCGCGCCCCTTCCACTGACGGTGATGCCGCCGGCTCCGGCGAACTCGGCGAGGCCGGAGAATGGTCCGTGCTCGCGCACATCGTCAAGGAACGGCTTGGAGAGCGAGCAGCCATGAGGATTATCGGTCCCGGAGCGGTTGCTGCAATCCCCGTAGGAGCTAAAACCATGGACACCCAGCTTGCCGCGCGCGCTCCATTTGAGCAACATCAGATGCTCCGGATCGCGGATGGGCAACGCCTTGAACATCAGTGCGTTGATGATGCTGAATATGGCGGTGTTCGCGCCGATGCAAAGCGCCAAGGTAAGCACCGCCACGGTGGTGAAGCCTGGATTTTTCGCCAGCACGCGCAGGCCATAAAGGATGTCGCGGCCCCAGTCCGCCAGCGGTATGACTCTACCGTGCGCGCGGAGCGCGCGATCTTCAAGGTTCTGCTGCAAGGTCGTCATAGCGGATTCCTTTCCCTGATGAGCTTCCTGTAATGCGCTGGCCAGCGCCGTCCAGTCGCCGACATGGCGCTTGGCGATTTCGCTCGCTTGCAGATCGTTCGCACCCAGTCGCAATGCCTCGCCGTACGCGTCTTCCAGTTGGCGTGCCACCTCTTCGACAATTTCCGCCTCGCGCTCCGGGCGGAACCCGCGCAGGCGCAGGCGCTCGTGCACGTACGCCGTCCAATCAAGCATGGCTGGGCCGGATCATCTGGTTGATGGTGGCCACAAATTCTTCCCAGGCACTGCGCTGGGCTTTCAGGAATTTGCGGCCGGCGGGGGTTAACCGGTAACATCGGCGGCGGCGTTCGCCGGACTTCTCCAGCCAGCGCCCGGCGATCAGGCCGCGGTCCTCCAAACGGAACAGAATCGGATACAGCGAGCCGATACGGAAGCGAATCTGGCCATTGGAGCGTTGCTCGATCAGCTTACCCAGGTCGTATCCATGGCGCGGCCGCGCTTCCAGCAGCGTAAGCACCAGGAGTTCCGCACTTCCCTTGCTCAGGTCACGATTGAACATGATACTTCCGTCAATTATACTTCTAAGACGCATATCCGTGTGGGATGTTACGGCTGGCCGTGGCGCCTTCGCGAAGAATTGCCTGCGCCGTGAGGGGAAAACGGAATGGATCGCCTACCGCAAGCAGCACCTTCGAAGGGTAAGGGCCCGGTTCGTCGAGCCGATCTCTTCTTGCGGACCGAAAAATTGCCGGAGGGCGACGGCTGGTTGTATGTTCGGCGGCGCTGGAGGCCAGCTTGTCGGACCTGATCCAATCCATGAGGGCGCAGGGCCTTGAAGGGCTGGTGGCCAAGCGCGCCAACAGCCGATACGAACCGGGGCAGCGTTCGGGTACCTGGATGAAGATGCGAGTGAACCGCTCCCAGGAATTCATAATCGGCGGCTACTCCATCGGCGGAACCACCTTTGACGCGGGAATTGTCGGGCACATTGTGGACGGCAAGCCGGTATACGTCGCGCGCACGCGGAGCGGATTCATGCCAGCCTTGCGCGCGGAATTGCTGCGTAAGATGAAGCCGTTGGAGGCCGATGTATGCCCTTTCTGCAATTTGCCGGAGGAGCGGTCGGGCCGATGGGGCGAAGGTCTGACGACGGACAAGATGCAGGCGTGCCGAGGGCTTCGGCCGCAATTGAAAGCGCGGATCGAGTTCCTGGAGTGGAAAGAAGACCGGCATTTGAGGCACAACAGGTTTATGGCGCTAGGATAGGCTAAATTGCGATGTTCTGAACCTTGGAACGTAACGGACAAGGATCGGCGAGGGCGCTGCTATACTTACACCAGATCTTCAAGTGGGCTCGAAATGAAGCGTTGTACGATTTGTCACGCCACGTATCCCGCGGCCTTCACGCATTGCCCTCACGATGGCTCTGTCCTGACGGAGGCTAATGAGTGGGCAGAGGGAAGCCTGATTCGCGGCAAGTATCGGATCCTGGGCAAGCTAGGCCAGGGGGGAATGGCCACCGTCTATAAGGCGCTGCACGTTGGATTTGACGAGGTGTGCGCCCTGAAGGTGATCAACCAGGAGTTGGCGAGCGATCTGTCTTTCGTCAAGCGCTTCGCCCAAGAAGCCGCCCTCACGCGCAAGCTGCAGCATTCCAACGCGGTGCGCGTGGAAGACATCGACCAGGCGGATGACGGGCGTCCCTTCATGGTGATGGAGTTCATCGAAGGCGAGAGCCTGAAAGATGTGATCCAGCGGCAGGCGCCCCTGCCGGTCGCGCGCGTCTGCTCTATCGCCAAACAGGTGGCGGGGGCGCTCGAAGCGGCGCACCAACTGGGGATGATTCACCGCGACATCAAGCCTGGGAACATTCTGTTGACGCCGCCATCGCGAGGCGGCGAGCCGGAAGAAGTGGCCAAAGTCCTCGATTTCGGCATTGCAAAGATCAAGGAGGTGCACTTGGCGGGCGGGGCGACGCTCACGCGGACCGGCACTTCGATTGGCACGCCCGCTTACATGTCGCCGGAACAGGCTATGGGCAAGACCGGCGAGGGCCTGGATGGCCGCGCCGACCTTTACTCGCTGGGTGTGGTGATGTATGAGATGTTGACTGGCGAGTTGCCCATCCAAGCGCAGTCGGAAGTACAGATGCTGATCGGCCAGATCAGCAGTGCGCCGGAGCCGATCCGTGCCCGGCGCCCGGATCTCCCCGAGGGAATTGGCGCAGTCGTGATGCGATGTCTGGAAAAGGACCCCGCCCGGCGGCCGGCGAGCGGGGCGGCGCTGATCGCACTGATTGAGGCCACCGAGAGAGGTGTGCCGGCGGGCGCAGCGCCGGACGAAATGCCGACGGTAGCGACGCGGCGGGCTGTGCCGGTGGACACCCCGAGCGCGGTTCCGGCACGCCGGCCACCCCGTTGGGTTTGGGTGGCGCTGTTGGTGGCCCTTGTGGTGAGCGCCCGCGGCTTCTGGCATTTCGGATCGCGGCGGAAGTCTCTGACGTCATCGGTTGGCGTGCCGTCCCTAACAAATTCACGGCCATCGCCCGAAGCTGCGCCGCGCATGCCGCCGCCACCCCAGACAACCGAGCCGCAAGAGGTTCCGTCTAAGCCAGAGCAGGCGGAGCGTCCCGAGGTCCCCGAGGCCGTGGAACCGGGGTCGAATCCCTTGGACGATATTCAAGGGGCGCTCAACGCCGTACCCTTCGATGGCGCTACCAAAAAGGAAGTCAAGGATATCCTGCGTCAGGCGAGTGAGCTGATGAAGAAAGGTGATTTCGACGGGGCGGCCGCGCAATACCGGCGGCTCGCCCAGTTGCACCCAGGCTGGGGACCGGCAGTGGCGGCTTTGACTGCTCTAGCCGCCCAACGCGCGTCGGCGGGAGTCGCAGCACAGAACCGGGATCGGACCGCTGAACTGGCGGGCACAGTGGCGCATTACCGCATGGCGGCCAGCCTTCACCCGAATGTGGCGAGCAACCACTATAAGCTGGGCGGTGCGCTCGGCAAGATCGGCGACCTGGATGGGGACATGCGCGAACAGGAGCAAGCGCTGCGGCTCGAACCCAGCATGGCCGCGGCGCACGCGGAACTCGGCTCGGCACTTGCGCGTAAAGAGAGCTGGGAGGACGCCGCACGCGAGTACCGAGAGGCGATCCAGTTGAAGCCGAGCTTGGCGGAGGCGCACAGCGGCCTCGGTGACGCGCTAGGGCACGTGGGCGACTGGCAAGGGGAGATCGCGGAAGAACGAATCGCCATTCGACGAGCGCCGGGCTTGGCGATAGCGCACTTCCGGCTTGGGTTGGCGCTGGAGAAGCAAGCCGAAACTGCGGAGGCGTTGCAGGAATACCGCCGAGCGGCAGAGTTGCAACCTGGCGAGGCGGAGTTCCGGGCCAATTACCAGCGGCTGTCGCATGAGAGCAAGGGCCGGTAGGTGGCTGTAAAACTGGGATTGGCGCGACTCACTCGTGCCAACCCTATCGTGCAGTTTTTTTGCCGACCGGGCTTTGGTCCTGATCGGCACGCCCACTGCTCTAAGCGTGTTTGCTTGGCAGCCTGATCGGAACGACGCGGCACGCACCTTACGCGAAGCGTTGGAGTTTCAGAATGTCGCGATTCGAGCGTACAAAGGTCGGCGAAAATCGCGGAGTAGGATCACGCGAAATACGACCCTTTGTGCGCACGCGGAAAGTGCACCGTATGATCGCGACGTGCTCGCAATACTCGCGGCGCACCCGGTCGGCGCCGGGCGATAGGTCCGACAGAAAAGGGTAAGTGCACGTCGCCCGACGTTTCAAGGCGACTCAGTCGCGAGCCCAACCTACCGGCTTTAGCCGATCCACATAGACGCTTCGGAGCAACGCTGCCAAAGCGCAGCAATTTCTCTGCCATCACGCTCCGCCGCGTGGATCGTGTAATCGGCATCACCCCGGCACCAAACGTGCTGCCCCCACGGCGCATGGCATTCCGAACGCTGCCGCGAGGCCGCTTGCCGTATCTTCTCGCCATCGCCTCATGCGTTCATGCAGCCGGCACAGAGCCGCCCGCCGAACTGGCGCCGGCGGCCGAATATGAAGGCAAAACCGTTATACAGATCCTTTTCGATCCGGCCAGCCAACCCTTAGATTCCGCCGATCTCGCGCGCGCCCTCGCGTATTCCCCCGGCGTCCCATTACACCTTGCGGATATCCGAACAGCCATCAAACGGCTCTACGGTACGGGCGAATACGACAACATAGAAGTGGACACCGAGGCCGCGCCAGGTGGAGTGAGCCTGATCTTCCGCACCACCGGCCAATGGTTTATCGGCCCGGTGGAGGTCAAGGGAAAGATCGATCAGCCGCCCAATTCCAGCCAGCTTTCGAGCGCCACCCGGCTCGATCTGGGCGCGCCCTTCAGCGACGGCGAGGTGGACCAAGCGGTCGCGAAGCTCCGAGCCCTGCTACAGCGCAACGGTCTCTATAGAAGTACGATCGCGCCGCAAGTGGTCCGCGATCCGCGGCGCCAACAGGTCTCCATTACCTTTCAGGTCGACTCCGGCAAGCGCGCCCGGCTCATGCCGCCGAACATTGAGGGCGATACTAAAATCCCGGCAGCCAAGGTCGCGCGCGCGGCGAAATATAAAGAGATTCTCTTCTTTCCTTGGAAGCTGGCTACGCAGGGGAACGTGGAGAGCGGCCTGCAAAACATCAGCAAGAAATATAATCAGCAAGACCGTCTGACCGCCTCGGTCACGCTGGATCGCACCGATTACGTTTCCGACGCGAACCGGGTTCGCCCCACGATTAAGGTCGACGGTGGACCCAAAGTCAAGATCGCCGCCGACGGCGCCAAAGTCTCGCAAGGCACTCTGAAGAAGTACGTCCCGGTATTCGATGAAGGTACAGTCAATGAAGATCTACTGGTCACGGGCGCGCGCAATCTGCGCGACTATTTCCAGAATCGAGGTTACTTCGATGTGCAGGTCGGACTGGCTTCGCGCAATACCGGGAAGGACCTTGAAACCATCACCTACAAGGTCACCCTGGGCGCCGCCCATCGCGTCGTGAGCTTGAGTGTCAAAGGCAATCGCTACTTCACCAAAGCCGAGATCCGCGAGCGCATGTTTTTGCAGCCCAAGGGATTCATCCGATTGCGCCACGGCCGCTACAGCCAGACATTTGCCACCCGCGACGGGGAGACAATTCAGGCCCTGTATCGCGATAGCGGATTCCGCGACTGCCAAGTGGCTACCAGCACAATCGACAACTATAACGGCAAGGCTGGCGATGTTGCCGTCACCGTGACCATCAAGGAAGGACCGCAGTATCTGGTGTCCAGCCTTGCGATTAATGGAATGACCCTCAAGAACAAATCCGCCATCGTCGCGTCGCTAGCTTCCTCCGAGGGCCAGCCATTCAGCGAAACCACTGTCGCCATGGATCGCGACTTCATCCTGGCGCAATACCAGTCCGCCGGCTATCCCGACGCTGCCTTCGCATTCCACACCGTCCCTGGCGGCCCGCATGCCGTGAACCTGCGGTACGACGTGACGGAAGGCAAACCCGAATACGTGCGCGATGTAGTGGTTTCCGGTCTGCGCACGACGCGCACCCGTCTGGTGGATCCGTTAATTACGATGCACGCCGGAGATCCTCTTTCATGGACGGAAATGGGCGATATACAGCGACGCCTTTACAACCTTGGAGTGTTCGATACGGTGGACACGGCCATCCAGAATCCGGATGGAGACGATCGGGATAAATATGTCGATCTGCACCTGGTGGAGGGACACCTTTACAGCATCGGCGTCGGCATTGGCGCGGAAATAACCAAGATCGGCGGCAGCGCCACCAGCATCAGCAATCCCACCGGCGTTACCGGGTTTGCGCCGCGCTTCGACTTGCAGCTCAGCCGTCTGAACCTATGGGGATTGGGCCAGAGCCTGGTATTCAACGGCCGCTATTCCACCATCGATCGCCGCGCCGCGCTCAGCTACGTGATTCCGAAACTTCACAACGTGGAGGGACGCGACATCACCGTAACGGGTCTCTACGACAACACGCGCGACATTCTCACGTTCACCGCGGTTAAGTTGCAAGGCGCCGTGCAGGTTTCGCAGCGTCTGAGCAAGGCTACGAAGTTACTCTTCCGTTACTCCTGGACCAACGATCATATCGATGCGGGCACTCTAAAGATCGATCCTCTTTTGATTCCCCTCTATTCGCAACCTTCACAAGTCGGGCTGTTAGACGTCAACCTGGTTCAGGACCGGCGCGACAATCCCGTAGACGCCCATCGCGGCATTTACAACAGCCTGGATATCGGGCTGGCTTCTCACGCTTTCGGCGGTAATAAGAATTTCGCGCGATTCCTGGGACGCAACTCCTATTACAAGAGGCTGGCGGGAAGTCTCATCCTGGCCAGCAATACCGAATTCGGCGTGATCGTCCCATTCTTTACCGACGGTATCGCCACCAGTGAATACATCCCGCTGCCCGAACGTTTTTTCGGCGGCGGCGATTCCACCATGCGCGGCTTTCCGATGAACCAGGCCGGTCCCCGCGATCCGGATACGGGTTTTCCGCTGGGCGGCAACGCCCTGTTGTTCCACACCACCGAACTCCGTTTCCCGCTGATCGGCGATAACATTTCCGGCGTCTTCTTTCATGACATGGGCAACATCTATACTGGATTAGGCAGTGTCTCGTTCAGCGTGCATCAGAACGGCCTGACGGATTTCAATTACATGGTACACGCGGTTGGCTTCGGGATTCGCTATCGCACGCCGGTGGGTCCCATTCTAATCGATCTCGCCTACAGCATTAATCCACCCACGTTCAACGGCTTGCAAGGCACCTATGACCAATTACTTTTCGGCGGCGCCACCAAAGCCGTCCAAAGTGTCAGCCACATTCAGTACTTTTTCTCCATCGGACAGGCTTTCTAATATGCGAGCGAATCTTCTACTAATGCTCCTCTTCCTTGTGCCAAGTTCCGCCGCGGTTGTGGACCGTGTGGCCATCGTGATTGGCAAGCAGGTTGTCACGGAAAGCGAAGTCTTGGAGGATTTGCGGCTCACGGAGTTCATCAACAACGAACCGTTGGAGCAAGGGTCTGGGGCGCGCAACGCCGCCGCCGAACACCTGATTGACCAGGAACTCATTCGCCGGGAGTTGGAAATGAGTGGTTTCGCCAAGCCCTCCGCCGGCGAAGCGGAGAGTCTGCTGCGCAAGTTCCGTCAAAGCCGCTTTCATACGCTGGCCGACTACCGTACCGCTTTGCGTAAGTACGGGATCGCCGAGGATCAGCTAAAGCAGCGTCTCCTTTGGCAAGTCACCGCCATTCGCTTTATCGACTTCCGCTTTGGTTCCAGCGAACCCGCCGCCGACGCACCCGCCAGCACCGCCGACGGGCAGATGGAGGCATGGCTGAAGCAGGCCCGGGCGGATACTCAGATCACGCTCAAGCCGGAGGCTTTCCAATGACCCGCCGCCGTAAAATCGCCGCAATTGTGGCGGCGACGCTGGCGGGGCTGGCGGCTCTCATTTTTCTCGCGGGCATTCTGATTGTGCAAACGAACTGGTTCCGCAACATGGTTCGCGAAAAAATAGTGACCGCCGTCGCAGACGCGACCGGGGGCAAAGTGGAGGTCGCCTCCTTCAGCTTCGACTGGCGCCATCTGCGCGCCCA
>JBEKTJ010000127.1:0-19316 GCA_049516155.1 Bryobacteraceae bacterium
TCTTCGGTCTTCTTCAGGCTTGATATCGAAAGCACGTGACGATCGTTCTTCTCCAGTTCCTGCTTCAGTTGTTCGGCCAGCTCAATGAGCTGCGCCGCGTCCTTCAGGTCCCTTTCGTGATCGGCCTTCAGGATCTCGTCCTGTTGGGATTTGCCGTTGGGAAGCGGAGCATCGGCTTCGGTGGCGCCCGGGTTGCGCGGCGGCCTCACCTGCGATGTTGCCCACGGTGACAGGGCCAGCGCCAGGCCCGCCACGGCTGCGAAACGTAATAGGTGTTTCATGTTCCCCGCTGCCATCGTCACGGCAGATCTTTGTACGCGTAACTGGTATCGACCGCGGTATAGTTGCCGCCATCCAGTTCGACGTACGGATATACGAAATAGTTCAATGGTGCGCCTTGTTGGGCGGGAGTAAGCATCACATCGCGGGCCTTGCTTAGCTCCACGCGGTTCTCGTCGTGCGCGCCAAAAAAGTACTCGCGTTTAGCCGGATTCTTGGCGGCTTCCGAAGCGTCTACCGGCACCCAGCCGATGCCTTTCGCGTAGAATTCCGCCCAGCAGTGGTACCCGGCGATTTTGCCCGCGCCGCGATCGGCGGGCAGTGGAAAGCCTATGGCGAAACGTGCCGGCGCGTCGCACGCATAATAAATGTCGCCGTTGCCCCATCCCTTGCCGGTCTTGTCGTATTTCACGGTGGCCACAACATGGTTGTAGATAGCCCGCGCCAATGCGGTTATCATCCGTACCGTTGACGATCTCATAATGTGATTCGACGCGCAGCTTGGCGATGCGTTGGAAGGCATCGTCATGCGGCGCCGGCAGCCATTTGTCAACCGTATGTGCGCCCGTGGGGACTTCTTTCACAGTGACCGGGTATTCGAAGCTGAAAGAACGCTCGCGCGGCGCGGGCAGATTTGCGGCCAAACCAGCCCCGGCTAGGCCGAGTGCCAACAGTGTGCGCATAGCCTTATTGTATTGGTTAGGCGGGCATCCTGATGAAGATCCGATTTGACTCGAAGAAATATTCTGCAGGCGATGGGAGCGGGCGCGTTGGCGTCCTCAGTGGCGTCGCACGCAACTGTGGCGCAGGCGAGCGGCGAGGGCGCGGACACGCCCAAGATCTGTCTGCCGGTAGCCGCACTGGACGAAGCGGGCATGCGCGGCGTCAAGCAGCTTGGTGTGGATCATGTGGTTATGGGTGGTCCGCCGATCCCCTGGGATGAATCCGCGATCCGCCCGCGCATGGATCGCTTGCGGTCCGCCGGCCTGACGCTCGGCAACATGATGATCGCCGGCTTTCCGAACGCCATCTACGGAAGGCCGGGCCGCGACGAAGAGATCGAGAAGGTGCGCCATCGATTCGCGCCGCCGGCAAAGCGGGCCTCCAGGTAATCGAACACAACTTCTACGCTCACCGCTTGGTGAAAGGATACTACGAAGAAATCGGGCGCGCCGGTGCGGGTCTGACCGCCTTCGATTACGACGGCGTGATGGATCTGCCGCCGCTGCCCACCGAGGGCGCGCACTCGCTCGAAGAAGTGTGGGGCAACGTGTCGTACTTCCTGAAGGCTGTGGTGCCGGTGGCCGCTGAATCGGGTGTGCGGCTGGCGTTGCACCCCAATGATCCACTGGGGCCCCTCAGCCGCGGGTAGGGCCAGATCATGGGGACGGTGGAGGGCTGGAAGCGGCTGATTGCCATCGAGCCCAGCCCGTCGAATGGCATTACCTTCGACTGCGGGGTCACGCGCGAAATGGGCCAGGACCCCGTGGAAGTTTGCCGCTATTTCGGATCGCGCGACTGCATCAATCATGTACATTACCGGAACGTGCGCGTAAGCAAGCCGTACGAGAAGTACACCGACGTGTTTATCGATGAGGGCCAGGTCGCCGAGAAGCACGCCGCCACGTTTGTGGACGTGATGGGCCGCGATTTTGACGGCAGCAGTCTGGAAATCGAATAACGGCGATTTCTTTCGAGATATCGATGCACCAGCGGTCGGTCCAGCGGTCTTCGAACCACTTGGCCAGCTTGTTGCAGGCGTCGTGGTCCGTCCCGTCCACGTTGAGTTCGCCTTGCTTGGAGAGCCCGGCGAAAGTTAGATTACTACTTCCGAGAAACCCAATCGAGGGGCTAACGAGGTCGTGGCGAAAGAGAAGATAGAGTTTTGCGTGAAGCGGATCGCGGAGGTAGAGCTTTACCGTGACCTTTCCGGCTTTGATGTGCGCGGCCAACCTCCGAAGACCGGCCTCGTCGGCGTCGGTTGGCGCGCCCATTGTTAATTGGTCGCGAAAGTGGCCGGCAAGCGATTTCTTGAGGCGAACCGCAGTCTGCCGGTCGAGCTCGCCATTCGCCTTGACGATGCGGAGAGCCTCGGCCAATTCTTACTGCGGGAGCGTCTGCATCCCCACCAGCAGCCGGCAACAATCGCCTTCGCCTCCCGGCCATTGCTCGATGTGCTCATCAAGCTGGCGCCATCCGCGGAGGTTGAAGTATCCGACGCAGAAGTCCGCCCGCTGAGAAACACACAGGGTCGTCTTCAGCGTCGGCAATAGCTGCTGGTCGATGTGTCGAAAATCCGGGGCATCTCGGCGGGTTCCCGCGCGGGTTTTTACCCTGGCGCGCGGATGAGCATGATTTTATACGAAATGGAGCGAGGAGTTTCGAGGCTTGCCGTGCCGGTTGCCGTCCCGTAGAGACCGCCAACGTCTTATTATCGTTCGTGGCAGCCGTCCGCAATTCCGAAATCCGGAAGCTGGCGATTCTCAAGGTCGTCAATGGTCAACCGACGCCAACGAGGCCGCCGCCATTTGGTAACGTAGTCGCAGTGGAGCCGAATGAACCGTGCGGTCCGGACGAGACGTACAGTCCTGACGGCGTCGATTTGACGCTGATCCGGTGGATGCTTCGCTGACACCCTCAGAGCGGTTGGAGGTGCTCCAGGATTTCGTCGATTTCGCGATGGAGGCGCGTGCCCGCAATCCCCAGGTCTAGAGCCGCGGCGATTTTCAAGGAGCTGCACGACCGGCGGGTCGACTTTATCGTCGTCGGCGGTGTGGCGGCCGTGCTGCTGGGCGTGCCCGTGAACACTTTCGATTTGGATGTGGTCCACGCAAGAGAACCGGATAATATCGTCCGCCTGCTGGACGCGCTGGATTCCCTCGAAGCCACCTACCGGACGCACCCGAACCTGGCGTTGAAGCCGAATGCATCGCACCTCTCTTCGCCGGGTCATGAACTCTTGATGACACGTTTCGGTCCATTGGTCGGCACGATCTCGAAACGCTGATTGCCGTCAAGGAAGAAGTGGGCGGCGAACGCTATTTGGCCGTGCTGCCGATCATGCGGCGGACACTCGAAGGAAAGCGCCGCCGTTGACCGTTGCTGACCTTTATGGCCCGGCCTTGCCACGCAGTTCGCGCAGCGCGTCGCGGCCGATCCAACGCGCCGAACGGGAGTCGGTGGCGCTCAGCAGTTCGGCCACTTCAATAGCCGCCTCGCGCAGCGCGGGGTTGCGTTTGCCGATCTGGCGTAGCGCCCAGTTGACGGCCTTCTTCACAAAATTGCGCTCGTCGCCGGCGGCCTTTGAGATGAGCCGCAGAGCCGCGCGGAACTGTTTATCGGTAGCCTGCTTGTCGTGAACCGCCAACCCCGCGAGCAGCGCGAACGCGGCGCGCCGCTCGAATTCCGGCTCGCGGCGGGACCACTCGCGCACCTTGCGCCAGGCGAACGGAGTTTTCCATAACAGGCAGATACAGGCCGAATCGCAGACGGACCAGCAGTCGAACTCTCGCACCCAGCGCTCCACCTCTTCTTCGGCGATTTGCAGGGGATCGGCAATCATGGTCGCGAGCATGCGGGCTTCCAGTACGTTGGCGGACCAGAGCGCGGACGCCAGTTCCATTTTGCGGACATCGTCGCGGATGTCGCGGCCCAGCTCGCGGGCGATGGAACGTATGACCGGCGTAGCAACTCCGTAAGCTTTGGCGGGCCGGATGCCGTAGCGCGCCATGCCGGCGACGTTCTCCGCAGTACCGGCAGCGCGCAGGCGCCTTAGGATGTCGTTAGTTTTGGTCGTCAAGCAGCGGCTCCGTCAAGGCCCATATTGCATCTTACTGATAAACTGGTCCGATGCGAATCGCACCGAGGTTATGGATCGGACTGCCAGGTGTGCTGCTGGCGGGCGCAGCGTTCTGCCAGTCGTTGCCGGTCGCCAGCCGGCCCGACGATGTCGGCGTCTCCGCGCAGCGCCTGGAGCGGGTTCGGCGGCAGATGCAGGCGGACGTGGAGAGCGGCCGCATTCCGGGGGCCGTGCTGCTGATCGCGCGCAAGGGGAAGATCGCCGCATTCGACGCCATCGGATTTCAGGAGCGGAAGTCGCAGACGCCGATGAAGAAGGAGTCCATCTTCCGGATTGCGTCGATGACGAAACCGGTTGTTTCGACCGCCGCGATGATCCTGGCGGAGGAAGGTAAGCTCGATATCGGCGCGCCTGTGGCGCAGTATCTCCCTGAGTTCAAGGATGTCCGCGTGGGTGTGGATAAGGCCGCGCCCAAGCGCCCGCCGACCGTGCAGGATTTGCTGCGGCATACGTCCGGGCTCACCTACGGTATCTTCGGCAACTCGGCGGTGGATGAATTGTACAAGAAAAGCACAATCTTTGCGAGTAATTCGCTCGCGGATATGGTCGCCACGATTGCGAGCCTGCCCTTGGCGCACCAGCCCGGTGAGTTCTGGGAGTATAGCGTATCCACCGACGTGCTGGGCCGGATCGTGGAAGTGGTCAGCGGCATGGAGTTGGACCGGTTCGTGGCCGCGCGCATCACCGGTCCGCTCAAGATGACTGACACAGGCTTCTATCTGAATGCGTCGCAGGCTACGCGTCTGGCGCATCCGGATTCGGCCGCCACGGTGCCCGCCGGCGATCCCACAAAGAAGCCAGCGGTCTTGTCGGGCGGGGGCGGCCTGTTCTCCACCGCGGGCGACTATGCGCGCTTCTGCCAAACGATGCTCAACGGCGGCGAGCTAGGCGGTGTGCGGATTCTGGCCCCTAAGACCGTGGCGTTGATGACCTCAGACCAACTCCCGCCGGGGACGGAGCGGCATACCTCGGTCGCGACCTTGCTCGATGCATTCGGCCCCACACCTGAAATGGGCACGAGTTTCGGCTTGGGTTTCGCGGTGCGCACGGATGCGGGCCGGAATCCCGTGCCGGGGTCGGTGGGGGACTTCTCGTGGGGCGGCATCTACGGCACTATATTCTGGGTTGATCCCGCGGAGAAGCTGGTTGCGGTGCTGATGCTCCAAGCACCGCGGCCGGTTCTTGTTCCTTACTGGAGGCAGACGCGGATGTTGGTATATCAGGCGCTGGTGAATTAGGGAACTAGAGACAGGCCGGGAGGCCTGTCCTACTCCTATTCGTCATTGATCCCGCAGACAGACGGCCGGATCAAGGCGGCGAATGGCAAGATACGGACCGAGACAGCTTCCCAATGCGACCAGCAAGAAAACCAAAGGAGTCAGGGCGAACGTCGACAAATCGTGCGGATCTACATTGTGCAAGAATGCGATCAACACATGCGAAGTCAGAAACACTCCGGCGATGCCGGCGATCATGCCGCACAGCGCCGCGCCCAGTCCGTAATTTAGAATTAACCGCGCAATATGAATCGGCGAGGCGCCCAAGGCTATCCGGACGCCGAGTTCATGTACCCGTGTCGCAAAGGCATAACGCAGCAATCCATAAAGCCCCACGGCGGCCACGACGGTTGACACGATCGAGAAATTGAGAAAGAGCAATGCGTAGAACCGCTGCGGCAGGATAGAGTCCGAAATCGCGTCCTTCATGGTCATGACGCTTTCCACAGGTTGATTCGGATTGACGTTATAGATTGCGCCCCGGATGGACTTGGCGAGCGGCAGCGGCCTCCCGGCCGTACGAATGAGGAACTGCGCATCGGATGAGCGCGGAAGGACTGTATATGGCAGGTATAACTGCATGGTCGCGGGATACAACGCGCCTTCCAAATGAGTCGCCCCCACGACTCCTACCACCCGGTACGACTGGTCCTGGCCGGAGATCGGGATGGCAAGTTCGCGTCCAACGGCCTCCTCGCCGGGCCACAGCCGGCGAGCCATAGGCGCGTTGACGATCACGGAGGCCCGGGAGGGAGTGAGATCTTGTTCGGCGAATGCGCGGCCCTCGATAATTGGGATGCGCAGGACGCGGAAGAATTCCGGGGATATTGCCGCAACACTAGCCACATCGCCGCGCGCCTTCGAAATTCTGGCCCCCGGTTTATGCGGATAGACCTGGATCCCGCCAGTCATCACCGAAGGCTGCACAACGGAGACGTCCGTGACGCCCGGTATCGTCCGCATGCGGGCGAGAATCTCGCCTATTGCGTAGCTGCCACCGCCTTGCTCCGGAAACTCGATCTGCGTCAGTAGAACGTTCTGGGGGTCGAACCCCATGGGAGTTAGCGCAAGGCGAATGAAGCTGTTTAGTATGAGACCCGACCCCGTGAGCAGGACCAGCGTGAGGGCAAACTGGACCGCCAGAAATACCGCGCTGAACCTATGAACGCTGCGGGAAGATGCGCCGCGGCGGACTGCCTGCAAGTCGTACGCAACTGAGCGCTGGAGCGCAAGACTCCCCGGCAATATGCTGCTGCATAAAGCCGTCACGAACGCGATCGCCATGGCAAATATCAACGTCGGCGAGTCCAGGCGGGCCCGTCCGATACCGGGCAGTATCGATGCACCAAGCAAAACAAAGGTCCGCAATGCAACCGCAGCCAAGCCAACTCCCAGGGCGCATGCCGCCACCGCCAGGACGAATGCTTCCAGAAAGACAGTTCGGAACAGCCGGAAGGAGCCGGCCCCGAGCGCCCGGCACAGCGCTAACTCTCCCTTGCGGGCAGTGGCTCGCGTCAGCAGTAAGCCGGAAACGTTTAAGCAGGCGGTAAGCAGCAGAAGCAGCGCAGCGAACGTCACGATACGCAGTTTTTGCGGAGCGTCTTTGAGCCGCTCACCGACGATTGGGATAGCGCTGAAAAACCAGCCCTCGCGGTCGGGCAACTCGGCGGCATGCCGCAAACTGAGGCCCTGCAACTCCGCAACGGCAACATCCATGCGGACTCCAGGGGCGAGCCGGCCAATCAGAACGACTCCGACAGTGTCCTCCGCCCTCTGCTGTGGAGAGAGCGCCAGGGGAATCCAGAAGCCGGCATTCGATAATGACGAGAATTGAGAGCCCGCTACGCCTACGATAGTGTGTATACGGCCGTCGAGCGCAATCTTTCTGCCCAGAACCCGCCGATCGGCCCCGAAGTGGTTGCGCCAAATGCGATCGCCGATGACGACGGCTTCATCGCCTCCCGCAACATCGTCCGCGACCGATAGAAAGCGTCCGGCCTGCGGCGGGGCGCCCAACACGCTGAAATAGTTGCCCGACACCTTGACGCCGTCCGTGCCGAACGGTTCGCCCGCCCCAGTAACGATGGCGTGGCTGGCGGTCGTGAGCGCAACGCCCGATAGAGATCTCACGTGCTCTTGCAGAAATTCAGCGTCTCGAGGATACAGCCCGGTCTCAAGAATGTGCGGCGGGCTGGCGAAGTAAACGTGGACAAGTTCGCCGGGCCTCGAAAACTCTACGGGCCTCGCCAAAACGGCTTGGACCACCGAAAATATCGTGGTTGCCGCGGCGATGCCGGATGCCAAGGTCACCACCACGGTCAGGGCGAATGTTCGATTGCTCGAAAGGCCGCGCAAAGTCTTGCGAAGATCCCGTAGAATTCCCGTTGTCATCTGATCTGCATCCCGAACCCCCAACTAATGGACAACCATCGCAGCCTTCACCCTAAGCCATGGTCGTCAGCTTGTCGATGTCAAGTATCACTATCCATCCCTTATTGCGCCTTATTACTGAATCCGACTCCAGTTTTCCCAGCATACGGCTGAGATACCAGGGTGTTACAGCCAGCATCTGAGCAATTTCCCACGACCGCAGCGGAAATTGAACCCTATGGGTTTTCGTTCCCGCAACATCCGATACCGGAATGCAGTCAATCAGGGCGGCAGCCAAACGGGATTCCGCGGAATCTCCGCCAAGCCGTCCGCACTGCTCTAATGAATTAATATATAGTTTGCTGACCGCGACATACCGAAGCGCGCAAAGATCCCGGTCGACCCGTATGGCCTCCCGATAATGACAAACCGCGATGGCGCGTACGGTGCACTCCGTGATGGCGGTAGCACTGGCTACATGGCGCGTTCCGGCCACTGCCTGCTCGGCGCCTAAAATCGATCCCGAACCATGAACACCAAGAATCGTTTCCCTTCCGCCGAGTCCAACGCGTGTCAACTTTATGGTCCCATCGGTCACGTAGAACACTTCACTGGGAAGAGAATCCTGGACGATAGGGCAGGCGCCTGGTTGCAGTTTCACAACCCTGGCTCTATGAAACATGCACAGCAACGGATCGATTGGCGCTGGTTCGGTTGGCGGTGCGTGCCACTGTAACCGGGGGTTGCCGGCTCGAATGTCATCGCAATCGTTCATGGCTAATGGTAGTTCGCGAAATAGCAGATGTCAACCTATTTATTCATGAGTGCCGGCCGATTCTTTAGTAGCTGGCCAATGTAAGAAAGCAATGGTGTTAGCAGCCGTAGAAGAATTGCGATTTCGCTAACTATCTCTCGGCCAAGCCTTAGAAGCGGTCCTCTATCGCAACGATTCGCGCTCAAATCTAGGGAATATATCGCTAAGTTGTGTGAGTTAGCTCGCGATATCGGCGAAAGCCGGCCACATTTAAAATACGCGCCGCCGAGGCACAGCACTTGTGCGGAGGGAGGTGGCTTGTGAAAGAACCACCTCTTGCCGAAGCCGTCCGCCGCGCCGGATACTTCCGTCAGCTTATGGAACTCCGCACACTCCCTTCATGTTGCCGCCGCCGCCCGACTTCGTGCAGTCCGTCGCGCATATGGCCCCGGCGTTGCACTCGCTGCTCGCCGAACACGAACAGACGGGCACGAGCGCCCTCACCGGCAAGACCGCTAGCGAGCTCACCGAATAGATGAGGCCCGCGAACGCAAGAGAATAGACAACTGTTGTTAATCGTTTCGACATTGTAATCCTTTCTCACATTTGATTTATAGTACTGTTGCGCAATATCCCTTCCCGCCGCCGTTCTCGCAGAGAACGCATATAGTCGCTCCGGATCCGTGGCAGTCCAGGCTACCCGAACAATCGCAAACAGGCTGAATAGCCTTAGCCGGAGCGCCGGTGACCAGCGAATGCGCGGAATATGCAAGGCCCGCGATCGCAAACACGCACAAACTGTGACGTAGCCGCTTGATCATGTTTCAGTGTCTCCTTTTAGTTCTGCATGCCGGCATTAACGCTAGCTTACCGGTAATATCGTACTCAAGATCAGGAGCCGGTCTGCACCGCTCCTGGAAGCCGAACGTTAAAATATTTCTCAATGTCGGTCAGGGTTGCGCCCGAGTAAGCGCCTTCCCAATTCTTGACGACCTTGCCGTCAGAACTCACAACCATCGTCTGGGGAGTGCCGTGAAGCTTTAGCAGGCGTCGAATATCCGTCGCGTCGTCGGTGATCACCGGAACGGATAAATTCGTTTGTGCGCGGTATTCATTTAGGTTAAGAATTACAGCCGTGTAGGCGAGCACATTGTATTTCAACTGCACCGCACTTGCCAGTGCGTTGAAGTTCGCCGCATTCCGCTTGCACCACGGGCAATGGGGGTCGAAATAATAAACTATGGTTGGCCTGGCGCCATTTGCAAACCGGACGTCGACGAGCGATCCGGCGGCGCTTCTGCCGCGAATATCGGGCACGCTATCTCCGGACACTAGGCTTTTCGAATTCAGCGCATCGATCCTTGCCGTGTTAAGCCTGTGGGCGAGCGCTACGTTTATCAAAAGCGAGCATGCCAATAGCCAGGGCAGCGGTCCGCCGATTTTGTGAAAGCCGTTTAGGATTGTGCGCATCGTTGTACTCCGTTTGATTCTCATCTGGTAGTTGTAGCAGTGCCAAGCATCGCGTAAACGCGCAGGACCGGGCTTGGCGATGTCGATAGGGCGTCACGAATGGTCTCTTGGGCTCCGGGATCTCCACCCGCATCAAGGACGAAAAGTATGTGTTGCAACCAGTCTCCGGGGGGCTCGCCCAAGGCCGGCGCGCTGGCCAGGTCCTCCGCAAGCTGCTTGACGAGTTCCGCCTGGAGTTGCCCCTTCGGCGTCAAGGCCGCCAGTTCCGTTAGAAGATCAAGCCGGCAATGGAAGTAGGTTGCTTGATTCCGCCAATCAGGAGGGCTCCAGAGACGAATTGTTTCGAAGAGTGCTTGGGCGGCGGCTTGCCACTCGACAGATCTACGCTCGAACGGGGTGTATCGAATCGGCCCTACACGAAATATCAGCTGCCTCAGACGATTGAGCGCGGACTTGACCGGTTCGAAGAGAAATTCAGAGCGGGCGGCGCGCCCCGGCACCAAAATCGTCTGACTCGGGACTGGAACGCTTGCCGGGAGTTGGACGCCGGGCTGGGCCTTGAGGGTCCTGATAAGGTCGGCATCCGCCTCCTGGTGCACCCTGCTGGATATGTCGTCCGAGCAACGCGCTTCCGCTAGATGGTGGCGAACGAACGCAACTAAGACCTGCTCAAATTCTGTGTCCGAAAGCTTGCAGCGCTGGCAGAAAACTGTTACGTCGTTGAGCGCATCGCCGAGAGCATGGTAGCGGCTGGCTGCTGAGAATTCGCGGTCGCCGTCGTCGACGGCGGCGAGCTGCCGCGTGAGCGCGGCGAGGCTGTGCCGAAGATAGTCGCAACTGACGGCTGCGTGAGATAAGAAGTACGTCGTCGGCCGGATCTGCATACTGGACGTCACGCGTGCGGTGAGATCGAGGTATGACCGATGGCCGGCAGATCCGCTACGCGTAAGTAACGCCGCTGTGTCGAAGTATATGCCAGGGTCGTCAACCCCGTCGGCTTCGCAGGCGGCGTGTCGAATCTCGGGAAGACGGATCGTGCCGAACAGGCGGCGGGCCAACTGCGAGTCTATTTTCGCCAGCTGGGAAAGGGCCCGGCACTGGAGTGAAAGCCTGTCTACGCCAAGCCCGTCCGCCGCTTGGTGAAAGAAACCTTGTGTGTCGTCCACCAGACCGCCGGTGTTTTCGCTGCGCAGGCGAACCAGCCAGGTCGCGTGCGCGGCATCGTGAAATGCGGACTCAAGGAGGGATCTTTCGGCCTCAGCGCTGCCGATTCGGCCTGAATCGACCATTCGAATATACGCGTCCGCCCTGAGCTCCGGGGGCGCCGGCGACGCAAGCGCACGGAATCGAGCTACATCTGCGGGAGTCCAGCACCCCGTGAAAGAGAAGGCCGTGGAAAGCGGGACTACGCACCATGGCCGGCTCCGATGGCGCCTCTGAAGCACAGCGCCACCTAGGACGGCCGACGCGCAGAGCGTACAAGTCACCCACCAATTTGTGAAAGCGCGCTGGCGCGCGAGAAATCCTTTCAATGGCATTTGCGATCTCCGAATCAATCCGTTGAATCCCGGATCCGAAGTGTGCGCGTAGGGCGGTTATGGAATGGCGCAAATGCCGGTATACTGGCCCCAGCCCTTGCAGTCCACCGCGCAACCGGCGCCCGCTCCGCACTCGCCGCTCTTGGTGCAATCGCAATATGGTTCGATGGCTTTGGCGGGGGTTGGGTTTACCATCATGAACGCGGAATAGGTAAAGGATGCAAATGCGAGTAAACACAGCGCTCGTGTTATGGAAAGCTTCGTCATAGTGATATTTCTCCTCGTCGTAAAGTTCGTCCTGCCTCGCAGGCTACGGACAACGATACTGCAACAATGCAACGGCTGTCGTTGCCCTATGTCAACGTGCGAGACCGGGAAGCTGCGGGGATTGTCATAGGGCAACGCTTGATGCCGGGGTTCCTGCTAGTATCGACTCACTTCGCCGCGTGGCGAGGTAATTTATGAACAAAAGGATGACTTCAATATGGTTCTCAAACTTAAGCGGTGCCTGTACGGCGCTGCGCTGCTGGTGATCGGATACGGAGGTTACGCCGCCGTTGGTCCATCAAACGCCCAGGCGATAAGAGTGGTGTGCAATTGTAAGACTGTGGGAGATTGTTCTCAGCCAGGCGCTTCCTGCGATATGAACTGCGTGGGCACCGGCGGAAAGACCGGAGTGTGCTCAGGCTGACGAGACGTCGTGGAAGCCGCTCGACGAGCGCCGAGATTCCTGCAAAGTGAGGTTGCGGCACGCACGGCGTGCCGCTACTCGCTATAACTTACTTCCAGCTTGCGGGTTTTGACGGCGGCGTAAGCCAGGACCAGAGCGGATACCAACAGCAGGCCCGGAATAGCCAGCCAGGCGGGCGTCGGCTCAGTCATGGTCGCGAGAAAGGCCAGTGGTCCGTCGGTAGGGACCTCGCCGATCGGACAAAGCGACTTCAAGTAGAAGATGATACTGAATTTCTTCAGGAGCGAGGGCAGGAAGGGATTCAAGTTTTCCCAGATAAACACCACCGCCGCCGGGATCATGGGGTTGCGAAACAATACGCCAGTGAGCAGAAACACCGAGCCATAACCCACGCACGCCAGCGCGGCAGTGAGCGCGTACCAGCCTAACTGCGCCAGGCCGGGGCCGTGGAACAGATACTGCTGGAAGACCGGACCCCAATGCGCGGACATGAATAGAAAGCTGAGCACCACGCTGCCCACGAAGTAAGTGACGGCTGCTATTAGTCCGGCGAGGTACTTACCCACCGCCAGCACTTCGCGGCGCACCGGCGACATGAAGTAATAGTGCAGCGTGCGCTCCAGCACCTCGGCGCGGAACAGATTCGAGAAGATGCCAAGGCAGCCGAAGAAGATCCCCAGGCGCAGGAAATAGATCTGGAAAGTGCCGGCGAAGATCATGTTGTCGTCGCCCATAGTGTGGCCCCCTCTGCCGCCGCTGAACAGCGAATGCAGACCGGTGATGGCAACCGGCCCCAGCGTGAGGATGTAGATCCACCAGGCGCGCTTCGAGAACAGGCTCTTCTTCAATTCCAGGCGCAGGATGGCGGCCACCTGGCGGCGCCAGAGCATCCAGGGCTGCGTGGCGATTTGGCTCCAGTTCATGTGGTCCCTCCCTCGGCGCCGATCAAGTATTGATACACGGAATTCACGTCGTCGTCGGCAGGCGCGACGGCTTCCACTTCCAAGCCGTTATCCAGCACGATACGGTTCAGCAGCAGATACAGGTTGTCGGCGTCACGCGTGCGGACGAGCAATCCGCGGCCATCGTCGTTGACTTTGGCTTCTACGACATTGTCCTGCTCGAAGAGGCGCGAAGCCAACAGGCCGGGCTTATCGCAACGGACCAGGATCTGCATAGGCTGATCCTTCACCTCGCTGCGCACGCCTTGGATCTGGCCTTCGGCGACCACGTAGCCGTGGCTGAGCAGGATCACCTGATCGGAGATGCGATCGACTTCGTGCAGGATGTGGCTCGATACGATGACGTGGCGGCCTTCCTCGCCGAACTGTTTGAACAGCGCAATGGTCTCGTTGCGGGCCATGGGATCGAGGCCGTTTAGAGGCTCGTCGAGCACCAGCACGGTGGGGCGGTGCGCGATGGCTTGCGCGAGTTTGATGCGCTGTCGCATGCCTTTGCTATAAGCTTCAACTGGGCGGTCGGCGGCTTCCGTCATGGAGACGCGCTGCAATGCTTCGTCGGTCAGCTTCGCGGCTTCGGACGGGATCATGCCGTGCACCAATAGAAACGAATAGATGAACTGGTAGCCGGTCAGGCCTTTGGGGAACGCGTCGAACTGCGTGCAGTATCCCATTTTGCGGAACAGTTCTTCGGGGCGCGTGGGCGGGATGCCGAGGACGTTGATTTTGCCACGCGAAGGCCGGATCAGACCAGCCATCAGGTTCATGAGCGTGGTCTTGCCGGAGCCGTTGGGGCCTACCAGGCTGGTGATGCCGGGCTGGATGGCGAGGTTCACGCGATTGACGCCCAGCACTTCGCCGTAGAAGCGGGAGACGTTGTCGAACGTGATGCGGGGGCGGGTCTGGAGACCCGCCGCAGGCGTGGACGCCTGCCCCACAGGGAATTCGCTCATCGCACCACCTCGGCGCCTCTGATCTTGCGCGAGAGTAGGTACAAGCAAAAGGCACAGATGGCAAAAAGGGCGAGCCAGCAGCACCAGATAGGCGTCTCTTCCCCGTGTACGCGGAAGAAGACTGCGCCCGTTCCGCGATGCATGGGCTGTTCAAACAGCGACGTCCAGACTGCGCCGATCAGATGGCTGAGATTCAGCAGGTTGCCCCACTGCGTGCGCATGATGGCGTTGATGGCGCCGGAGAAGCCAGCGGCTACGAAGAAAACGCCGAAGAGCAGACCGCCCGCCATGGGCTTCCACTTCACCCAGGCCGAAAGCGCCAACGCCAGCAGCGAGAGCAGCAGAATCCAGATCCACGCGCCGGCGAAAATAGCGCCGGCGATTCGGAGGTTCTGGGTGAGCCAGCCGTGGCCTTCGAGCGAGGCTTGCAGGACGAACAGCAGCAGGCCGGGGATCCAAGTCATGATGGACATCAGGATCAGCAGCACGGAAAGCTTGCCCAGCACATACTCGGCGCGCGAGAATGGCCGCGCGAGATAGAGCGACAGCGCATTGTTGGCGAGGTCCGGCGAGATTTGTCCGGGGCCCACGAAGGCCGCCAGGAAAAAGGCCATCATGCTTTGCCAGCCCAGGAAATTCAGGAAAAAACGCGCGTTGATGGGAACCAGGTCGCGGATCTGCAGCATCTTCAGCGCGCTCAGATTGTGCTCGACATAGATAATGAGCGCGAAGATGAGCGGCGCCAGCATGGATACCAGGAAGAACATGCTGTAGAAGCGTTTGCGGGACATCTCTTCGAACGCATAGCGCGGCAACGTCAGGAAGCGCGACCAGGTGGGAGTGAGCGGCCCGTCATAGCCCTTGTAGGCATGCTTAAACACCGCCATTGGGCGCCTCCATGGCTTTCAGGAAAATGTCTTCAAGCGAATCGCGCTTATGATTCAGCCGGCGGATTTGCACGTTCTGCTCGGCGGCCAATACGTAGAGCTGGCGGATCTCGACGCCTTCCGGCATTACCAGTTTCATGCGGCCATTGGGAAATGCGGCGGCCTCGCAACCCAGCCGCTCGATGGCGGAGGTGAAAGTTCCGTTTGCGCCGCGGGTTTCCAACTCCAGGAATTTGCGATTGGCGCGCCGCTCTTCCTCCAGGTTGCAGGATGCGGCGATGCGGCCGTCTTTCAGAATCAGGACTTCATCGCAGCACTCGTCGACATCGCGCAGCAGGTGTGAGGAAAGAATCAGGCGCAGATCGCCGCGGTCGCGGATTTCCTGAATAAGCTGGATCATGCGGGCGCGCGCGGGCGGGTCGAGGCCGTTGGTCGGCTCGTCGAGAAAAAGCAGCTTGGGGCCATGTGCGATGGCTTGCGCCAGCTTGGCCATTTGCTTCATGCCGAGCGAGTACGTGCCCAGATTGCGGTAGCGCGCTTCGCCGAGGCCGACCCAGAAGAAGGCCTCGTGGGCGCGTTCCATGGCTTGTTCGGCGGGCAGGCCGGAGAGTTCGGCCATCAGGCGGACGAAGTGTACGCCAGTCATGCCGGCGATGAAGGAATCGTTTTCGGGCATGTAGCCCAGCAGGCTGCGGACGTTCTTGGCTTCGGTGCGGATGTCTTTGCCGAAGATGCGGGCGGTGCCGGCGAAGGGCTGGTGGAAGCCGAGCAGGGTGTTGATGAGGGTCGATTTTCCCGCGCCGTTGGGTCCTAGCAGACCGATGGACCGGCCGGCGAGCGAACCATTCAGCTTCTTCAGAATGATTCGCTCGCCGAACCGCACTTCGAGATTTTCGAGTTCAATTACAGGCTGCATGGGTAAGCCGGTGAAAAGCGATTGATGAAAAAGGTACGCACTTTAGTGTAACTGTGTTCCGGGCTTTTCCAGCAATTGCAGAAGGCTCATGTTGCCGATAGTGGTGAACAGGCTGCCGCTGGTGGCAAAAGTGATCCGGTCGTTTTCGCCATACGCGGCGATCAAGGTCGGTTTCAAATTGGCCGCAAGCTGCTGGACGGCAGGCTGGTTGCTGAACTGCTCCAGCAGGGGCGAAAGCGACGAGGCGTTGTAATAGACTGCCGCGGAGAAGTTGGCATATTGATCGTGCGGGATCAGCGCCGTAAATGTCGCGGAGCGCGGCAGCGTGTAGCCGCTGGCGCGATTCTGAATCGCCGTATCGAGCAGCGACTGGCTGGATCCCGCCAGCAAGTAGCCGTCGGTATAGGTGTAGCAGAATTGGGTGAACGGCGAGCCGCTCTGGCTGGAGAAGGTGTAGTAAGTGCGGCCGTTGGCAGTGGACTGCTGGAGTTGCACTCCGCCGTGTGTGCCTGCCAGCGCGTTGGCGGCATTGACCAGCTTCTGAATCGTCGCTTGCAACTTTACGGGGTCGTACACTTCGACAGCGATTTTCCAGGAAGGCAGCGGCAATAGCGGGCCATCCTGCGCCATGGCGACTTCACCGCCGAGGGCGGCCGCCAGGTCGTTGCGCAAGTCTACGCCGAGCAGCGCCTGGATTTCGGCGAGGTGCTGGGCGAATGCCGGGTTCGAGGCCTGCATGGTCATGATCTCGTCGATGATGGCGGTAGGCTGCTTCACGGCCGCGGCCCAGGCAAGAGTCGCTTGCGGGGAAATAAAGTCCAAGGCTCCGAGCGGCGCGGGAGTGGCCAGCCAGGAAGCCACACCGGTACGCTGGCCATTGAAGATGAGCGCGGCGCGCGTTTCGGCGGCGCCCGCGTTGCCGGTCTGCTGCACCATGAAATATTGCACGTTAGGCGCATGGCCGTGGCTGGCTGGGGCCATGGCTTGCACATCCGCCGCCAACAAAAGGCCGACGCCCGAGCCGTAAGCGGCCGCGATCTGCGATCCGAATTCCGAGGTGGCGAAGGTGGTAGTCGCGCCGGTGGCAATCTGCTGGAGGGCGGCGGCATCCGGCGAGAGCGCCACCAGGTGCGGCAGGATCAGCAGGACGCACTGGCCCTGTGGAATGGTTCCGATGGCGGATGGATCGGTGACGATGCGCATGTGCGGCTGGCCGGCGGCGGCGGATAGCTTGGCGGATTCGGCTTGCGCGAATGCTTCGAAGCCGGGCTGGGTCAGCTCCGCCATGACCACCGGCTGGCCGGGATGGCCGCTGGAATTCAGGGAAGCGGCAACCACCATCTCGTTACCCAGATAGCCGCTCATGGTGCTCATGTCGGCGATTACCTGGTCGAGGTGGTTCTGCTGCCACCATTGGCTGAGAGTCGCATTCTGTTGGATCTTGGGGACGAAGACCTGCTGTACTTCGGTGAGCGCCTGGCTGAGATTGGGAATGCTGGCGTAGACCACGGTCTGCGCGGGCGCCATGGTCAGCAGGTTGCTGGTGTAGCGCAGGGCGGGGAAGTGGTCCTGATCGAGCTTTGCGTTCAGCGCGGTGACGGCGTTGAGCATCGCAATGTACGCCCCGGCGTTCTGGCTCCAAGAGATTTCAAGGGGCGCGGGCGTGGCGCCCATGGCGGAACTGGTGGACACCTGGCCGCCGGCATGCAGCACGTCCTGGTGGCTGTTCTGCGCGACCAGGACGGTGCCCTCGACCACCGTAACACGCGATCCTTTCAGCCCGCTGTTCACGCTGAAGACGGTGCCGGTAACGGCAACGCGGCAATCCCGCGTGGAGACGTAGAGGTGCCCGGCGTGTCTCTTGGCGGCCTGCACGATGATGGCGCCGCGATCCAGGCCGATGGTCAGGTCCTTGCCGCGTTCGGAAACGGAGAGGCCGGAGCGTTCGCGCATTTCGACGTGCGAGCCGTCGCGGAGGCGCAGTATGGCACGGGAATCGCGCGCGGTACGGATGTCCATGCCGGCGGGGATTTCCGCGCCGCGGACGATCGGAACGGTGCCCGTATCGGAGACGCGATAGATCATTCCGTCGGCGGATTCGACCACGGCTTCGGGGCCGCTGGGCGCGAAGCCGAAGCGATCGCCAAAGCCCCAGAAGGCCAATCCGGCGGCGGCGACGAGGGCGGCGGCGATGGACCATCGGAAAAACGCAGGAAGTTGGGAACTGGGTGCGGGGCGCCGGTTGATGGCTTGCGGGGCAGCTTTCAGCGCCCGGTAGCACGCCACACATTCGTGGGTGTGATCCTTAAACAAGAGTGCTCGCGCCGGGCTAAGCGTGCCGGCGCGATAGTCGGGGATCAGCGCTTGAAAGTCTTCACAACTGTGCAATGTGGCATGCCGCGCCAAGCGCTGCCGGACCCGTCCAGCAGCGGCTTCGATGACCGCGGGATCGACGGGTTCGTCGCGGATTTCAGCGATTACGTGCTCCAGGAGCGGATCGAGATTCGGATCTTGAGGTGTCATCTGTTTTCTCCCATGTATGAACGGAATTCCTGTTGGATACGATCGCGGGTGCGGGACAGCGTTACCGCGACGCTGGCTGCCGTGGTGCCGAGGGCTTGGGCGATTTCCGGATTGTTGCGGCCTTCGAAAAACCGAAGGGCGAACATTTCGGCGGCCCGCGGACTGAGCCGGGCGACCGTCTGGCGCAGCCAGTGGCGGATTTCGGTGGACCGATAGAGGCGGTCGGGAGCCAGGGGAGCATTTTCGGGAAGCATGGGGGCCAGGTCTTCGAGTGGGACATGCGGCGCGGCCTGCCGGGAGCGGATCAGGTCCAGCGCCGCGTTTACGGCTGCACGCCGCAGATAGCCTTCCATGTTGCCCACGGCTTCGGCGTCGGGCGGGCGGCGCAGCAGGCGCATGAAGACGGTTTGCAGGACGTCTTCAGCGTCGCCGGCGTTGCCCGTGACGCGGTATGCCGCGCGGAACACAATGGTGTGGTGCTCCCGGAAAATAAGATCCAGATCCAAATCCGGCGGCGGAGCGATCGGGACCGGTATCAACTGCGATTCCAACTGCGCGGTGGCCTCCACTTTGTCTTTCCTCCCTTGCTCTTCATACATGAGACGCCTCCGGGGGCCGGTAATTAACGCGCCCGGTAGGATAAACGGCGGGGGCGGGCGAAATGTTCCGGGATGCATTTCTTGACGAGCGAAGCCGATAAGTCATTTTGATTCAATGGTTTGAATTTTGAGCGAACCCAATTTGCGGGGGATGGTTGGTGAGTGGGCGCGGGGGCTATTTGGGTGTTCCATCAATTATGTCCACGGTCTTGGCGGATGCCGAATTCAAGGTAGCATGCCG
>JBEKTJ010000128.1:0-45464 GCA_049516155.1 Bryobacteraceae bacterium
CCTGCCTCATCGGTGAGATCCAATGCGGTTCGGACGACGAAATCCCCGTTGAACTTGTGGAATCCGGCCAATGCGATACCTGATTGGCTCTGAAAGTTCATCACTCGTCGAATGGAGCGTTCCAGCGCTTGCCGCGGTCGTTGGTTATCGACCGCCCAAGCCATCCAAAGCTGCAAATCATCCCAGGCATCTTCCTTGGCGGCCTGGATGGCATCCAAATCGTCAAGGGTTGGCGGACGCAAGAGCAGGCGCGGCGTCACGATGGGCATCAAGTGGCGCATAGAACGGCTCAACTGCAATGGTAGCTGTCTGAAGTCCTTCCTGGTGTACCGACCGCCGGTGGTCACTTGACCGGATTTCGTTATCGTTCCGATCCGGCTACTCGCCGGCGGCCCAGTCGATCAACAAAAACGAGGTTTGGCGTGGTACGTGCAATGATTTTGTCTTTAGGGAGGAAGCGAAAATGCTCGGCTTAGGATTGTTCGGCACAGTTATCGTGATCGTATTAGTGGTGTGGCTCATTCGCAGGGTGTGAAGCGCCACCACTCAGGATCGACAGCCGGGCGGCTTCGATCACCCGTTCGTTGTAGCTGCTGTTTCCCGGCGTCGCAATAAGTCCGGCGTGATCGATCTCATCGAGTGACTCTGAGTGGTCCTCCACGCGGATCATGCTGGATACGATGTGCTCCACTGAGCGGAAACCGTAACCTACAGGAGTCAGTCCTCCGCCGCCTAAGTCCACATACTGGAAGTAATCCGGACTGGGCTCCGCGTATACTGTCGCGCCGGCCCCGTCCGGCTTCGCGGCAAAACTGTGCTTCAGGCCGCGATATTGGTCCGAGTGTTCCAGCAGCCCGCCCTTATCGTCTCCGCCGCAGTAGAGCACCAGCCCCTGGGTATTCGTGCCGGGCGCGTCGTCGGGAAAGCCGAGGCCGTTCTGCACATTCAGGCATGCGCCATTGCTCCAGACCACGCGCGCGTCGGTCCACAGGAAGCCTTCGTTGCCGTTGGGGAAGCGGTCGCGCACTCCGTAAACGCTCACAGCGACGGGCAACAGGCCGGTGATGAAGTGCACCAGATCCACATAGTGGCAGCCGATGTAAGTAAAAGCGTCCGAGTGGTCGGCGGTCATCCAGTTCTGAAAGTTGGAATGGCGGTAATACCATTTCTCGAACAGGCGTGCCGCGCCCAAGCGGAATTCGCCGAATGCGCCGGCGCGGTATTGGCGGCGAGCCATCAGGCTGCGGTCGTCGAAGCGTTTGTGATATTCCACGGCGACGAGCAATCCGCAGGCGCGGGCTTCCCTCTCGATTTCGGCGGCGTGGCGGCTTGTAAGCGCCAGCGGCTTCACGCAGAGCACGTGCTGTTCGTGCGCCAGTGCGGCCATCACCACCTCGTAATGAAGCTGATCGGGCACTGCTACCACCACGATTTGGCGCGGCGGCAGCGCGGCGATGGCTTCGCGGTAGAGATCCGGCCGCCGGGGGCCGTCGCAATCGGGCCAAGCGCGGAATGACTGGCCGGGAAACGCGCGCAGCAGTATTTCGGCGCGCGCCAGGTCGCGCACCGTATTGAAGGTTGAAGCGCACACGGCGATTTCGCCGATGCGACCCTGGCGCTGCAGTTGATAAAGCGACGGCAGAAGTTGATCGTGCGTGATCATGCCGCCACCGACGATGAGAACTTCTGGCCGGGACATCAGGCCGCCGCGGCCCGCGCGCACAAGGCTTCCGCGAAGGCCTCCTCAAACCCCGCGAGACTGTCGAGGATAGCCTCTTCGGTGATCACCAGGGGCGGGCAGATCTTGATGAACATCAGCACGCCTTTCTCGACCGAGCGCCGGACCACATCCCAGGCCAGAGCGCCATCCGGCTCTTTCGTGCCGGGCAGGATACAAGCCACTCCGGCGACCAGGCCCTTACCCTCCACGCGGCCGATCTGGGGAGTGCGCAAGGCGAGCGCGCCGAGCTTCTGGTGCAGCACAGCGCCCACGCGTCGGGAGTTTTCAGAGAGATTCTCGCGCAGCACCAGATCGATGGAGGCGAGCGCCGCCGCGCAACACACCGGATTGCCGGTGTGGGTCGAGCTCATGCTGCCGGCGGGTTGCAGGTCCATAACGTCAGGCCGGCCGGCGACGGCTGCCAGCGGCAGCGAACTGGAGATGCCCTTGCCGAAAAGGGCCAGGTCCGGCACGATGCCGTAGTGCTCGAAGCCCCACAGTGTGCCGGTGCGTCCGAAGCCAGCCTGCACTTCGTCGCATACCAGCAGGGCTTTGTGGCCCTTACACCAGGAGCGGAGGTCGCGCATATAAGCGGCGGGCGCGAAGGCGGCGCTGCCACCCTGGTAGGTTTCCAGGATGACGCCGGCCACGTTTTGCGGCTCAATGCCGCTTTCGCGCAGGCTGCGCTCAAACAGACCAAACGACGTGTCGGGCGTGCGGTAGCCATCCGGAAACGGCGCCTGGATGAAGCCGCCATCCAGATTGACAATCCACTCCTTCAAGGCGGGGATGCCGCCGGCCTGCTGCGCGCCCAGCGTGCGCCCGTGGAAAGATTTGTCGAAGGAGACGATAACGTTCTTGGAGCGGCCACCCGATTTGACGCCATGCGTGCGGCACAGCTTGATGGCGGTCTCCACAGTTTCCGAACCGGTGGTCAGCAGGAAAACCTTCTTCAGCGGCTCGGGAAGGATCGACACCAGCTTTTCGACCAGGCGCGCGCGGATTTCGCTGGGGAAACAATAGTTGGTAAGCAGTCGCGCGTGGGCTTGCGCGGCGATGGCGTCCACGATTTCCTGGCGGCCGTGTCCGGCGTTCGAGATCAGCACGCCGGCCGACCAGTCCACCCACTGGTTGCCCCAGGCGTCGAAGACCTGGAAGCCTTCGGCGCGATGCCAGACGATGGGCGGCTGGCCGCGCATGGCGATCGGCTCGTACGCGTGCAGGCGCTCCAAGATCGGCAGGGATTCGGGGACAGGCAAGTCCGTCACGATGCGGCGGAAGGGCGTCTCCACGCGCGGGACGGTTCTGGGGATCAGGCTGTATTCGTTGGCCATAATATTGGCGACCCTTTATTCTCCGGCATTGCGCTTCACGTGGCAAGCAACGGAATGGGCTTGCATTCGCTTTCGCGACTGGTGTATTCTGTTGTCAGTTACTGATGGGAGTCCATTTTGAGTAAACCGACGGACCTGGTGCAAGGCACGCTGGACCTGCTTATTTTGAAAACCATCGCGCTGGAGCCGATGCACGGCTGGGCGATTGCGCAGCGCATCCGGCAGATGTCCGGAGAGGTGCTGCAGGTGGGCCAAAGCGCGCTCTATCCGTCCCTTCACAAGCTGGAACAGAACGGTTGGATCAGTTCAAAATGGGCCATCAGCGAGAACAACCGCCGCGCCAAATATTACACGCTGACCAAAGCCGGACGCAAGGCTCTGGAGCAGGAAGCCGCGCAATGGGAACGGCTCTCCGCCGCAATATCGCTGATTGTGCGGCCCGTCTGACCGGAGAAATGCAATGCGCTTGACGACTAAATTTCGCCTTCGGCTGCGATCGCTTTTCTTTCGCGGCCGGATGGAACAGGATCTCGATGAAGAGCTGCGCTACCACCTGGAGCGGGAGATTGAGGAGGGGACACTTCGGTCGACTGCGGGCATTGCGCAAAGGAAAGAGGAGTGTCGCGACATGCGCGGATTGAATGCGATCGAGAATGCGGTGCAGGATTTCCGGTATGCCATTCGAGGGCTGCGCCGAAGTCCGGCATTCGCCGTCCTAGCAGTGCTGGTAATGGCGCTGGGCATCGGCGCCAATACGGCCGTTTTCAGTGTCGTGAATGGAGTCCTCTTGAAGCCGCTCGCCTTTCGCGATCCGGATCGGATCGTCACCATGACCACCACTTGGAAGAGCGGCGCGAACTTCAACGTGGTGTCATTGCCGGATTTCCATGACTGGCACGACCAAAGCACGGCATTTTCCGCAATGGCTTGCTACCGGAGCTCGGATGAACCGGTAAAAGCCGGCTCGTCCACTGAATATACGCTTGTGACGAGGATATCGCCGGAGTTTTTTCAAACGCTGGCAATCGCACCTGCGATCGGCAGGCTCTTTAGCGCCGAGGAACAGAGAGCGGGGAATTCCGCGATGGCTCTAATCAGCTATGCGTACTGGCAGAGTCATTTTGGCGGAAACCCGGCCGCCCTGGGTCAGACGGTGCGTGTAGCGGATCAAGCGCTGACGATTGCCGGCGTTCTCCCACCGGGCTTCCACTTTCCGTATACCAGCGATATCTGGCGGCCCCTGGATGCGGTCGATAGGAGTTTGCTGCGCAACAGCCACTGCTTCTTCGCGATAGCGCGGCTGAAGCCGGCCACCAGCCTGGAGCAGGGGCGAGCCCAACTCACATCCATCGCCGAGCGGTTGGCGCAACGCTACCCGGACAGCAACACAGGCAAAAGTGTGCTTGTCACCGGAATGCGCGCCGGCATGGTGGGCGATGTCCGCTGCTTACCAAAGCAACCTCCCGGACCCGTGAAATTGCCATTCGTGCCGCCGTGGGCGCCGGCCGCAGCCGCATCGTCCGCCTGCTGATGACCGAGAGCCTGTTGCTGGCTTTACTGGCGGGCGCCGCTGGGTTGACGGTCGCGGCGGCGGGTTTGAAGGCCCTTATCGCGCTCGCTCCCGCGGGCGTGCCTCGCCTGGCGGAAACCAGCATCGACGGCCATGTGCTTGCGTTTACCCTCGGGATTTCCGCTTTATGCAGTCTGTTCTTCGGGTCGGTTCCCGTCCTATACGCATCGCGCATCGATTTGAACGATGCCCTGAAACAAGGTGGCGGGCGGACCGTGAGCGGCGGCAGATCGAACCGGTTGCGCGAACTTCTGGTTGTCGCCGAAATCGCCTTCTCGGTGGTGCTGCTCGCCGGCGCGGGCCTGCTGATCAAAAGCTTCGTGGCGTTGAACAACGTGGCCCTGGGCTTCCGGCCCGAGCGCGTCCTGCTGATGAAGGCCAGTTTGCCGGTTTCCGGAGCGGAAGGAGACCGGCGCGCCCGGCAATTTTTCCACCAACTGCCGTCGGGATTTTTGTCTCTACCAGGTGTTTCGGCGGTGGGCGCGACTATGGGACCGCCAGGCGATGTCGAGGCGTCCGGCGGCTACTGGATCGATCGTTTCCCTGAGCGGATTAAATCCGATGCACCGCAGGCGGTCTTTTCCGTGGTGACGCCTGGCACCTTCGCGGCACTCGGTATCCCACTAAGACGCGGGCGCGATTTCGAGGACCGGGATGCAGCGGACGCCCCCTATGCGGCCGTAATCAACGATGCTTTGGAGCATAAGGCTTTTCCCGGCCATGACCCGATCGGACGAACCATTTTTGCGGGCTTGGACCGTGTCGACAAGCCGATGAGGATTGTCGGCATTGTGGGCGATGTTCGGCAGTGGGGCCCGGCGCGCAAACCCGAACCGGAAATATACATGCCCTACGATCAGCACACGTCCGGGGCTGGAGCGACTCTGAACGTCGTAGTGCGAACCAGCGCCGCTCCGGAGGCTCTTACGAACACGCTGCGACGAAGAGTGCAAGAACTCGCGCCCGATGTGCCGCTGAAATTCACCACGATGGAAGCGTCTCTTTACGAGGAAGTCGCCGTACCGCGCTTTAGGACGCTGCTACTCGGTATCTTTGCGGGATTAGCCCTGTGCCTGGCAATGGCAGGCGTCTACGGAGTGACTGCATACGCGGTGGGCCAGCGCTCGAACGAGATCGGCCTGCGGATGGCGATGGGGGCAACGCCGGGCGATGTGCTCCGGCTTGTCTTTAGGCAAGGCCTGAGACTTGCGGCGATTGGCATGGCGCTTGGATTCCTGAGTGCGCTCGCCGGAACGCGGTTGATGAGCAGCATGCTCTTCGAGGTGGCGCCGGGAGACCCTGGTACCTATGCCGCCGTTGCCGCCTTACTCGGTCTAACGGTGCTATTGGCGGTCTACGTACCGGCGCGACGCGCGGCCAACGTCGATCCGCTGGTAGCGTTGCGCCGGGAATAATCGGAGAATCGCGTGCGCTGGCTCAGCATGTTCCGGCTCCGTTTACAGTCTTACGCCTTCAATCGCGGACGATCCCACCGGACGGCGCCGGTATCCTGCACCGGCTCTGAGTCGCACTCGATGGCCAGCACGGTCACCGGATCGTCCGGCGCATTCTTCGGCAAGCCCTTGAATCGGACACGGAATTGCTCCTGTTCGAATTCCACCGGCTGGCCGCTGGCAAACAGTTTGGCGGATAGCACCTTGTTCACCAGTCCGCCCAGCGCGACGGTCTCGCCGGGCCAGAAATGCACGTGCATATACAGCGTATTGCCCTTCCGCGTGAAGCCGGCGAACTCGGATGCATGCACGCGGCAAGGCTCGGTCTGGTAGATGGCCTGCCCGTTGCGTTCCATCCAGTGCCCCACTGCCGTCAGAATTCTGATTGAATCCTCAGGAATGGAACCATCCGCACGCGGGCCTATATTGAGCAGGTAATTCCCTCCGTCCCGCGCGCACAAAGCCAGGTTGCGCACGATCTGTTTGGGTGATTTCCAAGCGTCGTCCGCGGCCTGATAGCCCCAGCTATCGTTCATCGTCATGCACGATTCCCAGGCCCGCCCCCCCTTCGCCGCGCTGATCTCCTGTTCGGGCGTGGAGAAGTCGCCGGGCAGGCCGTTGCGGTTGTTGACGATGATGTCCGGCTGCAGCTCGAACACCATCTTGTTCATCTTCTCGGATTCCCAATGGGCGGCGTCCAGGGGCCAGTCCACGTCGTACCACAGCACGTCGATCTTGCCGTAATTGGTCATCAGCTCGCGGATCTCGCCGTGCACGTAGTCGACGAATCGGCGGCGCGCGGCTTCGTCGTGCAGGCAGCGCGCGCCATCGGGATGGTGCCAGTCCATCAGCGAGTGATAGAAGCCCACCCGCAATCCTTCGCCGCGCACGGCCTCCACGAATTCCTTTACCAGGTCGCGGCCGCAGGCCTGCTTGGGCGCGCAGTAATCGGTGAACTGGGTGTTGAAGTGGCAGAAGCCCTCATGGTGCTTGGTGGTCATCACCATGTATTTCTGGCCGGCTTGTTTGGCCAGCCGCGCCCAGGCGCGCGCCGCGTTGGGTTGCGGCGTAAAGCGATTGGCCAGGAGCTGGTATTCCGCAACCGGGATGCCTTCCTCCTCCATGGCCCATTCATGGCGGCCCAGGACGCTGTACAATCCCCAGTGAATGAACATGCCGAAACGGGCCTCGTGCCACCAGCGCATGCGCCGCTCGCGGTCGGCATCGCCGCCCGGCTGCGCCGCCGCCAGGGCCGCACCTGCGCCTAGTAGTCCCAAACAATCCCGTCGCGATAATTGCATGAAGTCCTCCCGGATTGGAAGAGACTATATTACCCCTTTTGCCAGCTTGGTCACGACGTGCGGAACAGAAGGCGTGAGAACGCGCTTCGCTGGCACATTAAATACCGTTCAACTTCGTCCCGCGACCGCAACCCCGTTCACTATACGTGCGTTTGAATGAACAGAGGATGCACAAGATGAATCGAAAACTTACTTTGCTATTGTTAGTGACACTCACACTGGTGGCATTGAGCTCTTGCTACGGAGGCGTCTATGTCCGGGTTCCTCCACCTCCGCCGCGCTATGGAGTGGTGGGCTACGCGCCGGGGCCGGGCTTTGTCTGGGTCGACGGATATTGGGATTGGCGCGGTGGAAACTGGGCTTGGGTCGGAGGAAGTTGGGTGCGTCCGCCAAGAGCGGGCGCCGTCTGGGTTCCTCACCGGTGGGTCCAGTATGGCCACCGTTACCGCTTCGTGCGCGGCTACTGGCGGCGGTAGGCTGGCAACGAAAGTCTGCCCCACGCGACCCGGTGTTATGATGGGACTTAGTTCGATTCCGAGGTAAATCCCATTGGCTTTAGTTGAAGGTTGCAAGCACACGCTGGAGATCACCGTGCCTGTCGAGGAAGTTGAGGCCGAAACCGGCCGGGCAGTAGCTAAGGTCCAGCAACGCGCGAAGTTGCCGGGCTTCCGGCCGGGTAAGGCCCCGCCCTCGATCATTCGCCAACATTTTGCCGGCGATATCCGGAAGCAGGTACTGGAAAGTCTCATCCCCAAATACCTGCACAACCGGTTCGAGGCGGAAGACCTAAAAGTTGTCGGACAGCCCGATATCACCGAGGTGCATTTGGATGCCGGCGAACCGCTGCGATTCAAGGCCGAATTCGAAGTCGTACCGCAAGTCGAATTGCAGGACTATAAGGGTCTGACAGTGAAGTACCACGATCCGGAAGTCACCGATGCGGACGTGGACAAGCGCATCGAAGAACTGCGCCATCAGAAGGCCGAGTTCGTCAACGAAGATCCGCGGCCGCTGCAAGATGGCGATTTCGCGGTGCTGTCGCTCGAAAGCCTGAGCGCCGTGGAAGGGCCGCCGGTTAAGCAGGACGAGATGACGCTGGAAGTGGGTGGCGGCGATACGCTGGAGGATTTCAGCGAGCATCTGCGCGGCATGACTCCCGGCGAGGAGAAAGAATTCGAGGTGCACTATCCAGAAGATTACGGCCAGCCCAAGCTGGCTGGCAAGACGGTGCGCTTCCGGGCGCAGGTGAAGGGCGTCCGGCGCAAGGAACTGCCGGAGATCAACGACGAATTCGCACAGGATCTGGGCGACTACCGCACGGTCGATGAACTGCGGGAAGCCGTGCGCAAATCGCTGTTCGGGCAGCGCCAGTTCGAGGCACAGCAGGAGGCCAAGAACCAACTGGTGGACAAATTGGTGGACCTGCACGATTTTCCGGTGCCGGAGACGTTTGTCGACCAGCAGATCAAGAATCGCACCGAGCAGCGATTGCGCGCGCTGGCCGAACAAGGGTTGGACCCGAAGTCACTCAACCTGGACTGGAAGAAGTTGAAGGATGCCCAGCGGGACAAGGCGTTGCGGGAGGTGAAAGCCTCCATGCTGCTATCGCGGATCTCGGAGCGGGAGGCTATCGCCGCCACGCGCGACGAGGTCGACAAGGAGGTGGAGCGCCTTGCGCGGCAGCAGCGCGAACCTTTCGCCGCGCTACGGCTTCGTTTTGAGAAGGACGGGACGCTCGGCCGCATTGCATCGCATATTCAAACCGAGAAGACCCTTAGTTTCCTGTTCGAGCACGCCGGGAAGACTGAGGAGTAGAATTGTTCTGAAAGGCGATGAAGATTTCCATGAAATGGCTCTTCTGTTTGATGGCGTTATTCGCCCTCACTGCTTCCGCCGCCGATATTAGCGGCAATTGGAAGGGAACGGCCGAGACTGCCAACGGCACGGTCGAGAGGACTTTCGTTTTCAAGGTGGACGGGCACAAGCTCACCGGCGAAACAACCAGCAACATGTTCGGCAAATCCACCATCGAAGATGGCAAGGTGGACGGAGACGACGTTTCGTTCAGCGTCACCGTGAACATTCAGGGCACCGAAGGAAAGGTCAACTACAAGGGCAAGGTGGCGGGCGATACGATCAAGTTCGAGATTGAAGTGCAAGCCATCGGGCAGACCTTGGAAATGACCGCCAAGCGGGTTCCGTAGGCTACTCCGGCTGGCGGTGCTACACTAGCGCTAGAGGGCGGCGTGATGGACAACGGACAAGCGGTACAGGCGATTTTCACCGTTGGTGTTCCTACCCTGGCAGTGCTGGTAGGAATTCTGGTCAACAACTCCCGGCTTTCCGACTTACGGTCCTACATGGACTGGCGTTTTGAGAGCATGGATAAGCGCTTCGAGAGCATGGATAAGCGCTTCGATAGCATGGAGCGGCGGTCCGACCAGCGCTTCGAAGACCTCAAAGAAACTTGGCGCGCCGAATTGCACCGCGTCGAAGAAGTCTTGGACGCACGCCTGAAACACCTGGAGCACGAAGCCTAGCACCGGCCATCCGGTTTCCGGATCTACCGCGCGGCGGTACGGCCCTTTTTCGGCCAATTCTCCGGCGCGTGCACATCCTCCGGCAGCTTGGTCTGGGCATCGCCCCTGGTGTGCCGCAGTTGTTCCTCAGTCAGATCCTCCGCAGTCGAAAGATCCGCGCCACAGATATTGGCGTGCGCCAGGTCCGCGCCCAGCAGCCGAGCGCCTACCAGATTCGCGCCGTGCAGGTCGGCATGCCGCAGATCCGTGCCGCGCAAATTGGCCAGCACCAGATCGGCTTCGTACAAAAGAGCTCCGGACAAATTGGCCAGCATCAGATCCGCGCCGCGCATGACGGCGAAGGACAGGTCCGGCTTCTCCTTGGGATTTTCTTCGCGCCACTTGTTCCAGGCGTCCACATCGCGCATCGCCAGCTCGAAATGTTCCTTATCGGCCATCAGGTGTTTATTGTAGCGCCCTCGCCATCAGGATGCCATCGCCGCCATCCTCGTAGTAGCGCGGCGCCAGGCGGACGCGGCGGAAACCCAGCGAACGGTAAAGGTGTAAGCCTCCTTCATTCCCCGTGCGCACCATCAACTCCACGCGCCGGACCCCCGCCAAGCCCAACTCGCGCAGAATGTGCCGCATGAGAGCCTCGGCCGCACCTCGCCGGCGATAATCCGGATGCACGGCCAGAGAGGCGATCTCCGCGGTGCGCTTCTCCGCGCACGCCACCGCGTAGCCGGCAATGCGCCCACTCACTTTGGCTACCACGAAGAAGTCGCGGCAATCGCGGTAAAGTTCGATGAAGTATTTCCGCGGCCAAGCGTCTTTGCCGAAGCTGGCGCGCTCGATACGCAAGACGCGCGGCAGGTGCCGCAGCCGGAACGGGACGATTTGGATCGCAGGGGTCAGACAGCGTTGGCCGTGGAGAGGCCGCAATCGATGTGAATCACCTGGCCGGTGATCTTGCGCGAATAATCGCTGCCCAGGAAAAGCGCGGAGTCCGCGACATCTTCCTTGGAGACGGTCTCCTCGATCGCGCATCGTTTGGCGGCCAGCTCCTGGAAATGCTTCCAGGCGGCGCTGGCGACGGCCAGGGGGTCGGGATGGTTCTCGGCTTGGGCCATCTCGATGGCCTCCTGGAAGGCGCGCGCCCGTTGCGTTTCGAGCGCGCCCGGGTTGCGCAGGAACGCGCCCATGATCCCGGTGGCCGCCACGGTCTCGATGGGCCCCGGCGAAAGGGCGTTCACCCGGATTTTTTTCGTGCCCAGCTCCAGCGCCAGGTAGCGGACGGCGCTTTCCAGCGCGGACTTGGACACACCCATGAGGCCGTAGGAAGCCTCGGCGCGTTCGGAGGCTTGATATGTCAGCGTGATCACGCTGCCCCATTCTCTCAGGCTAGGCTTGGCGAAACGCACGGCCTTGCAGAGCGAATGCGCGGAGATGGTCAGGCTCTTGCAGAACGCTTCCGCACCGCAATCCGACGCAGGCGCGGTAAATAATTCATTGGGCGCGAATGCAATGGCGTGTACCATCACATCCAATGGATTGTTCTGAAATCGGGCGAAGAAGTTGGTGATCTCCTCGTCTTTCTCGACATCGCAGCGGTCGCCCTTCACTCCGGGGTTATCCAACAGCAGCAGCCGTACGCGGCTGAAAAATTTCTGCTGGTAGCCGATAAAAACGTGCGCCCCATGCTCCGCAAACCGCTTGGCGATGGCCCAGGCCAGGCTGGACTCGTCGGCCACGCCCAGCACGGCTACATTCTTGCCTTCCAGCCCCATTCCGCGGTGGTCCGCTGCGATCATCGTTACGTTATCCTCGTCTATCTAAAATAGCGCAGTTCGCGATCCAAGGCCGCCTTACGCTGAACCGCTCCACGCCAATGGCGATCGAGGTCAAAGGCCCAACCGGTACCATTTTCGCTTCCGCGGAACAGGCGAAGGATCGATCAGCGCGATCTCTTCGCCCGTGATCGCCGCCTGCGGGGCCGTGGTGAAAAGCAGCTTGGCGAGCCCGGGGTTCCAGGTCTTACACACGAATTCATAGGCGTCGCGGAGGACCGGCGTGCGGTGTCTGCTGTCGTGCGCGTCGCTGGCAATGAAGTGCACCAGATTCCGATTCATCAACTCGGTGGCCACCGACTTGGCAGCGCGTCCGAAGCCGCCCAACAGGGATCCCGCGGTGACTTGCACCAGTGCGCCATTTTCGACCCAGGATTGCAACTGGTCGAGTTTCTTATGCAACAGCGCATTGCGTTCGGGGTGCGTGACGATGGGCGTCAGGCCGGCGCCCTGCAGGCGATCGAAGATTTCCTGCGTGGTGCGCGGGATCAGCAGGTCTGAAAATTCCACCAAAAGATAGCAAAAGTGATTGATGGAGTATTTCGGGGGATTAGCCAGAGCGTCCTGAATATTCTCGAGGGTGAGATGGAAGTCGCAGCCGCGATGGATGCGCGGAACCGGACCGGCGGCAGCCTGCAGTTCCGTAATTTTCCGGCCGATCAGGTCGGGGTCAAAGGTGAATTCACTATTAGCGTGCGGCGTGGCGACGATGTCGGTGGTGCCCGAATCGGCTGCCAGACGCAGCATCGCTACCGATTCTTCAAGCGATCTGGCGCCATCGTCGATGCCGGAGAGGATATGGCTATGGATATCGACCAACCCCGATGCTACTACAAGTGGCCAGCGCGCGGTAAATTGTTCGGAGATTATCCCCGCGCTCGCGGCACCTGATGGGAAAGGAGATCGTTTGCATGTCTTACTTCGCCCGCCGGGCTTCGCTCGGCTTGTTGTCGCTCTGCGCCCTGCCCGCAAGTTTCGCCGCCAGCCCTGCCATCGGCTTGGTGGTGGCCAATGGCAGCTTCCAACTGGACCACTCGAATATTTGGAACACGGCCACGCTGTTCGATGGCAATGTGATCGAAACCAACACATCTTCGTCGCAACTGCACCTCAACAACGGAGTTAATCTGCGGCTGGCGGCAGAGACGCGCGCGCGTGTCTACGATTCGCGGCTGATTTTAGAGAAAGGCATTGGGCAGGTGGAGTCCACTAAATACCGCATTGAAGCCGCCAGCTTGCGGGTCGAGGCGGATAAACCGGGCGCGACCGCGCTGGTACAGTTGGCCGGGCCGTCGCGCGTCGTAGTGGGGGCCCGTGACGGAAGCGTACGAGTGAGTAACGGTGAGGGAGTGCTTATCGCCCGGGTCGATAGCGGCCGCGAAATGGTGTTCGAGCCGCAAGAAGCAGGAGCTGCCGAGCTCACTAAAGTCTCCGGCATCCTGGCGCTCAAAGACGGCAAGTTCATTCTGGTGGACCGGATCACGAATGTCACCATGGAGTTGCAGGGCACCGGCCTGGAGGCCGAGGTCGGCAATCTGGTGGAGATCACGGGGAAGGTGGATTCCGCCGCGCCGACCGTTGCTGGGGCTTCGCAGATTATCGACGTATCGAACATTAAGCGTCTGACCAAGAGCGCGGGGGCGGCGGGGGCGGCGGGCGCTGGAGCCGCGGGAGCGGGCGCTGGGGTAGCCACGGCGGGCGGCCTTTCCGCGGGCGCCACGGTGGCCATCGTCGGCGGAGTTGCCGCGGCGGGAGTGGTTGGGGGTTTAGCTGCGGCGGGCGAGTTCTCGAGTAAGCCAGCTACCAGCCGTTAGCGGGCCGTTTCACTAACGGCTCCCTTCGACTGGCACCCGCGCGTGCGTTTCGCCACGGAGCCGTTAGCATCCCAAAAATAAACAGAGAACAAACAGGCGTGATGTTTACCATCTGTATGCTGAAACCATTTCAACTTACTTATTGGTTAGCCCCAGACGGGACTAAGACAGCGATAGCTTTACCTCATGACTAAGTCCAACGCATGGTTCGCCCTAACTGCCAAGGCCCGGCACGAGAAGGTGGTAGCCGAGAACTTACGCGGCAAAGGCCTGGAGTCGTTTGTACCGCTCTACACGGCGCGCCGCCAGTGGACGGATCGGGTCCAGTCCGTAGATTTGCCGCTGTTCCCCGGTTATGTATTCTGCCGCTTCGCCTATGCTAGCCGGCTTCCGGTGCTGAATACTCCGGGGGTAACATCCGTGGTGAGCTTTTCGGACGTGCCCGCGCCGGTAGCCGACGACGAGATCTCGCGCATCCGTGCTATTCAGGCTTCTGGGCTGCCATCACACCCGTGGCCGTATTTGCGCGCCGGTCAAAAGGCGCGAATTGAGCGGGGGGCGCTGGCGGGCTTGGAAGGCGTCTTGATCCGCGAAAAGGATGGGATCCGCGTGGTGGTTTCCGTGGAGCTGTTGCGCCGCGCGGTAGCCGTGGAAATCGACCGCGACATGATCCGTGCGGTGGAAGGCGCGGAGCACGCCGCCATGGCGCATGTGTATCTTACCGGCCGGAGCAAGCCGGAAGCCGTTAGCCATTAGACAGAAGCCATTGGGCGATGACCAGCAAGCCTCGAAACCGGATAGTGGTCTTCCGGCTCAGCCAGGAGGAGTACCAGTCGCTCAAGGAAGCCTGCGACCGGGCAGGCGCGCGCAACCTCTCCGACTTTACCCGCTCCGAGGTTTTGGAATGCCTGAACTCGGATGCCGTCGGCGGCCACCTGGCACGCCGGTTTACTTCGCTCGAACAGCAAATAGCGCTCATGCAATACCAACTGAATAACCTGCTTCAAGGAGCTTTTCATGCAGAGATCAAACAGCACTCATAGGGACGCACGGGGAGGCCTGTCCTGTGTACTCTTTCTGGCCGTACTAGCGGTGGCGCCGGCGCAGGTTCGTCCCGCGCCAGAGCCGTCCGGCGCGAATCTCCCGGCCCAGCGCATCGGCGCCAACGATCTGGTGGCCGTCTCCGTATACGACGTACCGGAGTTAACCCGTACGGTGCGGGTGGGCGCGGACGGACTCATGCGGCTCCCCATGCTGAAGCAGCGCATCAAGGCCGAAGGGCTGATGCCGAGCGAATTGGAAGCGGCGATTGCGTCCGCGCTGGTGGCCGAACAATTGATCGTCGATCCTTTCGTGACCGTAACCATCGCCGAATACAACAGCCGGCCCATCTCCGTAGCGGGCGCCGTAAAGCAGCCGCTTACGTTTCAGGCGTCTGGTCCGGTGACCTTGCTCGAAGCCATCACTAAGGCCGGTGGACTGGCGCCCGAAGCCGGACCCGAAATCCTGGTCAGCCGCGCGCAGTCCGCACCGGATGGCTCCGTCACCGCGCTGGTGCAGCGAGTTCTGGTTAAGGGCTTGATCGATGCGGCGGATCCCGCGATGAACATAACCTTAATCGGGGGCGAGGAAATCCGCGTGCCGGAAGTGGGTAAGGTTTACGTCATCGGCAACGTCAAAAGGCCGGGCGCATTCGCCGTTCAGGGAGGTGTGGAATCGACCGTCTTGAAGATGCTGGCCTTATCGGAAGGACTCACACCCTACGCCTCCAAGGACGCCTACATTTACCGCAGGGAAGCCAACGGCGGCAAGAATGAAATACAAATCCCGCTGAGCAAGATCATGGAGCGCAAAGCGCCGGACGCGCCACTGCTGGCCAACGATATTCTCTATGTGCCGGATAACAAGGGCCGGCGCATGACTCTCGGCGCGCTCGAAAAAGTCCTGGCATTCGGCGCGGGCGCCAGCACCGCCCTCATCTATGCCGGAGTTCGTTGAATCGACGTCCCCATGAAAGCTAACGATATGACCGAACCCAGATCTCTCCCCGCACCCAACCAGACCTTGCAGCCAAGTTGGAGCGGATACGACATGGAGCCGCAGGAGCAATCCGCGGTCCCGCTGGCGCACTATCTTTGGATCCTGCGCCGCCACCGCTGGAAGATCCTGGCATTTGTCTTCGCGTGCGTGACCGCCACCTTGATCGTTTCCGCGCGGCTAACGCCTATTTACGAATCCACCGTCACGGTGGATATCGACCGCCAGATACCCTCGGCTATCATCGGCCAGGATGCCGCGCGCGCCCCGCTGAACGATGCCGACCAGTTTCTGGCGACCCAGGTGAAACTCATACAGTCGGATTCGGTGTTGCGGCCCGTGGCGCAACAGTATCACCTGCTCGATCTTGAAAAAGAGTCTTCCGACGCCACCCCCGAGAAGTCTTCCGAGGCCGAGGAGGACGCCCCCATTCTGCTGAAGAAACTGAAGGTTACGCGTCCGCCCAACACTTACCTGTTGTTGATCAGCTACCGTTCGCCGCAGCCCCGTCTGGCAGCCGGTGTAGCGAATGCAGTAGCGCGTTCCTATGTGGAGCATACGTATAATATCCGTTTCCAGTCGTCCGCGTCTTTGGCCGACTTTATGGAGAAGCAGCTCGAGGAGCTGAAGGCCAAGATGGAGCACTCATCGGCGGCCCTGGCGCAATTCGAGCGCGAACTGAACGTCATCAATCCCGAAGAAAAGACCAGCATACTCTCCGCGCGGCTGCTGCAGCTCAATACCGAGTACACCAATGCGCAAACTGATCGCGTGCGCAAGGAATCCGCCTGGAAATCGGTGCAAAGCGGATCGCTCGAAGCCGCTCAAGTCTCCACGCAAGGCGACAATCTGAAGACACTTTCCGCGAAACTGGACGAAGCCCGCCAGAAATTCGCCGACACAAAAACGCACTACGGACCCAACCATCCCGAGTACCGCAAAGCCGCGGTGCAAGTGGAGGAAATCGAGCGCCAGTTGCAGGAAAGCAGCAAGAACGCGGCGCAGCGGGTGGAAGTGGAGTACCACGAATCCATGAACCGCGAGAGCATGCTGCAGAAAGCCGTATCCGAAACCAAGGCGGAGTTCGACCGGCTGAACGCGCGCAGCTTCGACTACCAGAACCTGAAGCGGGAAGCCGATGCCGACAAGTCGCTTTATGAGGAACTGGTGCGCAAGATCAAGGAGGCCGGCATCAACGCGGGATTCCAGAACAGTTCCATCCGCATCGCCGATCCGGCGCGCGCGGCCGTCCGGCCCGTGTTTCCGAACCTGAAGCTGAACGTATTGCTGGCCTTCCTGTTCTCAACGTTGGTGGCAGTGGGGTTTGCGGTGCTGACCGACCTGCTGGATAGCTCCGTGCGGGATCCCGAGCAGGTGCACACGCTGTTTCAGACCGACGTGCTGGGCAGCCTGCCGATGGTGAGAACGTGGCGGCGCGGCTTAGTCTCGGCGATGGCTGGCGAAGCCGGCTCGAAGGCTCTGGTGCATGGGGGTGAGGAAACCGCCTTGGCTCCGCCGGACCGCACGGTCACGGGCTTTGAGGAAGCCGTGCGCACGCTGCGAAACTCGATTTTGTTGGGATCGTTCGACCGGCGCCTTCGATCGCTCATGATCACCAGCGCCACACCATCCGAAGGCAAGACCACCACCGCGGTGCATCTGGCTATCGCACACGCGCAGCAGAAGCACAAGACTCTGCTCATCGACTGCGATCTGCGCCGTCCCGGGGTCCACTCCAAGCTGGGCATCAATCCGGAAACGGGTCTGGCCGCCGTTCTGCAGAACGGCATGCAATGGCGCGAGAAGCTGGTGAAATTGCCGGATCTGGACGATCTGGATATTCTGCCGACCGGATTTTCCAGCCGCCGGGCCGCGGACTTGATCGGGCGGCGGCTGCCGGAAATCCTGGAAGAGGCCGCCAATGAGTACGATTTGATTGTGGTGGACTCGCCGCCCATACTGGGCTTTCCCGAACCGTTGCAGATGGCCGCGGCCGTGGATGGCGTGATCATGGTCGCCAAGGCCGGCGAAACCAGCCGCAAAACGGTGGGGTCGGCCCTCAGCACTCTGCAGCGCGTGCGGGCCAATGTAGTCGGCCTGGTGCTGAACTCCGTGACCAGCAACATGAGCGATAGTTATCGCTACTACGGCTACTACGGGAAGTATTACCGATACTACCGGCAGGAATCGCAGAGCTGATTTCGGCCAGAGAGTTGTGGGGCGGCCAATCCTGGCCGCAGCCGCCTTTTGAGACGGCTGGACCCGCTGGAAAGCGGGTCTGCGGGCTGAATAGCACGCCCCACAATGCGACCCCCACTGACACTGCAAGGTTCTTCGACGAATCCGCCATGGAAGCTCAGACCCTCTCCGCGAATCCTTGGCAGCGCATTCCCCTGGCACGGACGATCGGTAGCGGCGTATTCGCATCCATGCTGGGCGCAGTGGCCGCGCAGTGCGTCAGCTTCCTGGGCATGCTGATCGCCGGGCGAATCCTCGGCAGAGAAACCTACGGCCGTTTCGCGATCATACAGACCACAGTCGTAGCCATGGCAGGTTTGTTCAGCTTAGGGCTGGGCGTGACCGCCACCAAGTGCGTTTCCGAATACCAGGGCTCGGATCCCGCCAGAGCCGGACGCACGCTAGGTATCTCATCGCTGGCGGCCTTAACGTCGGCTGGCGTGTGCGGCGCGGCCTTGTGGGCCTTCGCGCAAGCCATTGCCTCCAGGGTCCTGACGGCGCCGGGACTCGCGCCGGAGCTGCGCCTGGCATCCCTCTATGTTTTCTTCACGACGCTGAACGGCTACCAGCTAGGCGCGCTCACCGGATTCGGAGCCTTTGCCCGGGTGGCCCGAATCACCGCATTAGGAAGCGCCCCATCCCTTGCGCTGATATATCTCCTGACACGATTCTATGGCCTTGGCGGAGCCACGGCCGCGCTTGGGATGCAAGCTTTTTCGCTTTGGGCGCTTACTCAGATCGCGTTGCGCGCGGAGTGCCGCGCCCACGGCGTGACGATTTCTTATTCAGGCGCGTGGAAAGAGCGCCATTGCCTGGGTAAGTTGTCGCTGCCCGCCGCGGTTTCCGGCGTCCTAGCGTCTTGCGCAATTTGGGGATCCGGGGCCCTTTTAGTCCGTCAGCCAAACGGTTTTCGCGAGATGGCCCTGTTCAGCGCGGCCAATGGCCTTCGCATGATCGTCATGTTCCTGCCTAACATGTTCAGCCGGGTTACCGCGCCGCTGATGAATGGCGTTCTCGCCAACGGCGACTCCCGGCTCTACCGCCGCACTTTTCATTTGAACCTGCTGCTCTCGAGCGTCTCCGCGGCGATCGGCGGTTTGGTCATGGTGTGGGGCGGCTCGTACATCCTGGGATTATTCGGCAAGGATTTCCGCGACCCGGGCGGCGTCGTCTTCGTGCTCATGGCCGCGACCACGGTCGAGGCCGTGGCGAACAGCCTATACCAGGCCCTGTTCTCGCACGGGCGGCTCTGGCTGCAAGTCATTGTCATTCTGGCATGGTCGATTTCGTTGATCGCCGCGGCCTCGCTGCTGACACGCTACGGCGCGCTGGGGCTGGCATGCGCGTTTCTTGCGGCTTGGCTTCTCTCAACCGCGCTATACGCCGCTTTGGCGTTTTGGCTGCACGCGCGCCATTCCAATGCTCCAATTTGCGCAGGGTTGGCCGCCGAAACGCCCCGCCACACTACCTTGCCGGTCCGCATCGCCATCTCGTACTTGGAGGATTCATAGACGTGCTTAACCCTCGCATTCCGCGGCTGAGTCGGGTCCATCCGGTGCAGGCCTTGCTATTCTTCACCCTCGGATGGTTATGTTTCGTAGATCCGATCATTATATACAAGGCCGACATAAGCTGGTACTACGCCGTGTGTTTGTTTTTCCCCCTCGCGGTGCTCTACACGCGCCGATGGGTCCTGTCGAGCTTTTCCGAGTATATTTGCACCGTTGGCCTCCTGATCGCTATGGCTTTGGGGGGTATCTTAAGCGGTCATACGACTAAGGCGGTCATTTATTGCGCGAAACTGGCGTTCAGCCTGCTGTTTCTTTGGCCGCTTCTTCGAAGCAATCCGGGGAGCCTCAAATGGTTGATCCGCGGAATCGCGACCCTGGTGGTCGCGAACTTTAGTTTGTTCACCCTGCATCTCGTGGCGGGATTACCCACAGCCACCCGGTATGCAGGTGATCGGTGGGGTACCGCACTGTCTTCCATGGGCATACTCGGGGTACCGGGGGCCTTTATCTTCTCTTACTACTTAGTGCGATTGATTGTAACGAAGCTTAGCCTGCAAGGCGTGTTTCTGGCCGTCGCGGGCCTGACGATTTCGCTGGCTAGCGGTTCACGCGGCGTGACTGTTCTCTGCCTGATGGCGCTGGGCGCGGGTGGGCTGGCAGTATTCCTAGGACGGCCGTTGTCGCGGCTTTACCGCGTGACGGCACTCTCGCTTCTCGTCTGCGTGGCCTTAGTTCTGGTGGCGCGGCGCCAGATCGTTACAAGTTCAGTGCTGACGGATAGAGTTTCCAATTTCTTCGAGACCAGCACCGGTATTGACGACGACAGCCTGAACGCGGAAGACCCGGTCCGATACAAAATGGTGCAGCTTGCCACCGAGGCCATCCGCGAGCACCCAATCCGGGGAGCCGGGTTGCTGGCTTTGGGGGTCCCGGCGGAAGGAGGCGAGATCCTGGTGATCCACAACCGGTATCTTGGCGTCTGGTCGGAGCTGGGGGCATTGGGCTTTGTCAGCCTGCTCGGAATCGTCCTAAGCTGGGTCCCGGATTTGTGGAGGATGATGCGCCGCAGAAGAATCACACTTTCGGTCGACGATCGCTTCAATTTGATCTGGACGTCTCTCGCTCTGGCACAGTTCCTGGTGTTCGGAATGTTTTTTCCAATGGGTGTCCAGATTTCCGATTGGTTAATTTTCCTGCTGGCTAAGGCGCAATTCCGCCGGATGGCGGTGGCTTGGCGGAGCACGCAGAAGCTGCGGCGCGCAGGAGACGGCCGCCGCGCATTCACCGTCGTCCAGGTCCCAGCCTGGCCTGCCGAACAAATACAGTCACCATGAACTTCACCATCGGAATCCCCACTTATAACCGAGCCCATCTTCTTCCCAGGGCCATCGACTCCGTGTTGGAGCAGCAACTGCCCGTGGACCTGGTTGTGCTTGACGACCAGTCCACCGACGACACAGCAGCCGTGGCGCGGGGTTACTCGCGGAGCGTGCGCTATTTCGCCCAAGAGCGTAATTCGGGACTGAATGCGGTGCGCAACAGGATATTGAACGAAGCCGTAAATCCTTGGGTATTCTTTCTGGACGACGACGACCGGCTGCTTCCCGGCAGTTTGCAGCGGATGGCTTGCGCCGTGGCCTCGCTGCCGGCCGGCGCTTGCCACCCGGTTCAATTCTTTTGCGCGTCAAATGCGTTTGTTCCCAAGGATTTCTTGATGTTGGAAGCGGCGGGGCTAATGACAGGCACGGTCCGGGGCGACCTGCTGCCATTGATAAACAAAGAGCGGTTTCATGCAGGCGGCTTCAGCTATCCGGAGGAAATTGGCGGCGAGGGTCTCCTGTGGCTGCGGGTAGCCCAACGGAATCCGATCCCCACGTGGAATATTTGCGTTACGGAGGTGGGGAGCGACGCGCCGATCCGGATCACGTCGGTCGAATATCAGTTGCGTCACGCCAGACAATTCGCCGAGTTGCAGGACCGCTACCTGGCCGAATTCGCGGAGTTGGCCCGGCGCAGCGCTCCTTGGATGGAAGCTCGCCGCCGCCTGGGAAGCGGATTGTACTGGCGGCTGGCGGGTGAACCGGCGCACGCCAGGTCGCGGATGCGGCAGCGTTGGGCCTGCAATTACTGGCTGCCGGCAGCGGCGGTATACGCCTTGACATGGCTGCCTGTTTCGATGGGGCGCATGGCTCTGCGCGGCTACCGGAGATATGCTTGACCGCCCAACGGAAAGGACGAATTCTGGTCGTAGTGACAGGCCTCGCGCGGGGTGGGGCCGAATGCCAGGTTTACAACATGTCGTTAGGACTGCGAAAGCGCGGGTGGGAAGTCTCGGTCGTCTCTATGATCCCCCTGGAAGGATTCGCCGCCGATTTGATCGCCGCGGGAATCCCCGTGCAATCGCTCGAAATGCGCCCCGGCCGGCCTAACCCGTGGGCGGTCCGGCGTCTGGCCCGCGAAATCCGGCGGCTGGCTCCCGATATGGTGCATAGCCACTGCGTCCACGCCAATGTCCTGGCCAGAGTCACACGTATAGTCTGTCCCATGCGCGCCTTGATTTGTACAGCGCACGGCGCCGTTGAGGCAGCCCGCGATGCGGATACCGCGCGGGTGAGGGAATTCCTCTACCGCTTGACGGATCCCGCAGCCGACGTCACCACCATCGTGAGCCACGCCGCCGCGGCCCGGTATGCACGTATCGGCGCGGTACCCCGGCGCAAAATGACAGTGATTCACCCCGGCGTAGATACATCGCATTTCAAGGCGGATGGGAACCTCAGGAGCGCGGCACGGAGCGGCTTGGGTCTTTCGAAGAGTCAGTTCGCATGGCTGGCGGCGGGAAGGTTAGAGAGGGTAAAGGACTATCCGGGCATGTTCACTGCGTTTAGGGCGGTGCACGACGGGTCACCCGATGCGAGGCTGCTGATCGCGGGCGAAGGCAGCCTTCAGGTTGAGTTGCGCAGCCTCGCCGAGCGGCTCGGATTGGCACGCAATATACACTTCTTGGGCTTCCAAACCGACGTGAACCCCTTGATGAATGCCGCGGACGCTTATGTCATGTCTTCGCTTAACGAAGGGCTTCCCAATGTTTTGCTGGAGGCCGGCGCCTGCGGCCTGCCTATTGTCACCACGCGAGCCGGCGGCGCTATCGAAGCGGTTAAACCTGGCGAAACAGCTTGGATCGTCCCTACTCAGGATAGCCAGGCGCTGGGCGATGCCATGACGGCCGTCATGCGGCTGTCACCCTGCCGGCGGAGCTGGCTGGCCGACGCCAGCCGCCAATTCGTCGAAGAACACTTCAGTATGGAGCATATCTTGAGCACATGGGAGGATCTCTATCTCCAGTTCCTGGACCGCCACGCCGCGCGTTCCGTATCGAGCCACGCCGCATGAAGAAAAAACTGTTGTACGTGATCACGCGCGGCGAAATCGGCGGTGCGCAGCAGCATCTCTGCGAGCTCGTGCGCGGACTGCATTGCGATTTCAGCATCGCGGTCGCGACCGGCAGCGGCGGCTATCTGACGCAAACGCTGGAGGCGCTCGGGGTGCCCGTATACCCGCTGCGCCACCTGAAGCATCCCATCTCACCGGCATCGGATGTTCGGGCCATCCGGGAGTTGTCGACGGTGATGCGCGAATATCGGCCGGACCTGGTGCACGTGCACTCGTCGAAGGCCGGCCTCCTCGGCAGGATCGCGGCGAGGATCGCAAGCGGTCTGCGCGCACTTGGGCGAGCGCATCGTCACCGTATCGGATTATGATCGGGCGCTTTGCCTTGGATACCATCTGACCGTCCCTCGCAAAGTAGTCACCATCCGGAATGGAGTCGCCGACTCGCCGTTGCGCGCCCTCCCCGGGGCCGCCGCGGAGCCGGTCGTTTCCATGGTGGCGCGCTTCGACGAGCCAAAGGATCACTTGACTCTGCTGCGGGCAGCGGCTGATATCCCGGAAGCCTTCGGCCTTCGGTTGATCGGCGATGGGCCGCGCCTCGGCTTCGCTCAAAGAGCCGCGCATGAACTTGGGCTGGGCCGTAAAGTAGACTTCCTCGGGAGCCGAAGCGACGTCCCGGATCTGCTGAGCGGCTCGCATATCTTCGTGTTGGCCTCCAAGTGGGAGGCGCTGCCACTCTGCGTACTGGAGGCCATGCGCGCGGGACTGCCTGTGGTCGCGTCAGACGTGGGCGGAGTAGGCGAGGCCCTCCAGGAAGGCGTGACCGGCTTTCTAGTGAAGAGCGGCAGCGTAGCAGCGCTCAGCGGAAAGCTGCGCACGTTGATCCGCAATCCAGGCCTTCGAGCCCGCATGGGGGCGCAAGGACGGCGCCAATATCTGGCGGCGTTTACCGTCGAGTCCATGCTTGCAAAGACTCGCGGACTCTATCGCGAAGTCCTGGAGCAGGCAAGAAAAAGACAACTTCATGATCAAGATGTGCAATCAGTATGTCTCGAATAAGACCGTGTTGCTGGTCTTACTCGAGCAGGCGGAGATCGCCTTATGCTCCTCCGCCGCGGCGTGGCTCCGGTTCGGCCAGATACGCTTTCTGCTTCCGCGCCTCGCGCTTACAGGCGCCATCGTCCAGCTCTGCCTTTATTGCATGGACCTCTACGCATTTCGTCCGGCTCCGAGGCCGCGCAGGCTGGCGCTGAACCTGGCGCAAGCGTTAGCGGTCGCTTCGCTTGCTTTGGCGGCTGTATATTTCGCGCTTCCCTCCGTTTACATCGGGCGCGGTGTTTTCGCCATGACCCTGTTGTTCGTCTTCGTGGTACTGTTCGGCGCCAGGCTGGCTCTAGGCCAGGTTCTCTCCTCAAGAACTCCGGAGCAATGCGCGGTGATAGGGACCGGGCCGCTCGCCAGGGCCCTTGAACAGGAGCTGCGCAGCCGCCCCGACCTGAACTGCCAGGTCGTCATGCATCCCGACCCCAGGCCTATCTTTGGATCCGGGCGCCCGCTCTCGAAGATATTTATCGATTCCGACGACCAGGACATGCCCATGCGCGAATTCCTGGAGCTGAAAATCCATGGAGTCCACTTCGAGAATGTTCAATCGGCCTTGGCCTCACTCACCGGCCGGATCTGGCTCGGTTACAGCAGTCCAAGCTGGCTGGTTTTTGCCGCCGGGTTCCAGCGCTCAAAGCTTTCTGCCGCTCTTAAGCGGGGCCTCGACCTAGCCCTGGCGGCCCTCTCCGGACTAGTGGCGGCGCCCCTAATGCTGGCTATAGCCGCCGCCATCAAAATCGATTCCAAGGGACCCGTATTCTACCGTCAGGCCAGAGTCGGACTCGACGGCAGGATCTTCCACTTGATTAAGTTTCGATCCATGCGCCATCATGCCGGGTTGTCGAGCGCGCCGCAATGGGCGTGCGAAGGCGATCCCCGCATCACCCGCGTCGGCCGTTTTCTCAGGAGACTCAGACTGGATGAGCTACCGCAGTGTCTCAATATACTAGCGGGGCAGATGAGCTTTGTCGGACCACGTCCGGAACAACCGGAGTTTGTAGACATCTTGAAGAGAGATAGCGCACATTACCACCAGAGGCATTCGGTCCGGCCGGGCCTAACCGGTTGGGCCCAGATCAATTATCCGTACGCAGCCAGCATCGACGACTCTTACCGGAAGCTGGAATACGACCTATTCTATTTGAAGAATATGTCGTTCCTGTTCGACATCGTCATTATCCTCAAAACGATTCATGCGGTGACGGCCGGCGCCGGCAACGGGTCTGTCGCTAATGCCGGGGAAGCGACACATGTGGCGGTAGGATCGCGCTAAGGCGCATGTGGGCAGCATCGAACTGGTGCCGGAGGAGGGGGTCGAACCCTCATACCCAGTGAAGGATGCGGGATTTTGAGTCCCGTGCGTCTGCCAGTTCCGCCACTCCGGCCGATTGCGCGAAAGCCTTTCCTAGTATAACGCGGTTGCCGCACGCAACCGGAAGCCCAGCCGATGGCATTGTTCAAAACCCGCAGCGCCGCCGTCTATGGCATCGACGCGCACTTGATCGACGTCGAAGTCGACATGTACGCGTCCGGCTCGGCGCGCGACTTCGTCATGGTCGGCATGCCGGATACGGCCGTGCGCGAGAGCCGTGAGCGCATCAAATCCGCGCTTATCAATTCCGGCTTTGGCTATCCGAATAAGGCCGTCACCATCAACCTGGCGCCGGCCAACGTGCGCAAGGAGGGCGCCGGATTCGACCTGCCGATGGCCATGGGGATACTGGGCGCGATGGGTACGGTCCCGGCGCTCGACAATCATATTCTGCTCGGCGAATTGTCGCTCGATGGCGGGATACGGCCCGTGCGCGGCGCGTTGTCGGTGGCTGTCTGCGCGCGCGGCCACGGCATCTCGAACCTGGTGCTGCCGCTGGAGAATGCGGCTGAAGCGGCGGTGGTGGAAGGCGTGCGTGTGTTTGGCGTCCGGCATCTGGCCGAGGTCGTGAAACTCGTCACGCACCCGGAAGAATTCCCGCCGACGGTTCCAGCCTTGCAAGCGTCCGGCCCCGAATCGGGCGCGCCGGATTTCCGGGACGTGCGCGGACAGGCCAGCGCCAAGCGTGCGCTTGAAGTCGCCGCGTGCGGCGGACACAACGTGCTCATGATCGGGCCGCCCGGCTCCGGCAAAACCATGCTCGCCAAGCGCCTGGCCGGCATCCTGCCGCCGCTCACGTTTGCCGAATCTATCGAGACGACCAAGGTACACAGCGTGGCCGGCTTGCTCGCCAGTGGCGCGGGCCTGCTGCGCGAACGCCCCTTTAGAACGCCGCACCACACCATCTCGGATGCCGGCCTGATCGGCGGCGGTTCCGGCATGGCGCGTCCGGGTGAAGTCAGTTTGGCCCACAACGGCCTGCTGTTTCTGGATGAATTCCCCGAATTCCCGCGCGACGTGCTGGAGATACTGCGCCAGCCGCTGGAAGACGGATCGGTCACCATCGCCCGCTCCAATATGACCCTGTGCTTTCCCGCCAGTTTCATGCTAGTGGCAGCCATGAACCCGTGCCAGTGCGGCTTCTATGGCGACACGACGCGCGAGTGCCGCTGCACTCCCGGCATGATCCAGCGCTACTTGGGCAAGATCAGTGGGCCGCTGCTCGACCGCATCGATATTCACCTCGAAGTCCCCGCCGTGCCTTACAAGGAGATGCGCGCCACCGATACCAGCGAGTCTTCCGCGGACATTCGCGCGGTGGTGGAGCGTACCCGCGCCATCCAGCGGGCCCGCGGCTTCTATAACGCGCAAATGCCCACGCGCCACATTCGCAAGCTGTGCAATCTGGACGAAGCCGGCGAGCGCACGCTCGAAATGGCCGTGCGGCGGATGGGGCTCTCGGCGCGCGCGCACGATCGCATATTGAAACTGGCGCGCACCATTGCCGATGTGGGCGAATCCACGGCGATTTCCGCCAAGCATGTGGCTGAGGCGGTACAGTATCGCAGTTTGGATCGGAATTATTGGAACTGAGGGAGGCAAATACCATGCCCCTTGATTCTCCAGAGTTGCTGAACGACAATAGATTATATGGGCAGCCAACGGTGGACGGTCTGCCGGCCCCGAAAGAAGTAATGGCACGAAACCTACGACACAGCCGGGCGGACGGGCCGGCGCAGACCGAGCGCGATAAGGGATGGCCATCTATTTTAGCGAAGGTCTGGGAGTCCGGCGTCGCGGCAGCTGTGGCGGCAGCTGTGGCCATGTCTATTTCGCTCGTTAGCGAATTGGCTGCCGAGCGGACCTTTTTTCAAACGGTGAGGGAGCGCTGGGCTATTGTCGCGGTGGGCGCGATCCTGTTGTTCACCGTCGGTCTCACAATCGCCCTTGCCCTTCGACAACGCCGAAGATCCCCGCGGCTTACAGAGAAAGTGACCGCGGCGTACCTCCGTGCACTATCCGGAAGCATAATCAACCCGGAGACCAATGCCGAGTTCCGTGGCTGATGATGGCGGCGAGCACGGTGAACTGGCACGAATCGTCGCGCAGGCCGACGAACAGCATAAATCCCTCGCCGTTCTCTCCACAGGCTTTTCGTGCCCTCCAGGACCAAATCTCGCACTACATTGCCGAGCTGATCGGCGAGTCGACACGCGAGGCGAAGCGGCGGCAATTGGACACAGTATCCGAGACCCATGTAGAGCGGGCCTCCGAAATCCTGTCGTCCAACGCCGTCCGGAACGTTTATCGGCATGTCGGCACGCTTGGCGGCGTCCTCCTTGGCGCCTCCATCTCGAATCTCTTGTCCATGGCGGCAAGTAGCACCGTCACCTTCACCAGCGTCGCGCTGACGACGGCGCTGGGAGTGATCGGCGCGTTCGCCATTGCGCTTCACATCGCCCGCGACTGAACGCCGGAATAGGCACGATTAGCGCAATGCGGCTTCTGTGGCGACACCACGCGCGAGTGTTGTTGCACCCCCCGGCATGATCCAGCGCTACTTGGGCAAGATCAGCGGGCCGCTGCTTGACCGCATCGATATCCACCTCGAAGTTCCCGCCGTGCCTTACAACGAGATGCGCGCAACCGACACGAGCGAGTCTTCCGCGGACATTCGTGCGGTGGTGGAGCGGACCCGCGCCATCCAGCGGACCCGCCGCTTCTACAACGCGCAAATGCCCACGCGCCACATCCGCAAGCTCTGCAATCTGGACGACTGCCGGCGAGCGCACCCTCGAAATGGCCGTGCGCCGGATGGGACTTTCGGCCCGCGCACACGACCGCATTTTGAAATTGGCGCGCACCATTGCCGATGTGGGTGAATCCACAGCGATCTCCGCCAAGCATGTGGCTGAAGCGGTGCAGTATCCCAGTTTGGACGCAATTATTGGAACCGACTGGGCCTCAGTCGGGCGCCAGGCTGGAAGCGTAGCGGCTCTTCAGCGATGGATCCTGTTCGTCTTTCCGCAGCAGGCAGTCCCCGATCGCCAGCAGGTCGATATCGGTTCCCATGAAACAGCGGAACGCATCTTCCGGCGTACACACGATGGGCTCGCCCCGGACATTGAAGCTGGTGTTGACCAGCACCGGGCACCCCGTGTACCGCTTGAACCGCGAGAGCAAGGCGTGGAAACGCGGGTTGGTTTCCCGATGCACGGTCTGCAGGCGCGCGGAATAGTCGACGTGCGTTACGGCGGGCACTTCCGAGCGCACCGCGCGTAGCGCGTCGAAGCCCGTCAGGGACCGCTCGGCATCGGTCGGCGGACAGCGTTTGGCCTCAGCTATGCCAGCCACCAGCAGCATGTAGGGGCTGTCGCCCTCAAACTCGAACCAGTCGCCGACATCCTCCCGCAGCACGGCCGGTGCGAACGGGCGGAACGATTCCCGGAATTTGACTTTCAGGTTGAGGGCGGATTGCATGCCCGGTGCGCGCGGGTCGGCCAGAATCGAGCGGTTGCCCAACGCGCGCGGGCCAAATTCCATGCGGCCTTGAAACCACCCCAGCACTTGTTGGCGATCGAGCGCGGCGGCGCACCAATCCAGGAGCGCTTGTTCGGGCAGCACCTTGAATTTCGCGCCCACAGCTTGCAGACGCCGCTCGATTTCGGGCTGGCCGAAGTCCGGACCTAGATAGGCGCCTTGCATGGCATCCAAATCGGCATCTAAAGCGGGGACAGGCCGGGAGGCCTGTCCTACCGCGTAGCCATGATAGGCGGCCAAAGCGGCCCCTAAGGCCCCGCCGGCATCGCCCGCTGCGGGCTGAATCCACAGGCGCCGGAAGGCGCCGTCGCGCAGCACTTTGGCGTTCGCCACGCAGTTGAGCGCCACGCCCCCGGCCATGCACAATGCCTCGGCTCCGGTCTCGGCCGCCAGTGACCGTGCCAGCCGCACTACAATCTCATCCACCACAGCCTGCGCGGATGCCGCCACGTCCGCATAGTGCTGCGTCAGTTTTCCCTCCGGCGGGCGCCGTGGCGCGCCCAACAATTCATCGAACCGCCGATTCGTCATGGTCAGGCCGGTGCAGTAATCGAAGTAGTCCAGGTCCAAGTGAAACGTGCCATCCGCTTTGATGTCGATCAAGCGGTCGCGAATCAGTCCGGCGTATTTAGGCTCGCCATAGGGGGCCAGACCCATCAGCTTATATTCGCCCGAGTTCACCCGGAAGCCAGCGTAGTAGGTAAATGCCGAGTAGAACAGCCCGAGGGAATGCGGAAAGTGGATTTCACGGAACACTTCCAGGCGGCTGCCGCGGCCCATGGCCGCCGAGGTAGTGGCCCATTCGCCGACACCGTCCATGGTGAGCACGGCTGTGTCTTCATGGAACGCGAATGGGGAAGGATAATAGGCGCTGGCGGCGTGGCTTACATGATGCTCGGCAAACAACAAACGCCCTTCAAAATCGAACTCCCGGCCAAATCCGCGCAAGGCGTTCCGCAGCAGCTTCCTCTGAAACAACTTCTCGCGGGTCCAAAGCGGCAGGGCCATCGCGAAGGAGCGCAGGCCGTGCGGCGCGAAGGCCAGGTACGTCTCCAGCAAGCGCTCGAACTTCAGAAACGGCTTGTCGTAAAAGACGACGTAATCGATCGCGTCGAGCGCGACTCCTTCGCGCTCCAGGCAGTAGGATACGGCGTGGCGGGGGAAGCGCGCATCGTGTTTGCGGCGGGAGAACCGCTCTTCCTGCGCCGCCGCCACGATCCGGCCATCACGTACCAGCGCCGCCGCGCTGTCATGATAGAACGCCGAGATTCCAAGAACGCGCATCGTTTGCGGGAGGCTTCAGAACAAGGTGTAGATGAAAGGCGCGATCGCGGAACTCTGGGCCAGCGCGAGCAATGCCCCGAATACCAGCACCATCAGGATAATCGGCAGCAGCCAGAACTTCTTCCGGACTCGCAAGAATGCCCAAAATTCGCGGGCAAAGGACATCTGTTTCTCCTAACACCCATGCTAACCGATGTTTAATAACGGATGCTAAAACTGATGGGCCATGCCTTCGGGGGAAGGACCGGGCGGCTGCCGCTCCACCCAATACGTCTTGCAGCTCTTGTCGATACGGCGCCGCAAGGGATCGCGCACGAAAAGGCGGCGTGCGAGGCCGAACGGTGTGATCACCAGATAAAATAGCAGCGCTAGCGCGATCAGCCCGATGATCCGGCCCAGGACATCGGCCAGCTTCCGTCCCAGCCAAGCGATCAGATGCAGCAGGCCGGGCCGCACCAGGGAAACCAGCACGATCGCGCCGGAAACGCACAGCGCCCACCAGCGCACGCGCCCGCCGCGCAATAGGGGGGCGGATGCCAGCAGCAAAAAGGTGCAGGCTAGCCCTAGACCAGCCGACCGGTCGGAAATTGTGTGCGGCTCGGTCCGGTCGAACTGTTCATGCAGGCTGGGGTTCGCCAAAGCGTTATGAACAATATTTTAACCCAAGTCTAATGTGCCTTCCGCCAGCGCCAGCGCGCCGTATAGGACGCTGTCGTCGCCCAGCGCCGCGGGGACCACATCGATCCGCGCACCGGACCAGTCAGTGATCTGCCGTCGCAGTTCGGCGCGCAAGGGAAGGAAAAGCTTGTCGCCGGCCTTGCCGATACCGCCGCCAATTACGATGCGCGCCGGGTTCAACAGCATGATGCAAGCCTTCAGCCCGAGCGCGAGATCCACCACGTAGCGACCGACGAAGGCGGGATCGCGCATTAGATCTTCCGCGGTCTTGCCGTAATCGCGCGCCAGCCACAGGCCGCTGCACATGCGCTCGAAGCAGCCGCGCCAGCCGCAGAGACATTCGGGACCTTCGGGCCGGATGGTCAAGTGGCCGATCTCGCCGCCATAGGAATCAGCGCCGCGCCAGATGCGGCCGTCGTCATAAATGCCGCCACCGATGCCTGTCGAAAGCGTCATGTAGAACAGCGGCGAGTAGCCCCGTCCGGCGCCGAAGCGGGCCTCGCCCAGCGCGCCGGCGTTAGCGTCGTTATCCATAATGGCCGGCACGCCCAGCAGGTCGCGCACCCATTCGGTGAGTTGGAAATCGCGCCACCCACCCACGTGTGTGGAGAGCGCCACGCGTTGCTCCGCGAAGATTACCGGACCGCCGAAGCCGATGCCGCAACGATCCACGGGCGTTTCCCGCTGCCAGGCGCGCGCGATGGCCGAGATTTGTTCGAGCATCCAGTCGCGGCCGCCTTGGGCGTCGGTGCGGCGGGACTCGCGGCGCACCATGCGATCGCCATCGAAGGCCGCGATGGAAAACTTGGTGCCGCCGACGTCAATCGCCAGTGTTTGTTTCTGGGACATCGGTTTGGCGGGCACCGGCTGCCAGAACCTCCGCGGGCGAGGCCGTGCCGGTTCCTTTCTTCATGATCGTGATGGAAGCCACCAGATTACCGAAGCGTGCGGCTTCCGCGGACGAGCCAGTAATTCTTAGAGCCAGCGCGGCGCCCGCCGAAAAGCTGTCGCCCGCGCCGCAGATGTCTACGGGGTCGGGCAGGGGCTTCTGCAAAACCCGCGCGGTCCTCGATTCCGGCTCCACCACAAACACACCCTCGGAGCCGAGCGTCACGAACATCAGCGGCGCGTGGGTGTGGCGCAGGAGCGCCTCAAAATCCACGCCGCCGAACAGTTCTCGGCAGGCGCTCTCGGCCTCCTGCCGGTTTGGTTTCAGGATGACGTTGCGGAACAAGTGAATACGGGCGCGCGAATCGGCGAAGAATACGCGCTCGGGATATTGCGGCGCAAGCTCGGCGAGCAGGCTGCGCACGGCGGGCGTGACCACGCCGCCCTGGCTGGTTTCGGCCTGATCGGCAATCAGGATAATGTCGAACGACTCCACCGCCATCTGCACATTGTCGAGGATCCTGCGCTCTACCTCGGGCGGCAGCGGTTTAGTGTTGATGAAATCCAAGCGGGGCTGGTCTTCGATGCCGGTGCGCGCGTTAATGGCCTTAGTATACGTGAACGTCTGCATGGCGGACGTGCGCACGCACAGTTCCGCGGAGATCCCGCGCGCGTCCAGAGCCTGGGAAAGTTCCATGCCGAAGCCATCCTGGCCGATGGCGCCCAGCACCGCGACCCGCCCTGCGCCCAGCGCGACGAGATTGTTGGCAACTGTGCCGCCCGCGCCCGGCGTAACTTCCGTGTGCACCACGCCAATGCGGGGGATGCCGGTTTCGCGCGATGGCTCGGAGGCCGCCGGATCGTAGGTGCACCAGCGGTCCAGGCAGATGTCGCCTATTTCCGCGATGGTCATGCGTGCTCGAGAATGGCGCGGCGCAGCGCCGGGAATGTCGCGCGATGATCGCCGCGGAAATAGTAGCTGGCGCCGCCATCTGCCACTGTGCGGACCAGCAGCGTCTTGTGCGGCCGGAAATAATAGGCGGGATCCGTCTTAGGAAGCTCCCGCATGATGCCGCCGATGCCGGTCTCAATAGGCGCCAGGTCGAAGACCGCGGTGGCGAAATCGCGGATGGCGCGGCCTTCCTGGTGGGCCACGTTGCGCGCCATGGCCAGCGCTTTCAGATAAACCTCTGGCGCCATTATGGCGGACCCGAAGCTGAGCAGCACGCCGCCTTCCAGCCGCTCGATGGCGCGCGCGAAGATCAGAAAGTCGCGGTAGCTGGCCTCGCCGAAAGATGCGCCGTCGCAATTGGGATGCTCGTGCAGGATGTCGTAGCCGATACCGACGTGCACGGTCACCGGGACGGAGCAACGCCATGCGGCTGCCAGTACGCTCAGATCGCGATATGAGTAATCGCTCTCCGCGATGCGCCGGCCGGCGTTTTCGCCGAGGCCCAGACCGGTGGCCGCGGCTTCCCGCACCCAATCGTTCAGCTCACCGGTCTCGCGCCACAAACCGAACTCTCCGGTGCGGATGTAGCGCGCCACGCTCTCGGTGGTGGCGCCGATGCGCGCCAGTTCGTAATCGTGGATGACGCCCGCGCCGTTCATGGCAATGTGATCCAGGAAGCCGCGCTCCAACAGGTCGACGATCTGGCGGTTCACTCCGGCACGCAGCACATGCGCGCCCATAATAAGTATGCGGGCCGCACCGCGCGTACGGGCGGCGGCGATGCGGGCGGCAACCTCGGATAGGCTGGGGTGCGTGTATGGCGCGGCGATCTCATCGAGACCGAGCCAATGCGCGGCTTGCAGATCGTTGACGCGATCGGCGAGCGGTTTCACGCGCAGGCGCGAGCGGTCGAATAACTGGTATTTACTGGCCATTGGGAAATAGCGCGGCGAGCAATTCGTCGCGGCAGAGAAAGTTGGGGATAATGAAGTCCGCGCCCACACCCGCGAGTCGCTGGCGCTTCCGTTCATCCACCATGCGGCACTCGGGCTCGGCTGTGGCCACCCCCACCGCTACGCCGCCCACTTCCTTGATATTCTCGATTTCCACGTAGCCATCGCCGAAGCCGAGAAATTCCGCGCCAGCGAATTCGGAGGCGGCGATCAGACGCTCGATCAGAATCTTCTTCGAGAAGCTTTGGTAGTCGTCGAGCGCGCCGTAGACGCGGCCTTCGAAATACCGCGCGATGTCCAGCAGCCCGGCCTCTTCGCGCATGTACGGCTGGTCGGTGCCGCTGGCGAGATAGAGCCGCAGGCCGCGTTCGCGCAGGATCTCAATCATGGCGCGGACACCCGGCACCAGATATTTGTCGGGCGGCACTGCGCTGCGCCGCAACTCTTCCAGGCGGCAGCCGATGCGCGCGTGCAAGCGGTCCAGATACATTTTCTTGTATTCGAGCGGATCGCGAGGCGCACCGCCGCGCTTCGAGACTTCGGCTGCGAAGGCGATCGCCTGGTACATGGTCTGCTTGCCGGTGAGCCGCCCCACGAAGTCTTCGACCACGGCGCGCAGTTCGTTTTCCGATTCCCCTGTGCGCAGGTCGAGCAGGATTTCCACCATCATGGGGACCATCACATCCATCCAGCCGGAGCGGATGAGCGAAATCGTGCCGTCGAAATCGAAGAGGCAGACGCGGGCGTTCTTGGCGGAGACACCTGGGCGGAGCTGTTCGACCATGGTCAGCCTATTGTGACATGCGCAGCGAATCCCATTTACAGTGGCGACCTGTCCGGCCGGATATCCGTCGGGAGATCCTTCAGCGAGTCCAGCGCCTTGCGCATGCCGGGACGCACCACTCCGAGGCTGTCCAGCATCTGGCGCGCGCCGGCGTAATTGCCTTCCGCTTCCAGCGTCATCAGGTCGTGCGTCAGGTCGCGCACGGCCAGTTTGATCTTCGTGTAATCCACCGCGAAGGTGCCGTCGGCGTTGGCCACGAAGCCGCCCTTATCGGAAAGATAGTTGAATTGCAGTGCCATGCCTTTGCCATGCGCGTCAGTCAATCCGAAGCGCAGCGACCGGAAGGCGGACGCCAGAAACGTGGTGTATAGCCGATGCTCCGCCGCCGCGCCTCCTTTAATGCCGCCCGTGCCATGGTCGAACAGGTATTGCAGCATGAACAGGCCGGTGATATCCGCTTTGGCCTCCTCGATGGCGCTGTAGAGTTCCTTCAGTTCCTGCCGCGCGTTGGTGCTTCGTCCGCCCACCTGGATCTGGTGCGGCCCGATGCCATGGCTCAGCTCGTGCGCCAGGATGTGCTCGAAGAACGAATCGAAACTCAGATCGGACTGCGCGGCCTTGGGCAGTACGCGCGCGGCGATGGGCTCCAGAATGGCGTGAAACTTGGCCTCCTGCACGTTCTTCAGCATGACGCGCTTGCTGCCTTTTTCCTGCACCACGCGCTCATCGTTGGGCAGATTATAAGCGGCCGTGCGGATGCCGTGCGCGCCATCGCCCGCCGATACGATTTCGTTTACCACCGCGATCGGCGCCAGCGCTCCCAGTTTCGGATTGCGGTAGCGCGGCTCGATGGGCAGATTATTCTCGATCTCCTGCAAATGGTCCGCGAAGGATTTCAAGCGCTCGGTCTCGCGGTCGTCGCGCAAGTTCACGTAAGCTTCGTACGACGCCTTGTAGCCGAAGATCTCGTCGTTGTAGGTTTCGTATGGGCCGATGGTGATATCGAGCGGTGCGTCTAAATCCATCCAGGCCACGTCGCTCGCGTAGTAATCGTTGGAGAGGAACGCATCGGCGCGCAGATTCAAGAACCGGCGCAAGGATGGGTTGTCCGTAAGGCCGGCCGCTTCGTGCAGCAAGGCGGCTGCGCGCGTCAAATCGGCGCGGTAATCCTGGCTGTAGGGCACGGCGGTCAGTCGATTGGTTGAATCCCGCCGGATCACCGTGAAGAATCCTTCGGCGTCGCGGCGTTGGGCGTCCGGCAGCGTTTTGACCCAAGCCTCAAACTCTTCGCGGGTCATATCTTCAGGATAGAAGTTCGCACCCGGCAGCTTGCGCGGCGGCGCGCCGGGAAGGAAGGCGGCGTAATCGTCCAGGTCCGACCAGGGACCCTTATTGAGCCAGAAGTAATCCAGGCGCGCCTTGCCCAGCGGCGTCGTGTCTTTCTTGAGGCGCGCATGGGTGGCCTGATTGCCGCTCCAGAATTGGGTCAGGAAGATATCGTCGATCAGGCGCGCGGCTTCCATGAGCTTCGCGAGCGCCTTCCGGTCGCCAGCAGACAGGCCGGATGTATCGACGTGCAATGCGACGGGCGCGAAGCGCGCCTCCATCTGTTTGAGTTGAGTAAGATCGGGTATTGTCACGGCTAGAAAAAATACAAGCAGCGGGTTCACTTGTTATTGTCCTTGGATCACTCCGGAAGGGCCCAGGCGTAAAGCACGCCCTGCACTCCCTCGACCACGTATTGCCGGCATCCAACTCGTACGTCATCGGCGAGCTGAACATCGGGCCGCCGGCGTTCACGTGCCAGAGCGTCTTGCCCGTGGCCGGGTCCAGCACCAGCAGGTTGCCTTTCGGATCGTCTTGAGGGCTGGCATTTCGAGCGTGTCGCCGCAGCAGTTCGCCGGTGTTTGCCCATCTTGTCTTCCATGCGGCCCGTTTCCAAGAGGGGGCTCCCTCCATAACAATCTTAGCGAAATATGCCGCAAGTTATCGAGTGATGCTATGTGGCGCAATTCTGCCGGGCAGGCTGCGCGAAAATTGGCTTGACTCGCGTCACGGGGCTACAACGAAGACGGTACCTCTTCCCTCCGTGCCGCCAGAAGGGGTAGTGCCGTAGAGGACGCCGGAGGCGCTTAGGGCGAGGGCGGCAATAGGGAAGGCGCCGTCGCCGTTCTCGCCAGTAAAGTCATGCAGGACCGTTTCGGTCCAAGCGCCGCCGGCGGTAGTCGGCGGGGTCAACTGGAACACCATGCCGCAGCCCGGGGGCCATTGTTTCGAGCCTGGGCAGGCGGGAGAGGCGGTTCCTTGCCGGTGCGCGGTGCCGTAGATCGTTCCGTCTTCGCCCACGATTACGCCTGCCAGCGGCTGTGCTCCGTCGCCATTTGCGCCAGTGAAGTTGTAGATCACAGAAAAGCTCCAGGAGCCGCCGGACGAGGACGGCGGTGTCAACTGGAAGACGGTGCCGCAGCCGGAAAAGTCGCTGGTATCGCAATTGACGGAGCCGCTAGATGAGCCGCCGAACCGAGTCGTGCCATAGAGCACGCCGCCCGGACCGGCTGCTAGGGGCGCGGCCGGGAATTCGCCGATGTTTGGAGGGCCGGAGGTATAAGTATGCAGAAGCGTATAGGTCCAGGAGTGGCCCGGAATGGCCGGCGGAGTCAGTTCATAGATTGTACCGCAGTCGCAATTTTCGTTGTCGGGATCATAGAAGGCGGTGCCGAAGAGCGATCCGCCTTCGGACACTACACCCCCATGAGGCAGTTCCCCGGTAGCGCCGTCGAAGTAGAAAATCTGGTGCTCGGTCCAGGCGGCCCCAGGTGTGGTGGGCGGAATCAAGGAGACGACAAGACCGGTACCGCCCTGGGTACAGCCGTCGCCTTCGGTGGTAGCGAATAAGATGCCACCGGGCCCGCCGAGCAGTTCGCCGTTTGGACAGGCGTCCTGTCCACCGCCCGTGAAGCTATACAAGACAGATTCTACCCAAGGATCTCCGGATGCCTGGGGCGGCGTCAGTTGAAATACGGTACCTGGGCCGATTGAGCCTCCCCCGCTGGTAGTGCCATAAAGCGTTCCGTTACTGGCAGGCATTAAGGTTGACGCTGGGTTCCTGCCGTCAGGGCCGGAGAAGTTGTAAATCACGGACTCTGTCCAACCATTTTCCGCAGTGCGCTTCAGCTCAAAAACGGTACCGTCGGCGGATGCGCCTCCCTCATTTGTGGTGCCGTAGAGTGCGCCGTCTCTTCCAACGATCAGCGCGCCTTTCGGGTCTCTGCCGTCGGGGCCGGCCTGGAAGCTGTAGATCGTTTGGTAGGTCCTGGATTGGGCCTGGATGGGGCGCATCGTTAGAAGCGTCAGCGATGCGATAAGTGCAAGGCGAAGGGCCTCTGCACGGGACGTTGCGGGGGTATTCGTCATATGGTATTTAGCCATCGAGATCGGGGGCCGACTGGCAATCGGCGCGCGGGTTGCCATCTTGTCCCACAGCGGATTCATGACTCCGGCAGCGCCCAGGCGTAGAGCACGCCTTGCACTCCCTCGACCACGTATTGGCGGCCATCCAACTCATAGGTCATCGGCGAGCTGAACATTGGGCCGCCCGCATTCACGTGCCACAGCGTCTTGCCAGTGGCCGGATCGAGCACCAGCAAGTTGCCCTGCGCATCGCCCGTGAACAGCAAATTGCCGGCGGTGGTCAGAATTCCGGCGACACTTTCGTTGGGGCCCAGTTCGTGGTTCCAACGGATCTGGCCGGTACGGTAATCGATTGCACGCAGCGTGGACTCTTCATAGATATCGTGATCGCGGCCGGCCCATCCCTCGGGCTTGCCCGTGGCGGTGTAATAGAAGACGCTGTAGACGCGCCGCGCCACCACGTAAAACAAACCGAGCGGCGGGTCGAAGCTGGGCGACATCCAATTAGTCGCGCCATCGGAGCCGGGATAGACCAGGCGTCCATCGGCGTGCGGCTCTTTCTCCTTGAGCGCGATCGGGCGGCCTCGCGGGTCGATTCCGGAAGTCCAATTCGTTTCGATGAAGGGCGAAGTGAGCAGATGCTCGCCATTGGTCCGGTCGAGCACGAAGAAGAATCCATTGCGGCTGGCCTGCGCCAGCAGCTTGCGCGGCTTGCCGCCGAAATCGGCGTTGAACAGCACGGGCGTCTCCACGGCGTCCCAGTCGTGCGTGTCGTGCGGCGAAGGTTGGAAGGCCCACGCCAGCTTGCCCGTATCGGGATTCAGCGCCACGATGGAGCAGGTATAGAGATTATCGCCGGGACGCGCATCGCCGGCCAGCACCGGGTTGGGATTGCCGGTGCCCCAGTAGAGCAGATGCAGTTCCGGATCGTAGGTGCCGGTCATCCAGGTCATGCCGCCGCCATGCGTGATGGCGTCGCCAGTCTGGGGCCAGGTTTCCGATCCCGGCTCGCCCGGTTTCGGCTCCGTGTACCAGCGCCATTGCTGCTGGCCGGTTTCAGGGTCTACCGACTCCAGAAATCCTGGGATATCGGTGGCGTCTCCCGAAACACCCGCGATGATATGATTGCCCACCACCAGCGGCGCCATGGTGGCGAAGTATCCGAGTTGCACGTCGGCCAGCACGATATCCCATCGCACGCGGCCGTCCTTTGCGTTCAGGCAGAGCAAATGCGCGTCAGGCGTTTCGAAGTACAGCCAGTTGCCCCACATGGCCACGCCGCGATGCCCGATGTGATCGCCGTCGGATTTCTTATAGTGATAGTGCCAGACCTGGCGGCCGGTGCGCGCGTCGACGGCCCACACCTGCTCCGGCACGGTGAAGTATAGGATGCCGTTCACTTCCAGGGGCGTCGATTTGATGGCTTGCGAGTTGGCTTGGAAAGCCCAGGCGAGGGTCAACGACTTGACGTTCGAAGAATCGATCTGTTTCAGCGGGCTGAAGCGGCGGCCGGTGTAGTCGCCGTTGTACGTGGGCCATGTATCGGTGGGCGGCGCGAGCAGCGCGGCGGGGTCCAAGCCTTGCGCCAGCGCCGCCACCACACTGCCGCATAGCGCCGCGCACTTGAAAATGTTAGCAATCACTTCAAGGTCTCCAGGTAGGCAAATAAATTATGAATATCGGCGTCTGTATATTTCGTCAGCATGTCGCGGTGCGCTTGCAGCGGATCTAGCACGCTCACCTTCACCTTGTCGCGCGGCCAGGAGTGGTACCATCCGCCGGCGTCGCGCAGCGAGACGGAAAATTCATCCAGGTGGTCGAGCTTTCCGCTGACCTGCTCGCCGGAAGAAGTGGTGACGGTGACGGTGGTGTTCGACCGGGCACGCGGGGCGAGGATGCGTTCCTCCAGGAAGAGGGGCGCGTACTTCGACGCGACGCCCGCCAGATCGCCGGTGGGCGAGTGGCAGGAGGCACACTTGCCCGCGCCATTGAAGTAAGCGCGGCCGGCGTCCGCATTGCCGGTGAGCAGGCGCTCGATCGGATAATCGCCGCCCACGTGGGAACTCTTGGCGGCCTCCCCTACGCGCGTGTGCAGGAAGGCGACGATGTCCTGGATGGTGGCATCGGCTAGCGGCAGGGCGGGCATGCCCTGATCGGGACGACCGTTGCGGATGACGGGCGCGATCAGGTCGCCGCCCAGATCTTTGTTGACCAACGGTGAGCGCACCAGATCGGGCCCGCGCGAGCCTGTGGCGTCGTCGCCATGGCAGAAGCCACAGGATTGCACGAACTCTTTCTGGCCGCGAGGGGCGGGCTGCTGCGCGTATACCGCAAGGGCGGCGCAAAAGTACACAATGAAGCGCTTCATGGAACCATCTTTATGTTGCCACAACCGGCGCTCCTCTGCGAATATGGGCAGATGCGGATGAACGATGTGGTGTGCGCCGGCATGCTCTTTTCGGTGTTTCTTGCGGTGTCATCCGGCGCGCAGCTTGACGATAGCACGCGCAGTCTCTCCCACGACATCTTTAAACAGTTGGTTGAAATCAACACCACGGATTCCGTCGGCAATACCACGGTAGCCGCCGAAGCGATGCGCCAGCGCCTGCTGGACGCCGGGTTCGCCCCGGCCGACGCTCAGGTTCTGGGACCCAACGAGCGCAAGGGGAACCTGGTGGCGCGCCTGCATGGCAGCGGCGCCCACAAGCCGATTCTGATCATCGGCCACATCGACGTAGTGGAAGCCCGCCGGGAAGACTGGACCACCAATCCGTTCGAGTTCGTGGAGAAAGACGGCTACTTCTACGGACGCGGCACGCAGGATATGAAGGTTGACGACGCCGCAGTGGTGACCGCGTTCATCCGTTTCAAGCGGGAAGGATTCCGGCCCGACCGCGATATCATCCTGGCGCTCACTGCCGACGAGGAGGGCGGCAAATCGAATGGCGTCGACTGGCTGCTGCGCAATCACCGCGATCTGGTGGATGCCGAGTTCGCGCTCAATCCAGATGCCGGTGGCGTTACGTCCGTCAACGGCAAAGCGGTGGATGTGGACATCGAGGCTAGCGAGAAGCTTTATGCCGATTTCCAGTTGACGTCGACCAATCCGGGCGGCCATAGTTCCCTGCCCTTACCGGACAATGCCATCTACCACATCGCGGACGCACTCTCCCGCTTGGAGCACTCGCCATTTCCATTCGAACTGAACGAGGTGACGCGCACGTACTTCGAACGCCGCGCCAATCTGGAATCCGGACAGATTGCCGAAGACATGCGCGCCATCTTCCACACACCCCCGGACGAAGCCGCCATCGCGCGGCTTTCCAAGGATGCGCGCTACAACTCGACGATTCGCACTACCTGCGTGGCCACACGGCTTAGCGCCGGCCATGCTAACAATGCTTTGCCACAGCTTGCGCAGGCCAATGTGAACTGCCGCATCCTGCCCGGCCATTCGGCGGAGGAGATCCGGCAAAAGCTGATCGCCATCTTTGCCGACCCGCAAGTGACCGTGCGTTTCGTGGACAACTCGTACAACGTTTTGGACCGTGCGCCGGACAAGACGGCGTTTCCGCCCATCCTGCCCGGGCCTGAGATACTTCGGCCGTTGGAACGCGTGGCCGCGCAGATGTGGCCGGGCGTGCCGGTGATACCGGACATGGAGACGGGGGCTTCAGACAGCATCTACACCATTGCGGCCGGCATTCCCACGTATGGCGTGAACGGTGTGGCGATCGATCAGGACGATGTTCGTGCGCATGGCAAGGATGAGCGGGTGCGCATTGGTTCGTTCTACGACGGGGTCGATTTCTATTACCGGTATTTGAAAGAGCTGACGAGATAGACACAAAAACAATTGGGGCCGTTGATGATCGCCTCAGTAGTGGAACAGGCCCGCCAGGGAGGTGTAAGCCTTACCCCACGCCGCGAGACGTTCGATCAGGAAAGGCCTCACGCCGGCAGCTTGAAACTGTGGCGCAGCTTCCCACACATTTCCTCCGGAGATATCTTGAAGGTCCGTTGGCAGCCTGTACACACTTGGCTGGAGTCCGCGCACGAAATAGGAGTCCGTGGGGTACTGCAATGTCTTATCCAGCCAGGCCGAAAGGAGGGACTCAGCCATAGCCTGTTTCATGCCAGCCGGAAGCGCCTGAAACGTATTGGCCCACTCCCCGTCGACGAGGATTCTCGGATCGATATTGCGTTCGGGCCGCCAGCCTTCGGCATAGTTGCTTGGGCCAATCCGGGGATCCGTCGACTGCATCGCCTTGACCACTGCGATAAGCAGACGGCCCGGTTCGGGACGGCCGCTCAGCCGTTGCAAATCCAGGAAGTGTCCGGCGACGTAAACCCAATCGATCGGCGATCGGCCATGATGGCGGTGGCCGCCGCTGTCTACCAGCACCTGGATTTCGTACCACGCATTATTGAAGTACTCGTTCGTCAGAGCGCTCCGGCCCATCCCGGCGACGCCATTCGGGATGTTGACCTCGGCTGGAGCAGTCGCGGCAGGAATGGCATTCATCCAAGAGCGCGGCTCTTCCAGGTTGAATTCCTGAACGATTTCCCATGTTTTGACAAGCTGCCACAATTGAGCCGAATAAAATGCATCGGCCAATTCCGGTGTCCATTTCTTCGAACCAGCCGCGAGATGCGGGGTGAGGAAAACATTTCGCGATTTGGTCCACTTGTCGAAAAAAGCGGGGATCTCGCCAGCGGCGATGAGCTTCGCGTAATCGGCGGTCCGGTACAAGCGCGAAAATTCGCCGCGATCAAACGCCTTCCCCCGGAAGTCGAGAGGATGCACCCGCGGCAGCCAGTGGTTCCAATCCGGCAATTGAAGCGCGATGGGGATCTCGCGCGAGTTCAGTTCGCCGTCCGGACGAAACACGGCCGGAGTAACAACCAAAGCCTTTCCCCGGCTCCTTTCGGTAAAGATGAATGGAAGCGTGTCCAGCTCATTATCCAGCGCCCACGCGAGTCCGGCGCCCGCCGGCCACATGGCAACTGGTTGAGCGTCCAGGCCAGGCCCCGGCTGATACGGCGGATTCCAGGGACGGCCGGGATTGGGACCCGGCAAAGATCGGATATAACTTGCGATTTGGCGGCCCTGCCACTCCGAAAGACCGTGGAAGCGGGATCGGGCCACGATCGAAGCATTGGAGAAGTTGAAGTACCTGAGATCCCGGCCATCTCGCGCATGGCAATCCGAGCAGTGCGCCCGAATCGGCGGAGCATACTGCAGACTGTTTGCGGTGAGTTGCGCCACTTGCCAAAGGCTTCGTCCAGCCGATATGTTCTCCGCGCCGTCCAACGGCGGCGCCCAGGTATTCGGATCTTCCTCGATGAACGCGTCGGGCGGCAGAATCAGGCGGCCATCGGCGGCCAGGAAGTTGAACGCGAGTATTCTAAAGCCGCTTACGATCCCATTCGTCCGATTGAAGCGGAATTGAATCGTGTTGGCGTCGTCGTCGACGCCGCCCGCCGGGAGCGGCAAAGTCATTTTCAGCGTCGCGAAGCCGCCGCCGATGCCTCCGTAACTCCTGCCTGGCTCGGCCACCGTAACGGTTTCGTTATTTAGTTCCTGCCACCGGCCCCGGTTAATGCGGACGCTCAACATGCCGGCAAAAGACAGACCGTGGATTTGCATGAAAAGCGATCGGGCCTGCCTGCCAAATCCTGGGGGAACATACGCGATGACGCGCGCCACCGTCCCGGCCTCGCCTGCTATCTCGATGGGAAGCATCACCGGGTTTCTGGTGTATGCGAGGATCTGGGGAGTTGGAATGAAGTTACAGCAGAGAAAAGCGGTCAACCACTGCACGATGCGGCGAATTGGTGGGGCGGTCCCTCTGGACCGCCCGGGACACCCCTGTCCCACTGCTGGACGCGGAAGTGCATACCCGCTATGCATCTGCTCACCTTATCGGCCGAAACCACGCAAAGCTTTTGAGGCGAATCGTGAAGCAACTTGGTAGTAGCGAATTTCTTTAGGGCAGTGGGAGGGCTGAACGCTGTGGTGCCTGGCGCCACGAGCCTGGGAGCACGGAATCAATGGCGGTGAGGGTGGGATTCGAACCCACGGAACCCGCAAAGGTTCAACGGTTTTCGAGACCGCCCGATTCAACCGCTCTCGCACCTCACCGTATCGGGACTTCCCTGATTTTCCCATAATCCAAGTCGATTGTCACTATGCTTGCATACCTTCCAGCTTCCAGGGCGCGCGGTAGGGGCGCACCAACATGCGGTCGGCTTCGTCGGCATCGTTGCCGATGAAGCGCTCGGCCTGGCCATCCCAGTGCAGCTTGCGTTCGAGGCGCAACGCGATGTTGCCGAGATGGCACGCCGTGGTGGTGCGGTGCCCGATTTCGATATCCGCTACCGGTATTTCGCGCGACTTCACGCACTGCAGGAAATTCCGGACGTGTGGCACATGTTGTACGGAAGTGGTGCCACGGCCCGCCACGCCTTCCAGATCGTAATACATACTGACGCCGGTAAGATCGTCGAAAGCCGCGCGGGACGAGATGCCGCCCGGCTCGGTGTGGCTTTTCATCTGCGGCGTGACCTGGTATCCGGCGCGGTCCACGAACAGCGTGCCGCGCGTGCCGTGAAACTGGATGCCGTAACTGCCGAATGGTTTGTGGCCGGCGTCGCCATTGTGGCCGTAAGAATTGTGCAGCAGGCAGGTGTAATGCAGCAGGAAGCCGGGATACTCCCAAGTGACTTCCTGAGTGTCCGGGGTGTCGCGCCGGTCCTGCACGTAGAGTTTGCCGCCCGAGGCGGTGACGGCGCGGGGCGTATCCACGCCCATGGCCATGTGGACGATGTCCACAAGGTGTACGCCCCAGTCCGTGATGCGTCCCCCGCCATACGCGAAAAACGAGCGCCAGTTGCCGAGGAAGCGGGCCGGATTGAACGCAACCTTCGGCGCAGGTCCGAGCCAGAAATCGTAGTCGAGGCCGGCGGGCGGGTCGGCATCGGGTGGGGTGCCAAGACCTTGGGGCGAACTGGTTTCGTGGATCCAGGTCTGCACGTAATGGATTTCGCCGATCTCGCCGGAGCGCACGATTTCTGCGGCGCGCTGGAAGTGCGAGCCGGAGCGCTGTTGCAAACCGACCTGTACGATGCGCTTATTGAGGCGGGCGGCTTCGACCATGAGGCGGCCCTCGCGCACCACGTTGGATACGGGCTTTTCGACGTAAACGTCCTTGCCCGCATGGCAGGCGGCCACAGTGATGAGCGGATGCCAATGATCTGGGGTGGCGACGACCACTGCGTCCACCGCACGGTCGTCCAGGAGCTTGCGGAAATCGGAATAGGTGCGGGCTTTGCCGCCGGTGAGTTGGTGGGCTTCCTGCAGGTTCGGCTGGTAGACATCGCAGAGAGCGACGACCTCGGCCTCGGGCTGCTTTTGGAAATCCGCCAGGTCCATGCGGCCCATGCCGCCGCAGCCGATCACGCCGATACCGATGCGGTCATTCGCTGCAGGCGCAGCGGGGGAAGCGGCTGTGCGGGTTTGTGGCGCGAGTGCGCCGGTGGCCAGAGCCGCGCTTTTGAAGAGGTCGCGTCGATTCATGGATGGTCTCCTCCGAGGCGATACCTATTCTAGCGCCGCGCTTCGGACGGCGGTGCAGAGTTGGGCGGTTTTGGGCGGATGGATGGCGCGGCGGATTTTCATTTCTGAACGAGCGAAGCCAATAAGTTATTTTGTTTGCTTATACCTAAAAAAACGACGAAGCCAATTTGAGGTAAGTGGCGAA
>JBEKTJ010000129.1:0-33207 GCA_049516155.1 Bryobacteraceae bacterium
CATGCCCGGAAAGGCACCCTTCATTGCTTTGATACCGATCCGGTCAACGCGACCTTCGCCCAATATCAGGCGCTTGGCGCCGAACACATCAACGTTTTACGTCGTGGGGCAATCCACGATAAGCGATTCGACGATCTGGTTGAGAAGATTTGCCAGTTTGACGGTATTTGTATCGTGGATACCGGAGCCACAACGTTTGTCCCTCTATGGAACTATATCCTCGAAAACGAAATCCTGTGCTTCCTCGCCGCCCGTTTACGGCGGGTCTTCGTCCATTCGGTTGTCGCGGGTGGACAGGCAATGAGCGATACGTTGAACGGTCTGGAGCGGCTGGCCGAAACGACGACCGAGAAGAATGTGATCGTATGGCTGAACGAGTTCTTCGGCGAAATCTCAAAAGACGGTAAGCCATTCGAGCAGTTCCGCGTGGCCGAAGAGCAGGCTCACAAACTTCTCGGCACAGTCGTTATTCGAGAGCGCAATCCCAACACTTACGGTGACGACATGCGCCTGATGCTGGCCAGGCGGCTGACTTTCCAGGAGGCCATCCGGCTCGGCGAGTTTTCGCTCGTCTCGAAGCAGCGTCTTGAGATCATCCAGCGCGAGCTGTTCGAGCAGCTCGATCAGATTGAGATGGAGTGAGCCATGGCGTCGAAACCAATAGCCTTCGACGTGCAACGCCTCATTGACGAAGTGGCCACGCGGCATCGCCTCCTGCTCAAGCCGGACGACGCAGCCTTGGCCATCGTGACCATGAATCGCCTGGTGCTGGAGGAGTCGCTCGAAGCCATCCATTCGCTAATTCAGGAGGACCTCGCATTGTTTGAGGCCGCTGCGAAGAAGATGCAAACCCGTGCTGGAACTTTTCTCGCGGCGGAGGTCCGCGAGTCCGCTGCCGGAATTCGACAGGAGCTTGAGCGAGATGTTCAGGACGCCCGCCTGCAAGCATCAAACATCGTTCGACAGGTCGAGGCGGCATACCAGCAACGCCTGTCCGCGCACAAGCTCGCGATCGCCGCCCTTGCCGCCGTGCTGCTGTTCTTTTGGGGAGTATGGGCAGGACGGATCAGCGCACTGTGGTGGCCCCTATAAGCAACGGAGATAGCGATGAGCGCAGCAACCTTATCGAAAACTCAGCCTCTTCTGGAGAACGCTTCGTTCGCTGCCGGCGGGGATGACGTTCCGCTCACGGTCCGCCAAGCCGCCACCTATTTGGGTGTCAGCGCCCAAACAGTGTATCTTTGGGTAGAGCGAAAGCAGATTCCCCATCTCCGCGTGATGGGCCGAAACATCCGGTTCTTGAGATCGGATCTCGCGCCCTTCCGCGCAACATTCAAACAGGAGGTGGGAATTGGCAAGACCGAGTAAACACGATGGCTCCATATACCCGCGCAAGGATGGCAAGGCCTTATGGATGGTCTATCGAGACCGGAACGGAAGGCGTATCCGGGAATCAACGAACACGGAAGACTGGCAGGAGGCCCAGCGGAAATTGCGGGATCGCCTCCAGGCCAGGGACGACAAGATCCTCGATATCGTCCGGAAAGGAGAACAACTGCAATTCGCGGATTGGGTGGACTTTTTCCTTGAGAATTATTCCAAGCCGCCCATCCGCGCGGAAAAGACCCACGCAGCGAACGAGCGTGCCGGCCGGCACCTCAAACAGGCGTTCGGCCAACGATCGCTCCATGACCTCAACGCAGATGATATCGAGCACTACCTTCGACGGCGGCTTCAGGCTCGGGTTCAGATCAAGACCACCGCGGGCGTCATTTCAAAAGACCGGCTTAAGCCGGCGACAGTCCATCAGGAGCTCAGGGTCCTCCGCCGTATGCTGAACGTCGCAGTTCGCAAAAGGCTGCTTCCAGCAAATCCATGTTCCGGGGTGGAGTTTCCGGTGAAGGTGAGGGGATTGTTTCGGCCTCACTACATGACGTGGTCCGAGCAGCAACGGATCGAGTTTCAGGCACCCGAATATTTGCGCAACGTCGTTCGGATCATCACCGAGACGGGGCTTCGAGTGTATAAGGAACTCATGCAAATGAAGAAGGAACAGGTTGATCTGGGAAACGGGGTCGCCTGGATTCCGGATTCGAAGACGCCGAACGGAATCGCCGAGGTGCCGTTGACGGAACTGGCGCGCGAAGCGTTTCGCGAGCAGATCCGCATCTCGGGACCCGGGCAATGGTTGTTTCCCAGCGACGAGAATCCGACCGGCCATCAGAAAAACCTGAGGACGGTCTGGCGCCTGACATTGCGCCGGGCCGAGGTGCCGTACTTCCGCATCTACGATCTGCGGTCCACCTACGCGACCCGCTTAAGCGCGGGTGGTGTGGCCGACGAGTGGGTCACGCAACTGCTGCGGCAGGGCGATGCGAAAGTGTTTAAGAAGTACTCCCAGATGAAACTGCAGATGAAACGGGAGGCGTTGCAGAAGCTGAACCGGAAGGCCAATGAGGACTGGCCGGGTTTTGACACGGAGAGGATGAACTGATGGGGTTTTGTCACGGTTTTGCCACGGTCGGGTCGATTTGGGCCCAATTTGGGCAGCCGGGGCACTTTCGCAAATTCAGGAAGTGGTTTAAAATCAAGAGAGGTCCCCAGTTCGGGCGCGTAGCTCAGTTGGTTAGAGCGCCTGCTTCACACGCAGGAGGTCACAGGTTCGAGTCCTGTCGCGCCCACCAGTCCGGCCACGGCGTAGAATCGAGTCAAGTCCTTTGAGCCCAACGGCGTCAAAAACCGAAACTACGAATATCATCGTATATCGCTTGGGGGTGGCTTCCGCGTCCAGCTTGTGAGTCCCTGATTGCATAGGTATAAGCCGCAAAGGTATAGGGCGGAAGCTAATGGAGCCATGCTTTGCCGCCCCTCAATACCGTGGTGCCCGCCGTCTTCACTCCCGGGCGTTATCTATCGCCGGCGCTTGCACCAACGCTGGCTGCGCTGCGCCCGCTACCACCGTGACGCCCCGCCGGCAACATCCTGAACGCTACCGCCGCCACCGCCGCCAATCCGCCCGCGCAGGCCAGCATCGCGGAGTATCCGAACTTCGCAATCGACGCCCCGCCCGCTAGCGATGCCACGAACTGCGCCGCAAACGCGACCTGCATCATCAGCGCCGACGCGCCGGTGCGTTCCGGCTCGGTGGCTCTGGGTTGATCGTCGTCAAGTCCAAAGCGACATGAGATTGCCATCCAAGGGGGCTCGTTCTCTCACTCCCGTAGGCTGTCCCCTGTTCGTGCTCCCACCAACGCTGGCTCCGTGCCGCCCTCCGCCGCCACAACGTGCCCCGCCGGCAACCTCCGGAACGCCACCGCCGCCACCGCTGCCAGTCCGCCCGCGCAGGCCAGCATCGCGGAGTATCCGAACTTCGCAATGGCCGCCCCGCCCGCCAATGAGGCCACGAACTGCGCCGCGAACGCGACCAGCATCATCAGTGCCGACGCGCCCGTGCGTTCCTGCGCTTTGATGCCATCCATCAAAAGCGTGTTCACGCCTGGCTCGCTCATCCACTGGCAAGAAGTGTAAGTCATGAATACGGCCGCCGCGGCCCACCCCGTGGGTCCCCCGGCGAGACCACACAGCGCCAGCGCGGTAGCCATCAGCATAGCGGCCGTGCCGCTTACCAGACCCATTCTTCGCAGCACCAACGGCGCCAACATGAGCGCCCCTACCTGCGCCAGTTGCGACCCGGAGAAGATTAGCCCGATGCGCTCCACCGGCGTATGCAGGCGTGCGAAGAATGTGGCAAAGAACGGATTGAACGCTCCAGTAGCCAGGTTCCAGATGGCCCACACGATCAGGAACCGAACGACGAAGCGGTTGCGTGGATAGAGCTTTGCTCCTTCAGCCGGTGCGGGCCCGATACGCAGCCGCGCCGAGGGCCAAAGTGCCAGCGCCACCAGCGCGCACCCGGCGATCATGGCCGGCCGCTTGCCCCCTAGCCAGCCCGGTAGGCGCCCTCCCAACCAGCCGCCGAAGATTCCCAACGCGATAGAACTGGCGGTCGAGAAGCTGAAGCCGGTAGACCGCGCCGTATCGCTTGTCAGCCGCGCGATCGCGGGCGCCAGCGAAACCACGTAGAGCGAAAACGCCGCGCCGCTCAAGCAGGCCAGCGCCAGCAGTGGTGTCCGGCTGGCGAACCACACGCGCACCACAGAGATCGCGGCCACCGACGCAAACGACACGAACAGCATTCTGCCCAATCCCCAACGGCGCGCCAGAGCCGCAGCCGGCAGAATAGCCGCCACCATGCCCGCGGTTGACGCGCTGTTCACTTGTCCCACGAAGTCCTCGCGAAAGCCCAGGTCGAGCAGGTACAGGTTATAGAGCAACACGAAAATGAACATGCCCAGCACGAAGAATGAACTAGCGCCGAGGAAGAGCCAGTATCCGCCGCTCAGGCCGCTGGAGCGCATCCGCCACTGGAGGCCGCGTGTGAGCAGTGCGCCAAACGCGCGTGTGTGAAACACCGCCCGCTTTCCTAGAAACCGACCGGTCCTGGCGTACTTGAGCATGCGGCGGCCAAGCGTGAGTTGCTCCTCTGGGATGCACACCGCATCCACCGGACCTGGAAGCTGCGTGGGGATCAGCCGCCGCCGCACCACCGCCAGTTTGTCGCGCGCCGAATCGAGCAGGGCCAGATGCAGCCACAGTTCGTCCTTGTTGGGATGAAACTCCGACTCGATCGGCGAGAAGGCGAACGCTTCGAACCATTGCTGCACGGGCGCGGGCAGCCCGGATACTTCCTGTTCCGCCACCGGACCCAGCGCGCACCCGAACCACTCGCGCGCCAATCGGAATGGGATGGCTTCCAGCCGTCGTAACTCCGGTGGGTGCAGCTCTGCCCAGCGATCCCAGAATTGCGCCTCGCCAGCGTGATGCTCCAGGAACCAGGCGATTTCGTAAACGTGGCACGCGCGTACACTCCCGCGCAGCAAGTGCCGTAGCAAATGAAGTGCGGCGTATGCCAGGGCGTCCGGCGTGTCCAGCGCATGCCCATTGCGTCGTGCCCAGAATTGGTCCACGCCGGGCGCGCGCAGCCGCTCCGTCTGCTCATCCCAGAACTGGACATGTACTTCAAGGGCCATCGGGATCTCAGGAGCGAAGTGGCTCCCGCCGCGCCACTCCCATCCGGTTTTGCAAACGAGGGCCGGCAAGTGGTCGGTGGCGTGAGCGCCGGGCTTTTCGACAGGCTCGTAGCCGCGCGCGGCGATCAGATTCCAGGCGCGCCGCGCGTCTTCCGGGGGACAGAACAGATCCAGATCGTACTGCGCCCGCAGCCCCGGGTCCGAGACAAAGTGGGGCGATTGTGTGGTGCCTTTCAGGAAGATGTAGGGGATAGCCGCGGCGCCGAGCCACTCGCCCACTTGATCTTGCAGCGCTCGGGTGCGCGTCAGGCGCTCCGTGTTCTCCACCAGATTCAGCCCGATACGTGCGCGCACCCAGGCGGGCAAAGCATCGCCGGCGGCGGCGCCGAACACTAACGTGAGAGAGGAGCGGTCGCAGAAATCCAGCACCTCGTGCCATCCCGTGGAGGGCGGACAATCCTGCCCGCAGCCGCGTTTCAGGCGGCCAAATTGCAGGGCCGCCATCGCCGCCGATACCGCGCGCGGGACACGAGCAGTCACTTAGAAATCGTACCGAATCGCGAATTGCAGCTGGCGGGGGTTGCCCACGCCCAGGATACCGCCGAATAGAGGCGGCCCAAAGTCCGCGTACGTTCCCGGCACCCCCCAATTCGGATGGTTGAATATGTTGAAGGCTTCGGCCCGGAATTCCAGCGCGCCATGCTCGCGAATGCCGAACCGTCGGTGCAAGGCTATGTCGAAAATATTGTTGCCCGGACCGTTCACGATGTTGCGTCCGGCATCGCCGAATGTATAAGGCGCCGGCGCCGTAAAGGCGGCCGTGTTGAAGAATTCGTTGGTAGTGCGCTGGCTGCGCGGCAAGGTCAGTGGCACTCCAGGCACGATATTGGGACGGTTGGGTAATCCAGTGTTCGCGGGGTCGAACGCATAGTAGAAGACATTCATCGGCATGCCGTCCTGCAGCGTGACGTCTCCGGTCAATTGCCAGTTCCGCAGCACTGGCCCGAATGCGTGCACCGCCGGCAGACCGATCACGTACCCGCCGGTGATGCGCCGCCCCACGTTGAACGACGACAGAGCACGTTCCAGCCCCAGGTTGTTTTCGTCCTGCGCGCCCACGCTGTCGTAGAACCCCGGAATCACGGTATCGGCGTCGTCGATGGATTTCGACCATACGAAACTGGCCAGCAGCGACACGCGCCCCGTCAGGCGCTTCTCGGCTTTCACCTGCAGGGCGTTGTAAGACGAATTGGCGATGTGCTGCCGCTGAATGATTTCGCCCAGGCTGGGCCACGTACGCAGGTCCTGCAAGACGCCCGGTCGCGGCGAGAGATCGGCGCCGGTTTCGGTCTGTAAGGGCGTATTGAATTGGCGGAAGCGTCCCAAGTGCGTGCCCTTGCTCCCTACATAGGACACCTCCCCAAGGATGTTTCCCGCGAACTCATGCTGAAAGCCGGCGTTCCACTGCTGTACGTAAGGCGTGGGCGCGTGCGGATCGATGCCGAAGTAAGTCGGAAATCCGGTGGACGATGTCTGCGGGAACCCGTTACGCGTAGTCAGGATGGGAGCCTCGCTTCCGTCGGTGACGTTGTTCTGCACCAGAATTCCATTCAGCACCAGATCGTAAATTTCGACCGCGATCTCGGGGCTGTAATAGATGCCGTATCCCGCGCGAAAGACCGTCTCGCCCTTTGAAAACGGCAGTTGTGGCAGCCGCCAAGCCAGACCCACGCGCGGCGCGATGTTTCGGTTGTCCGCGCTCACCGCCTGGCTCTCACGCTGCAGTTGCGGCGGCGGCGGATCGGGTCCGGGCGCATATACCAGGTTCAGCAGATCCCCCCGTGTCTCCGTATAAGGAGTGACATACTCATAGCGCAGGCCGAGGTTCAAGGTAAGCCGGGGAGTGACTCGCCAATCGTCCTGCACGAAACCGCCAAAGCTGTTTTGCCGCAGATACGCCTGCGTGTCGCCCTCATCGCGGCTGGTGTTCTGCGGAAATCCCAACAAGAAATCCGCCAGCGCGTCGCCGGTGGGACCGGGCGCGCCGCTGGCGCTGGTAAACGCGCCGGTGTAGGTGTAGGATCCGCGCGCCAATTCGCTTTGCTCGTAATTGAACTGGAAGTGGATCCAATCGAAGCCGGTCTTGATGGTGTGCCCGCCGCGGGTCCAGGAAACGCTGTCTGAGAGATTCCAGAGATTGTCGCGTTGCACCTGCGGCAATGTAGGGTCGTCGGTCACCAGCGAATAATCGGCCAATTGGAAGTAGGGGAGTCCGTAATTTGCGGGATTACTGGTAAGTCCCTCGACCCCCAGTTGCTGGATCACATTGGTTTCGAAGGCGCTCTCCGGCGTATCGTACATGCTCATGCGCGTGAAGGAGAATCGCGCTTCGTTCAGCCATGACGCGCCGGAGTAAGTGTAGCTCAGGGCCGCTTGTTGCGCCCGCACCCTCTCGTCGGTGGGCCGTTCCGGAAACGATCCCGAAATGATATTCTGTTCGCCGTTGTAGGTGTAGCGTCCGCTCAACTGGCTTTGATTGCGGAATTGGTGGTCGATGCGTGTCGAAAAAGCGTCGTTTCGGTCGGTGTTGGGCGTCTGGTCCACGTAGTTGTTGCCATCGCCATTGTTCAGGTTCGGCAGCGGCTCGTACTGGGACAAGAAACTGGCCGCGATGGGATCGATGCGCGTGCCGGGAATCGCATCGCCAGGAAACGGCACGCGCGCTCCGCGGGGGTCGAGCGACAGCGGATCGTAGATAACGTCCTGGCCGGTGAAGTTTCCGGTGCGCAACTGAGCGGGTGGGACCAGGCTCTGCACCGGAGTGCCGATTTTCGACCGCAGCCCTTCATAGGTTGCAAAGAAAAACGTATTCGGCAAGGGCATACGGCCGCCCAGCGATCCGCCAAATTGATTTTGTTGCACGACAGGCGCCGCCATCGTGGGATCGTCGAAATAATTCCGCGCGTCCGTCGCCCCGTTTTGGAGATACTCGAAGGCGCTGCCGTGGAACTGGCGCGTGCCGGAGCGCGTAACCACATCGATCGATCCGCCGCCGGCCTGCGGAAATTCGGCCGAGGCTCCGGAGGTCTGCACGCGTAATTCCTCGACGGATTCCAGCGGCGGATAGACGGCGATCGCGAAAGTATTGCGGTCGGTATCATAGGCCCCGTCGAGCACGAAAGCGTTCATGGTCGAGCGGCTGCCGTTGATGGGCGGATTGAAGGCCACCGATCCGCGCGAGCCTTGCTGCACATCGTTGACCACATCGTGCGTGAACCCGCCCAACTGGCGCGGAATGGCGCCCGCCCCCAACGTCACCAAAGTCACGATATTGCGCGTCTCGAGCGGCAATTCCTCCACCGTCCGGGAGTCGAACAAATAGCCGATGGAGGCATCGTTTGTTTGCACGGGTGAAACCGTGCCGGCAGCGGTGACGCTCTCGCGCCCCGCGCCTACGTATAGCTTCAGGTCCAGGAGGGCCTTCTGGCTAACAGTCAGTTGCACATGTGCAGCGGTGGTGGCGCGAAAGCCCATCTTCCCGGCGGTGACGGTGTACAATCCGGGCAGCAACGCCTCGATCGCATAGCTGCCCTCGCTGTTCGTCACCGTGCTGCGCGTGAAGCCGGTGCTCTCTTCGCGCGCCGTTACGGTTACACCCGGAGCCACCGCGGACGATTCGTCGACCACGGTGCCAAGTATGCTGGCGGACGCCACTTGTGCGGAGGCGCTAGGAATAGACAGCACAAGTACTAAAGGGAGGGCGGCCAATCTTGGCCGCAGCCGCCTTTTTGGGCGGCCAGAGCCGGCTGAAAGCCGGCTACGGGCAGGATTGCCCGCCCTCCAGTCTCGCATCATGCCGCGGTCCCCCCGCGCACGATCCGCTCCAGCAGGAGCGCGGCTTCCTCGCAATCGGAGTAGCGCAATTCGAAGGCGGGCGCTTCCGCAATGGATTCGACGACCTCCCTGCGCCGCGTCTCCAATTCCGGATCGAACGCAGCCATGCCTTGCTGCAGGCGTTGCTGGGCTTCTTCTTTTCCAATTCGCCGCACGTCGGCGCGGATGCCGGGGTGGCGGTCCAGAAACGCAATGTGCTCCACGCGGCATTCCGTGGCCGTGCGAATCGGCAGATCCGCCGTGAGCAATTCAATTGTCGGTTTGCGATCCAACTGACGGCCCACGGTGCGGCCGCGCAATTCCGGAAACATATCGGGCGCATCCGCGCGGAACCGGAAGTGATGGGGTTCGCCAATCACGGTTCGGCCGCCATCCCACAAGACGCTGCTGGAATCGTCGGAAATGTAGGTCCAACCCCGCCGCGCGCATTCGTAGCACAGCGTGCTTTTACCCGCGCCCGACTCGCCGCATAGCATCACGCCCGCGCCCTCCCAGGCGACGCAAGCCGCATGCAGCGAAGTGACATAGTTCAGTTCCAGCAGTACGTAAATCAACGCGTCCAGAAAATGCCAACGAAAGAAAACCCGGTCCGCTACGGTGGCGCGCGTCACAATGGAGTATCCGAACCGCTCCCGCCGGTCGATGGCCGCGAAATTCTCCCGGTCCGATACCCACAACAGCAGGTGCCGCTGGCCGCGCAGTACGGGCGTGGGCGGCAGATCGCCGCTGCCCTCACCGGCCAGTACGTGTACGCGCAAAGGCGGCCGGTCGAACCGGGCTGCGCAAGCGCCGAAACTCTCGCGCGCGGCGTCCAGCACATCGCGCATATTGCTGGCCACATCCACCGGAAATCCGTAGGGATAATAGCGGTCTGTATAGGGCAGGGGCGCATGATACAGCAGTGGGTCGCAGATGGCAGTCTCGACAGCGTTCGCTCCGGGCATCTATTCGACTAATAACACGGGCAATAAGTAAGAAGAGTAAAAACATGCCCCGTAATCGCGCCATCACCGGGTTCAGCGGTTATCCTGGATGGGGATGCGCGCCGCGATCGTACATTATTGGCTGTTGAATTGGCGGGGCGGCGAGAAGGTGCTGGAATCTTTGTGCAAGCTTTTGCCGGACGCCGATATTTTTACATTATTCTACGATCCGCGCGCAGTCAGTGCGGAAATCCGGCGGCACAACGTCACGGCCTCTTTCCTGAATCCGCTGCGGCGGCACTACCGGAAGCTGTTGCCGCTGATGCCCATGGCCCTCGAGCAGTTCGATTTGCGCGGCTACGACGTGGTAATCAGCAGCGAATCGGGTCCCGCCAAAGGCGTGATTACTTCGTCCTCCGCACGGCACATCTGTTACTGCCACACACCCATGCGTTACATCTGGGAACTTTACCCCTCTTATACGAAGGAGTGGCTCCCCGCGTGGCAGCGCGCCTTGTTCGCCCCGGTGAGCAACTATCTGCGGCTTTGGGATTTCGCCTCCGCCGCGCGCGTGGATGAATTCGTCGCCAACAGCGGCAATGTCCGCCGTCGTATCCGGAAGGTCTGGCGGCGGGATGCGCGCGTGGTGCACCCTCCGGTGGCTGTGGAGAATTTCTATTGGCGCGAGCCGGAAGATTACTACCTGGTCGTATCCGAGTTGGTGGCCTACAAGCGTGTGGACATGGCCGTGCGTGCCTGTGCGGGATCGGGCCGGCGGCTGCGCGTAGTGGGCGATGGGCCGGAGTTCAAGCACCTAAAGCGCATGGCCACTCCCAGTATCGAGTTTTGTGGGCGGGTCCCAGACGACCAATTGCGCGATCTGCTGGCCCACTCGCGCGCGCTCATCGTGCCCGGCGAGGAGGATTTCGGTATCACGGCGGTGGAGGCTTTGGCCAGCGGCAAGCCGGTGGTGGCTTTGGGCCGCGGTGGCGTTTTGGAAAGCGTGCCAATAGCGGATCCACTCGGCGGAGTCTTTTTCGATGAGCCGAACGAACCGCACCTGATCGAGGCGCTCGACCGCTTCGAGCGCATGGAAGGGCAGATCCGCCCGCGGAAATTGCAGGCATGGGCAGAGCAGTTTTCCGAGGCGCACTTTCTGGCACGCATGCGCGCGGTTTTGGATGGAGGCGTACCCAAGAGCGGGGTCGCGGCACGCGGGATCGCTGCGCTACGCTAAGATGCGTGGCTATCGATCGCAGACAATTCGTGGCAGCCGCAGCGGCGGCATCGTCGTGGGCTGCGGCTCACGCCAGCCCCAGCCCGAAGCCTTACGGCTCCGGCTCCTTCGGCGAATGGATCGAAGATGAATTCGGCCTTCCCGCCTTCCGCTACACATGCGACCAGACTAGCGACCCGAAGGCCGTCACCCAACTTAGTAGCCCTGGCATTCTTTCGTCCACCGACCACGTGCACCAGGTCGGCAACGACCGCTTCATTGCCATCGTTTCCAACTATGGCCACGTCCAGGTGCGCCAGGACGAAGGCGCGCCAAAGTTTCTCAACGCGTATTCTCCCGAACGAAGCCAATTCGGCGGCGGCATCGGCTATCTGACGGATGGGACCGAAACGCTGAGCACGTTTTATACTGGCGGCGCGCAAGGTTTCGACCGCATTTTCGGCGTAGGATACTTTCGCAAGAAAGTCGCGAACGGCAACTACTCCATCGACCAGGCGATTGTCGCGCCCTTCGGCGACGATCCGGTGCTGATCTCCCAGGTGACCATCGCCAACCACACGCAGTCGCGCGCGAACCTGCGCTGGATCGAGTATTGGGGATGCTACGTCTATCAGTTCTCGTTCCGCGCCTTCATCGAACAATTCGGCGGCGGTGGCAGTGCGGTTGATCTGAGACGCAAGCTCGGCGATCGGTTTGCGCACTTGTTCAGAACCCTGCATGGCGGCGCCGGAGTGATGGAGGACAAACAATTTCCCGGGCGCGATCCCGCAGAAGAGCAACTGTTCGAGCGCATGAAGGCGAGTCTGGCGGCGCGTCCCAATCCGTTTCTGGCGGCTATCGAAGAGCCCGCGCCGGAAGCTTCGTTCGACGATCTGCATCCGCCCGGCACATTTCTGGCTTCGTTGGACGCGCCCGCGGATGGGTTCACCACCGATGCTAAGACGTTCTTCGGCGCGGGCGGCGCGGCGCATCCGGCTGGGCTGGCGGGCGCGCTGGATGGCCGCCTCAATGGCAGCGGGACGGATAGAGGGCTGTTCCTGGAGCGGCGCATCGCGCTGGACGCGGGCCAGCAGCGCACCCTCTTTTTTCTTTACGGTTATCGACCACACGGGGGCGATCCTGGGCCGCTCATAGAGAAATATCGCGGCCGCGCCAATGTATGGCGCGATTCGAGCCAACGGTGGAAGGGCAAAGGTCTGCGCTTCGAAACGAAAGCCGAGCCTTGGGTGAAGCGCGAGACGGCCTGGCATTATTACTACCTGAGGAGCAGCCTCACGTACGACGATTTCTTCGGCGAGCACATCCTGTCGCAAGGCGGCATTTATCAATACTCCATGGGGTTTCAGGGGGCCGCGCGCGACCCCCTGCAACACGCGCTGCCGTTTCTGTTTAGCGATCCACAAATTGTCAAGGAGATTCTGCGCTACACGCTGAAAGAGGTGCGCCCGAACGGCTCCATCCCGTACGGCATTGTGGGGCATGGCACGATTATGCCGGCGGCCTCGGATAATTCCAGCGACATGCCGTTATGGCTGCTGTGGGCGGCGAGCGAGTATGTGCTCGCCACGCGCGACACGGCCTTCCTCGACGAAGAAATTCCCACTTGGCCGCTGCGAGGCCCGGCGGCCGGCAAGGCGCCGGTGCGCGCGCTGCTGGCGCGCTGTTACAAGCACTTGATCGACGACGTCGGCGTGGGCGAGCATGGCGTGATGCGCATGCTCAACGACGATTGGAACGATGCGCTGGTCATGTTCTGGGGGCAGCGCACCATGAAAGAGACCGTAGCCAAGGGCGAGAGCGTTTTGAACTCCGCCATGGCTGCTTGGGTGTTCGACTATTACGCGCGCATGCTGGCCTACACGGGCGAAGAACCCGCGTCGATCGCCCACGTCCGGCAAAGCGCCGACGAAAATCGCAAAGCGGCGCGCGGGCAATGGACCGGTAAATGGCTGAGGCGGGCATGGCTCGGCCCCACCGTTGGATGGCTGGGCGAAAAAGGCTTGTGGCTCGAGCCGCAGCCGTGGGCCATCATTGGCGGCGTAACAGACGCGCAACAGGGCAGGGAACTGGTCGCCACCATGGATCAATTGCTGCGGCGCGATTCCCCGATCGGTGCGATGCAGATGAACAAGAGCTCCGACATCTCGTCGCAAGCCATGGCGGAGCCTGGAACTTCCATCAGCGGCGGCATTTGGCCATCGCTCAACGCCACGCTGGTTTGGGCTTTGGCGCAAGTGAACGGCGAAATGGCCTGGGACGAATGGAAGAAGAATACGCTCGCGCGGCATGCCGAAGTATATCCCGACATCTGGTACAACACCTGGAGCGGACCGGACACGCTCAACTCCACGGTGAGCAAGCACCCTGGAGAAACCGTCAACAGCGGTTTTCTGCGCTACACGGATTTTCCAATCGGGAATTTGCATTCGCACGCCTGCACGCTGTATTCGGCGGCCAAGCTGCTCGGCCTCGAATTCACGGAAGCGGGTTTGGATCTGGCGCCGCGCCTCCCGCTCGAATCCTATCGCTTCGACTCGCCGCTGGTGGGCGTGATCAAAGGGCCGGCGGGTTACGAGGGTTGGTACGCGCCGTCGAAGGCTGGCGCGTGGCGCATCCGCCTGAAGTTGCCCGACGGCGTAACCGAGGTCCGCGGCAAGAGCACGCCCGGGAAGCCGATGAGATGGGCGGTGCGGCGGTCATGAAGCGATACTTCACATTGCTTCTGGTCAGCGCGGCAGGTTTCGGCCAGGACGGGCCAGCTTTGCTGCACAAGATGCAGCAGGTGTTGGGTGGCGCCGGCAGAATCGACAAGATTCGCGATTTCGATCAAATTGTCCGTGCCCGGACGTGGGACCGCAAGGGAAACCCGATCGGCGAAGTTCGGAAGCGCACACGCTGGATCAAACCCAACCTCCTGCGTCTTGACCAAGTGGGGCCGGGGGACACCTACGCGCTTTACTTCGATGGCGTCTCCGGCAAGATCGCGGACGACTCGCTCGACCCTCCGGATGGATGACGGTAGCTGCAATCCGGTTCCCGCGCCGTGTCTGGATTCTCCACGGCGGCATCCGTCTGGCGGACATCGCGACAGAGAAGATCAAGTTGGACGGCGGCTTGCGCGTGAGGGAATTGGCCATGGAGCCTGCCGATCTTAATCCCGTCTTATCTAGGCAATAGACGCTGTGATATAAAGCAGGACATGACCTCACCTGGCCGTTGCCGACACTGCACGCTGCAGGCGTGCGCTACAGGCTGCGCCAGAGATACCAGGCGGCTACGGTACAGTAAGGATGCCAACGCTCGCCGATAGCTTCGATTTCGGCTGGTTTGGGTAGCCCCGGAAGGCCGTACGCCTTTTGAATTGCCGACCGAATTCCGAGATCGCCGGTGGGCAGCACATTCGTGCGGCGCAGGGCGAAGATCAGGAACATATGCGCGGTCCAAACGCCGACCCCCTTCACCTTGGTGAGCCGCTCGATCACTGCGGCGTCGGAAAGGGCAGGGAGTCCGGCGAAGTCGACGGCGCCGTCGCGGGTGTGGCGCGCCAGATCGCGGATGTACGTGGTCTTTTGTTTCGAGAGGCCCAGCTTCCGCATCTTGGCCGGGCGCAAGGCCAGAATGCTTTGCGGAGTCAACAAGCCTTCGGGAACGGCCGATACGAGGCGGCCGTAGATCACCTGCGCCACGCGTCCGCTAAGCTGCTGATAGACGATGGATTCGACCAGCGTGGCAAAGCTCGGGTCGCTGAATTTTAGCCGATAGGGTCCCACGCGCTGGATGATGCCGCCCAGCACAGGGTCGGCGGCTTGCAGATGGCGGATGGCTTGGCGCATTATTGTAACAGGGCTGGGAGCAGCCACGTCCGTCATTGTAACCTTATGGCCCTGACCAATGTCCCGCTCAGGCGGGCGACTGCATTTTTGTTCCTGCTGGCGACACTGCCGGCACGCCCTGGGTTGACGCAGGATAAGCCCGCCGAAGACGCGCCGCCGTCGATCAGCGTGGACGTTTCGCTGGTCAATATATTGGCGTCGGTGCATGACAAGCACAACGGCCTGATCGGCAACCTGACGAAGGACGACTTCACGGTTCTGGAGGACGGCAAGCCGCAGACCATCAAATATTTCACGCGTGAAACCGACCTGCCGCTGACCATCGGCCTGCTGATCGACGTAAGCGCCAGCCAGCGAAACCTGCTGGATATTGAGAAGCGCGCCGCCCACCAGTTCTTCGCGCAGGTGCTGCGCAAGAAAGACGAGGCCTTCCTGATCAGCTTCGGCGAGGATTCGGAGTTGCTGCAGGATTACACGAATTCAGTCAAGCTGCTGCAATCGGGGCTTTCGCAATTACAGGTGAATTCGGGAGCGTCGGGCTTTGGGCCGGGGCCGGTGCCGACCATCAGCCAGCCACGGGGTACAGTGCTCTACGATGCGGTGTATCTGGCGGCAAACGAAAAGCTGCGCGCCGAGGTTGGGCGCAAAGTCATCGTGCTAATAACAGACGGCATGGACGAAGGGAGTAAGCTGAAGATCGAGGAAGCCATCGAGGCCGCGCAGAAATCGGACGTGGTGATCTACAGCATGGATTACGCCGATCCCAGCGCCTATGGCCGGTTTTCGTTCGGCGTCAGCGATTTTGCGCTGCAAAAGATGTCCGGCGAGACGGGCGGGCGGGTGTTTAAGGTTGATCGTAGGCTAACCCTGGACGACGCCTTCAAGCAACTGCAGGACGAAATGCGCAGCCAGTATTCGATCGCCTACACTTCGACCAATCCGGAGAAGGACGGCACCTTCCGCAAAGTCGTCGTGAAGGTGGCGGACAAGAACCTGAAGGTGCAGGTGCGCAAGGGCTACTACGCGATCAAACCCGAAAAGAGCTGAGCGGCTTGCCGCGGGCAGCGAGATTGCTATCATTCTCTATTGATGACGGAGGACGTGCGGGACCGTATTGTCGACGAGGTGCGCAAGACGCTCGACGGAGAGTCGCACGGCCCAAACTTTGCCGATGTGTTCTGGTCTTACCGGCTTTTTCTTCTACGGAATCCCGAATTTGAGGATTCCTCCTCCTATGCGGGGCGAATGCCGCCGGACCTGCGGCAACTCGCGAAGTCGTTCGTGGATTCCCCCGAATTTCACGCCGTTTGGGGCGATGCCCGGCAGCCGCTCGAAGACCTTGTGCTGCTGACTGAAAACGAAGGGCTCCGTTTTTGGTTTAACTTCCGGGACCGGGCAATCGGACACGCGATCGCTCTGGGGTGCTACGAGCGGGATCTAACCAGCTTCGTTCGGAAAACGGTGAAGCCCGGCATGAACTGCCTGGACGTGGGCGCCAACCTCGGATACTTTTCTGTGGGGATGGCCAAATTAACGGGGTCGGGCGGATCGGTTTACAGCTTTGAGCCATTTCCGGCTAACTATAATTTGCTGGTGAGGAATGTCAAGGAGAACGGCGTGGAAGGTGTGGTGCATCCCATGCAGTTGGCCGCGTATGACCGGAGCGGCGAGGGGGCCTTATTCTTTCGCGCCGATCCGCTAAACGATAACTTCGGATCGATGTTTGTTTCGGAGAGGGCGCAGGACCGCCACCTTCAAAGCTCGGCCATTTCGCGGGCCCGCATTGACGAAGTGGTGCCGCGGAATCTGCCCATTCAATTTGCAAAGATAGACGTGGAGGGCGCGGAAATCCCAGCGCTGAAAGGAATGGCCGGGATCTTCGAACGCGATCACCCGACGGTCGCGATTGAAGTGAACGAGCTCGCGCTGAACAGAGGCAACGGGAGCACGCCGGAAGAGTTGATAGGAATATTGAAGGGCTTCGGTTACAGGCTGCGGGAGATCGGATCGGACGAAGAGTTCGAGTTGCCGTCGCGCCGCGACGGTTACCGTTTCACCAATCTGGTAGGCATTAAGCCCGGGAAGAACTGAGCAGTTTGTCGCGCGCCGCGAAGTAGAGGCGCAACGCGTCTTCGAGCGGCGGCATCGATGCGATTCCCAGGCTCTCCATACGGGCGTTAGACAGCGCGGAAAACTTGGGCCGATGCGCGGCGGTACGGTATTCGCGCTCATTGGTCGCGTGCAACTCGACTGCCTGTTCCGGCAGGGCCACCGCGAAGATCGACTGCGCGTAGTGAAACCAGGATATCGGTGTGCCGCCGCCAAGGTGGAAGATGCCGGTCTGGCCGTGCTCCACCAGATCGATGGTGCGGGCGGCCAGGAGCGGAGCGTAAGTGGGGGAAGCCACGTGGTCTTCGACGACGCGTATAGGCTGGCCGGAACGCGCCAGGCGCAGCATCACTTCGACGAAATTGCCGCGCGCGGTGCGTAGTCCGCCGGGGCCGAAGACGCCGGAAGTCCGCACGATCAGGGGCGCATCCAGGTAAGCCTGCGCGTAGATCTCGCCAGCCAGTTTGGAGACGCCGTAAGCGCCCAAAGGGTGCGTCGGATCGGTTTCCAGATACGGCTGGCGGGAGGCGCCGTCGAAGACGTAATCGGTGGAAAAATGTACGAAGCGGGCGTCGAGCTGGCGGCATGCCAGCGCCAGATTGCGCACGGCGAGCGCATTGACCACAAGTGCGGCGTGCGGTTCACTCTCGGCGACGTCAACCTGGTTGTAGGCGGCAGCGTTGAATACGATTTCGGGGTCCCAGGGCGTCAGCAGGTCTTCCACTTGGCGGTTATCTGTGATATCGAGTTGGCTGCGGTCCCAGCCGATGGTTTGGTAGCCGCGCTGGTGCAACTCGCGGACCAGCTCTATCCCGAGCTGTCCGCCACTTCCGATTACCGCCGCTTTGTGCGCCATTGGAATTATGAGGATAGCATCAGGTGGAGCCGGGCTCCGGGCCTATTTGAAGTTATCTTGGAGGTGCGCTTCAAGGTTTGGCCCCGGGGTTCCTGCTCCTCTTTGGGCGGCTCGTCCTGGCGCTCTTCGATGGTGTGCACCATGCGCAGCCAGGATCCGCACCATTTGCACTGTTTCCAGCCCTGGGTGAGCACGTTGATGCCGGCATCGTGGCCGCGCTTTGTGCAGATTGCGAGTTCACCCGGGTTGATCATTGGCGTTCCGTGCGGTCTTCGATACGGGTGACCCGGTCGGTGAGTTCCCCGACCTTGCCGGTGAGCAGTTCGAAACGGGCTTCGAAGCCTGCGAAGCCCGCGTTCATGGCGTTTTCCATCGATGAGATGCGGCCGCCCAGGAGCGTGACGGCGATGGTGAACATGGCGGCGTTAAGGACAATTGGAACGCCAATCGCCAGACAGAGTTCGGCGTCGTTCATAGTTCTTCTCCCTCCAGTGTAGTTGAAACCCGTTGCGCCGAGATGGGCGAGAATCGGTGTGCATTTTACTTCCTATAACGGGGTACGGACCCGAGGGAAGAAACCTGAACTATTAGCGATGACCGCTGCCACCGCCTCCGTGCGAACTCCCGCCGCTATGCGCAGCGCTGCCAGACGAATGGCTGCTGCTCTGGGTACGCGAGGCAGTACTCTTCGACGTGCTCTGCGAAGTTTTTTCGCGCACCACCGGAGGAGCCACCCGAATGGACTGGGGTCCACGACCATTCCCGGATGCCGATGTCGCCGATTGACGGTATGCGGACCTGTCCGTCGCATATGAAGACCCCGCCGCGTTCGGTCCGCCGGGACGCGGCTCGCCAAAGCGTTGCCAGCCGCTATTGCCCCTATCCGGAGCCGCCGACTGGGACGGCTCATTCGCCGGTCGCCATGCGCCGCCCGGAGAGGCGCTACGAGCCTGCCCCGCCCCAGCCGAAGCCGAACTGGTAGTGCTGCGCCAGGCGCCGGTCGCAGCCCCGCCGGCTGTATTGTGCGCCATGGTCGAAGCGGCCGGTTGCCGGCTGAATTGCTGCATGGCCCGCTGCTGCTCGGCAAACGGCACGCGTTGCACGGTTGCGTTGGCGCCGCTGCCGAAAAAGTGTATGTTCTCCGAACTGCGCGGCAGGCTGGCTACCGCACGATTCGAGTACCGGAGACTCGCCGCGCTGGGCGCTACCGGCAGTTGGCCGCGCACCAAGCCGGCCTCATGAATCTGCGAGCCGGTGTTGTGCGCAATATTGCCGAACCGTCCTTGCCGGAAATCTCCGGCTGTGACCGACGAGACACCGTTTGCGACACGCGCATTTCGGTATATATTTGCTACATTTACGTTGGTAACATTCACGCCTCGGTTGAAGAAACCCGGATTGCGAAAGCCAGCGTAAAATCCACGTCCCCACCATGCGTAAACCGGTTCAAAAGGCGCCAGCGCGACCCAGCCGACGTTACCGAATCCGAAGCCCACTCCCACGCCGGGCCCAAAGCCAAAGAAAGCGACCATGGCAGGCGACCAGTAGTGGCGTCCGAAACCGCCCGGATACCAGCACCAACCATAGGGTGCGGCGTAGAACCAGCGACCGTAGTGAAACGGCGCCCAACCCCAGGGGTCGTAACTGACCCAAGTCCAACCATAATAGTCTTCCCAAACCCAGCGGCCATTCTGATAGGGCGCCCAGTCGGGATCGACGGCCGGAGACCAAACTTGGCCATAAGATGGCACATCCACCCACTGACCGTGATTGTCCAAGTCTTCAGCGCCGTACATATCCTGTGGCACGTTGCTGTAGCTTTGGGAATTCAACATCTCCCGGTCGCGTTGCTCGTTCCAGCCGTCCCACTCATCCATGGCGATTGCCGGATCGACGCGGAACTCAGGGTCGGCTGGATTGCCGCGCGCCAGCATCGTTTGTCCAGCCTGCAACTGCTCGGTACCCTTGGGCGTGGCCACCTCTACGGTCCCGAGCCGCACTGTGATTTCCGTCTGACCATCCCCTTGAACATATATACGGTAAGCTCCTACATGGGAAGGCCTTACCGAAACTGTGGGCGTGTCAACTTCAACTCGCGACTGCGATTCGCGCAGGACTCGGAAAGTGACGGTGCCGTGAGCGACTTGCAGGTGGTAGTGGTTGAGTCCCAACTCCGCCAGACGGATCTCGGCGTTGGCGCCCACACGGATCAGGTTCGACGAATCGAACTGCACTTCGGCGCGGGAACCGGCGCCGGTCGCCACCCGATCTTCCACCATCAGGGGCGCATTGATGACCGCCGCCACCCATTCGCCTGAATCGCCGCGATGCACCGACACCTCGCCGTTGGCGATGCTGACGCGGGCCACTCCGCGCTCAGGGGCGCCGGAATCCTGGGGCTGCCCAGCATCCGGACCTTGGGCGCTCAGGATGGCCAGCGTGAACACGATGGCAAGTGCGAGCGATAACCCCGACGAGCGCGCAAGATACATAGTCTTCTCCGGCTGACGGAACCTCATTGGCAATTAATGTTCCACAATGGAACTATCGGCGCTACAGGTACTTACACCATCGGCGGCGCCATATCTCGCTGGCTGAAAACCACCAGTGTGATTGGAAAGGAGCACTTATCGAGCGCCCGCCCAAAGCTAGAAAATCGAAGCCCTGTATCTCCGTGCTACATTGTAGAGTCTAATTTCCAGATGCGAAACGTACTGATTATAGGCTCCGGTTGCGCCGGGAACACGGCAGCCGTGTATGCTGCGCGCGCCAATCTAAAACCCTTGGTGGTGTCCGGAAAGCATGCCGGCGGACAATTGTCGATGACCACCATGGTCGAGAATTTTCCCGGCTTTCCGGATGGCATCAACGGCCCAGACCTGGTGGAGAATATCAAAAAGCAGGCCGAGAATTTCGGGGCCGAATACGTCCATGGCGACGTCCTGGACGCCGATTTTTCACGCCATCCGTTCCGCATCGACGTAGAAGGCGAGTGGATCGAGACGCGCACAGTGATCGTGGCTTCGGGCGCTTCGGCGCGCTGGCTGGATCTGGAAAACGAGCAAAAGCTGATCGGCCACGGCGTCAGCTCCTGCGCCACCTGCGACGGCTTTTTCTATCGCGGCAAGAAGATCATGGTGGTGGGCGGTGGCGATTCGGCGATGGAGGAAGCCAACTTCCTGACCCGGTTCGGCTCCGAAGTGGCGCTGGTCCACCGGCGCGACCAGTTCCGGGCGTCGAAAATCATGCTCGACCGTGTGCAGCACAATCCCAAGATCAAACTCCTCCCCAATACGGTGGTGGAAGATGTTTTCGACGTCGGCCAACACATTGTCACCCACGTGCGGCTGAAGAACATCGCTACGGGCGCGGTATGGGAGCAAGAGGTGGACGGCCTTTTCGTGGCTATCGGACACATCCCCAACACCGCTGTGTTCAAGGGGCAGATCGACACGGATGCCGACGGCTACATAATCTCGAAAGGCGGCGCCCGAACCAATATCCCCGGTGTATTCCATGCCGGCGACGTGCAGGATCGCATCTACCGGCAAGCCATCACCGCTTCCGCAGCGGGCTGCATGGCGGCCATCGAAGCGGAGAAGTACCTGGAAGCGGAGGGACATTAATGATCGAACGATTGAGTCCGCCGGGCGTGCCGGCGCCGCGCGGGCCTTATTCCCCGGCGGTGCGGGCGGGCGATTTTATTTTTGTATCGGGGCAAGTGCCGGTGGACCCCGCTACCAATAAGGTGGAGCTGGGCGATATCCGCCACGAGACGCGTCTGGTGCTGACCAACATCGGCCGGATTCTGGAAGGCTGCGGCGCCACGATGGCCGACGTGGTGAAATGCTCCGTGTTTCTGGCCGATGGCAAGGATTTTGGCGCCATGAACGAGGTCTACGCCGAATTCTTCGGCGTAGACAAGCCGGCGCGCACTACCGTGGCGTGTCAGTTTGCGATGCCCGGGCTGAAGGTGGAGATCGACTGCATCGCGTATAAGCCAAGCTGACGCGGCGCACCCACTGCGTGACTATTCGCCTTCCCCCTCCACCGCCGCCGGGACCGCCGGCAGCGAGGCCAGCCACGCCCGCACCAGACTCTCGGGATCGCCGGCCAGATCCAACGGCATGCTGCGTACCTCGGTATTATTTTCGATGAAGAACGCGACCACACCCTCCTGAGCGGGCCGCAGTTCCAGCTTCGATCCGCGCGCCTCCAGCCGCAACGTCGTGCCCAGCCAAGCCAGGTGGACCTTGGTGCGCATCGCATGGCCCAGCCGCGTGGCCTGACGCAACAACTCCGCCGCGTACGGACCCTGTCTGAGCTGCTCCGCAAAGGCCGCGGAAGCCTGCACGCGCGCGCGCTCGGCATCCCGCAATTTCGCGTCGCGGCTGTTCTGGTCGCCGCGCTCTTCGCGCGATTCCATGCTCTTCAGATTGCTCTCGAGGTCGTCTAGGAAACTCATGCGTTTTCCATCTTCCAGTGTGGCATAATCTGCGTGGGATAGGCCTCCTGGCCTGTCCTCGTGCGCCGCTGCGGCGCCGCTACATGGACTTGTTCGACGATGTTCTCGGCGGGATCTCAAGTTTCAGATCCACGACCGCGCGCCTAAATTCGCGAATGAGCGGCACATAATGAGCCAAGTAGCTCATGAGGCCGATAACACCGTTCCGACCGTGCAAAGACCCTTTCGGGCGGTGATAGCATATGCTATACATAAAACGAAGTGGTTGTGTTTGTCGCAAGCGCCTTCAAGCACGGCTACGGCGAAGACGACTTTTTTGAAGTGCCGGACATGGGCCCTTTGAAATTGCGATCCAGGCGCGAGCTGAAAGGCGTCTACCTACTTTATGGAAGAAATTACGCTGGCGAATATTTGCACATCGCATACCGCCGGGAGCCGGAGCGGGAAGTCGTGTTCCATATGCGCGCGATGAGTCCCCGTGAAATGCGGAGGTTCCGGAACTTATGAAGGAAGCCCGACCCAAGAAGAAGACAGCCGCGATTCAACTCCCGCTCATCAGCGCGAGTTACGCGGAACTCGCGGATTTCTTCGACCGTCACGACGGCCTCGACTTGCTGGATCGGGGTATCACCGAGATCGATCCGGATCGTGCCGATCTGGACCGGATGCTGCTCGAATATTCAACTGCTTGGTATTAGCCTCGCTCCAGTATCCGGATTCCGCCAGCCGCCAAGCGCATGATCGAAAAACTCGCGAAACGCAAGACCGTCGAGGTCTCAACCCCGCTTAAGATGTGGTGAGGATGTGGGTGATCGACAGTATGCGCCGCGAAGCTTCGCAACCGTGAACTATCCAACCAGCTTCTCCACCGCCCCGCAGAACGTCTCAATCTCCGGCAGCGTCGTATAAACATTGGGCGTGATCCGCAATCCCTTGAACTGCGGATGCACAATCCCCACCGTCAGGATGCGGTACTTCTCCCAAAGCTGATCGGCGAGGGGCCCCGGTTCCCTGCCCTGCACGCACAACAACCCGATACCGCAGCTTAGCCGCGGGTCGGCACTGGTTGGCGTGGAGACGCCCGGCAAACGCGTTAACCGCTCGGTCCACACCGACCGCAGATAACGCAGGCGCGCCGCTTTGCGCTCCACGCCGATCGCCGTATGAAACTCCAGCGCGTCGGAGATGGCGTTATGGTTCGCCGCCGGATGCGTGCCGATCTCCTCGAACTTGCGGATATTATCCGTCATCTCCGCAGGCGCGGCCATCAACGGCCACACTTTCGCGATCTTGGACTTGCGCACATACAGGAAACCCGTGCCATGTGGCGCCAGCAGCCACTTGTGCAGGCTGGTGCCGTAGTAATCGCAATCCAGGTCGGCATGCTTGAAGGGGAACTGCGCGTAGGCGTGCGCGCCGTCGATGATCGCTTCGATTCCCTTGCTGCGCGCCATTCTGCAGATCCGCTGCACTGGAAAGATCTGGCCCGTCAGGTTCGTGATGTGGCAGAAGTGGATCACCCGCGTGCGCGGCGTGATGGCCCGCTCGAAGCGTTCCGCCAAATCCTCGAGCGATGGCGGCGGCGTCGGGAATGAGATGGTTTTGAGCACGATGCCATCGCGGCGCTCGCGCTGCTTCCAGGTCGTGATCATGCGCGGATAGTCCTGATCCGTGGTCAGGACTTCGTCGCCGGCTTTCAGATCCAGTCCCTGCTGCACGTTCTCCAGCGCTTCAGACGCATTGCGCGTGATGGCCATCTCTTCCGGATCGCAGCCGAAATCCGCGGCCAGCCTTTGGCGCACGGTCTCCACCTCCGGCTCCAGCACCGCCCACATGGTGCGCGCCGGCGCGATGTTGCTGAACTCCAGGGCGCGGCGCATGGACTCCTGCACCACGCGCGGCGACGGGCTCACGCCGCCGTTGTTCAGGTTGATGATGTTCCGGTCCAGCGTGAAGGCCGATTGAATCTCACGCCAGAAATCCTCGTCGCGCGCCAGATCCTCGGCGGCGCGATTGTTTCCCACCGTCGCCGCGCGGGCGCGATGGCTGGAGTCCGGGCGGAGCAGGGCGAGTGCGCCCGCAGTCCTCAAGAAAAGGCGGCGTTCCATGGAACCTCCGTGCCGCCCATTGTACCAAGTAGGACGGGACTCCTGGCCTGTCTGGCTGTCCGGCCTGTCCGGCTGCCCACCCTAAACCTTCCCCGCCCTGCAACCGATGAATCCTTGTGGGGCAGGTAGTATACTGCTCGCCGATTGCAATCGGCGCAAACCATCCACTACCAAAAAGTTGAAGGAGACAACATGCAAGCAAGCATGATGGCGCCGCCTGAGAACGGCACGGTCAAAAGCAACAGCCGCACGGGCAAATACCTGGCCTTTCATCTGGGCCGCGAGGAGTTCGCCATTCAAGTCCTGAAAGTCCGGGAAATCATGGGCATTCAAGACATTACCGCCGTTCCCCAAACCCCGGCGTTCGTCAAGGGCGTCATCAACCTGCGGGGCAAAGTCATTCCGGTGATAGACCTGCGGCTGAAGTTCGGGCTGCCAGAGGTCGAATACACCCAGCGCACCTGCATCATTGTGGTGCAAATCCATGGTTCGGACAGCAGTGTGTCGTTGACAGGTATCGTAGTGGACGAAGTCTCCGAGGCAGTGAATATCGCCTCTGGCGAGATTGAAGACACGCCCGATTTCGGGGACGGCGTTGCGACGCCTTACATCCTCGGTATGGCCAAAGGCAAAGGCAAAGTGAAGATCCTGCTGGACATCGACAAGGTGTTGCAGGCTCAGGAACTCGACGGACTCAAGTCGATGCTGCAGTAAGGCTTCAATCAATGATCGAAGAGGCAAAAGAGAGAAGGAACCATGAAATTGAAATCGACGATTGAAACCAAGCTGATGGGCGGCACGATCGCCCTATTCGTACTGGCCGCGGTGCTCGGCTACTGCGGGTTAAACAACGCCGGCAACTTCAAAGACGAGTTTGCCAAAGTTGCAGGACCAACCGTGCGGAAAGTTGTGCTGGCCGACCAGGTCGGCTTAGCCCGTTCGGAAATGGTCTCGGCGCAGAGAGGGATCGTCCTGTCCGCGATCGCCAAAGACGGCGCGGAACTGGAGAAAGGCCAGCAAGCTTTCAAGCTGCAAAGCGAAGGCCTCCAAAGGGCATTGGAGGAAATCCGGCCTCTGATACACAAAGAGGAGGCCAAGGCGCTCGTCGCCGATATCGCAGCGAGCGTTTCCGAATGGCAGCCACACTACGAGGAGGTTGTGCGGCAAGCCAGCGCTGGGCACGCCGTGGAAGCAAACCGCATCCGGAAAGAGGTCATCGCGCCGATTTACAACAAGATCGCCGCCGCGGCCGTCCGCCTGCAAGCCATCCAAACGGAGGCCCTCGCCGAGGACAAGGCCGGGGTGGACGACCAGATCGCCTCCAGCCGCCGCATAGCCATGAGTCTCGTGGCGCTCTGCGTCGTCGTCGGCTTGATCGTGGTCGCCATCGTGCGCGGAATTACGCGCAATATCCGGCACGCTATTGTGCAGTTGGCAGAAGGTACTGAACAGGTAGCCAGCGCAGCGGTGCAGGTATCGTCGGCCAGCCAGTCGCTGGCGCAAGGCGCTTCCGAACAAGCGGCGTCGTTGGAAGAAACTTCATCCTCCAGCGAGGAGATCAGTTCCATGACGCGCAAAAATGCCGAGAACTCCAAGGTGGCCGCCGAATATACCGGTCAGGTCGACCAGCGGGTTGGGGCCGCCAACCACACGCTCGGCCAGATGGTGGCTTCTATGAGCGAAATCAACACCTCCAGCGAGAAGGTTTCGAAGATCATCAAAGTCATCGACGAGATCGCGTTCCAGACCAATATCCTGGCCTTGAACGCGGCGGTCGAGGCCGCTCGCGCCGGAGAAGCTGGTATGGGCTTCGCGGTGGTAGCCGACGAAGTCCGGAATCTGGCGCAACGGTGCGCGCAGGCGGCTAAGGACACCGCCGCGCTGATCGAAGAGTCCATGGCCAAATCCCACGATGGCATGGGTAAGTTGGATCAGGTGGCGGAGGCCATTGGCTCCATCACCGAGAGCGCCGCCAAAGTGAAGACCCTGGTGGATGAAGTAAATCTGGGTAGCCAGGAACAAGCGCGGGGCATCGAGCAGATCGCCAAAGCCATCTCGCAGATGGAGCAGGTAACCCAAAAGAACGCGGCGAACGCGGAAGAAAGCGCCTCGGCCAGCGAGGAACTGTCTGGGCAGGCTGAGACCATGAACAGCGTCGTGGGCCAATTGCAAACGATGGTCAACGGGAGTGAGCAATCGGGCAATGGGACTCCCGTCGCGCGCCATTCCCGGCCCCGACCGGCGGGTGCGCGTGCGGTGTCGCCGAACAGCGGGGAACATAACCGCAGCCTTAGAGCGCTCCAGTCGACAGTCTCCCGCAAGACCGTCCGGGTGCCGGACGCCGAACCAGTGGCCGTCGGCAAACTGGACCGCAGTGCACTGCCCTTGGACGACGACTTCAAGGAATTCTAGAAGGATACGGAGTCTGCATGCCCGAGCAAATAGAACTGCGCCAGGAAATCGAAGCCCTGGCTATGAAAATAGTCGTCGAAGACTTGTCGTCCGAAGCCGGATTTGAACAGTCCATGCTCGCCTTGGCCGTCGCGGTGCGCGGAATCCGCGACCGTGCCGAGGCTGGCGGCTGTGGAGAGGTGGCGGGCATCGCGTCGGAACTGTGTGCGACCCTGGAGTCCGCGGATCACGCCACGCCGGGTGTGGCGCGCGATACGCTCTCGCAGGCCCTCGAAACCGGCGTCGCCGCCATGCAGCAGGCTTTGGAGAACGCTGCTGTTCCCGCCGCCGCCCCAGGCCCGGCGGCTTATTCCTTAGCCGAGGATCCGGAGCTACTGTCCGATTTTGTGCTGGAATCGCGCGAACACCTGGCGGCCATCGAGAGCCGCTCCCTCGCGCTGGAGCAGGATCCCGGAAACGCCGAAGCCATCAATTCGATCTTCCGCGCCTTCCATACGATTAAGGGACTGGCAGGTTTTCTGGAATTGAACGCCGTGCGGGAAGTCTCCCACAACGTGGAAACCGTGCTGGACCTGGCGCGTAACGGTAAGCTCACCGTCACTTCGCATGTCATCGACGTGGTATTGGAATGCGCGGATTATCTAAAGATCTGCGTGAGCGCCATAGACTCCAGGTTGCATGGACATACGGCGCCGCCCCTGCCTGACTTTTCCGGCCTCCTGGAACGCGTACGCAGTCTTATGACCGATGGTGCTGAACTCAAGGCCGGTGGGGCGGATCTCCAGGTCGGCGCGCGGCCGCCAACCCCAGGTCCTCGTGCCGAGGCTGAACCAGCCGCCGCCCCTGTCGCCGCCGCCCGTTCGCAAGCCCCTCCCGAAGAGGCCAAGGCTGTAAAAGTGGACACCGGCAAGCTGGACTATCTGGTGGATATGGCCGGAGAACTGGTGATCGCGCAGTCCATGGTGCGCCACGATCCCGATCTGGCCACTTTGAAGAGTCCCCGCCTGCAACGCAATCTGGCACAACTGGCACGGATCACCGCCGAACTGCAGAAGACCTCCATGTCCATGCGCCTGGTCCCCATCGGCCAGTTGTTTCAGCGTGTGGCCAGGCAGGTCCGCGATTTGTCCCGCAAAATGGGAAAGCCAGCGGAACTGGACATTAGCGGCGAGGAAACCGAAATCGACCGCACCATAGTCGAAGAACTGGCCGATCCACTCATGCACATGGTGCGCAACTCGCTGGACCATGGTATTGAAGGTCCCGATGCGCGGAAGGCGGCGGGCAAGCACCCGATGGCCCGCATTGGCTTGCGTGCATGCCACCAGGCAGGTCATATCGTCATCGAGATATCCGATGACGGGCGCGGTCTGGACGCCGGGCGCATCGTGGCAAAGGCCCTCGAAAATGGTTTGGTCGCTAATCCCGAGCATCTTTCGGAAAACGACGTCTTTCACCTGATATTCGAGCCGGGTTTTTCCACCGCCGCGCAGGTTACCGACGTCTCCGGCCGGGGTGTGGGCATGGATGTCGTCCGGCGGCAGATCCAGAAACTGCGCGGTCACATCGAGATTCAATCCCGCGCGGGCGAGGGCGCCACATTTACTCTTAAGGTGCCGTTGACCCTTGCCATCATCGACGGCTTGGTGGTGGGCGTCGGACGCGAGCGCTATATCGTGCCGTTGTTCGCCGTGCGTGAGATGTTCCGGCCCGCCGCCGCCGCCATTTTCACGGTTCAAAATCGATCCGAGATGGTCATGATGCGGGGTAATCTGCTCGCGGTGGTCCGCCTTTACCGGAAGTTTGGAGTCAATCCGCGCACCGAGGATCCGTGCCAGGCCTTGCTGATCGTGGCCGAAGGCGAGGGTCAGCGCTTCTGTCTGATGGTCGACGAACTGATCGGCAAGCAAGAAGCGGTCATCAAGAGCCTGGGCGATACTTTTAAGGACATACCGGGGATTGCCGGGGGCGCCATCCTGGGAGACGGACGTGTGGCATTGATTTTGGACCTGGCTGGAATCATCAAGGAGCCTACGCATGAGTAAAGCCGCTGTCCAGCTTGCCGCCGCGCCCGCGCCGGTGCGGCGCTTGAAGGCGCAGGAATTCGAGGCCATCCGGCGACTGGCCTACGACAAGTTCGGCCTGGATCTTCGTAATGGCAAAGAAGAATTAGTAGCCGCCCGGCTCGGCAAACGTATGCGTGAGGGCGGCTTCGGCTCATTCGACGCCTATTACCAACACGTGGTTGGCGACCCTAGCGGCGAGGCTCTGATCGGTATGATCGATGCACTCGCCACCAACCACACCAGTTTTCTGCGGGAAGCGACGCACTTTGAATTCTTGAAACAGAACGTCTTGCCCGGCTTGCGGGAACGCCCTCGCATCGAGCTATGGAGCGCCGCATGCTCCACCGGCGAGGAACCCTATACACTGGCATTCACACTTTGCGATCAATGGGGCGCCGATGCGTTCCGGAAAGTGCGCATCCTGGCCACCGACATTTCAACCAAAGCTCTGGCGGCCGCGAAAAATGCCGTTTATCCCGCGGAGCGATTCAGCGGATTTCCACCCGGCTGGCTGCGGCAGTTTCTCTTGCGCGGCGAAGGCCGCTGGAAAGGCTCGTACCGGGTCAAGCCGGAACTCCGGACCCAGGTCGAGTTCGCCCGCCTGAATCTGGTTGAACCTTTCTCGCAGCACAGTCTTTTTCCGGTGATCTTTTGCCGCAATGTCATGATCTACTTCGACAAAGTCACGCAGGAAGCCGTGGTCAACCGCCTCGCCGCCTGCCTGGAGCCCGGCGGATACCTGTTCATCGGCCATGCCGAGAGCCTTACCGGCGTACGGCATGACTTGGCGTATGTATGCCCGGCGATCTATCGAAAGCCCGGGCCTGGAGTAGGACGGGGGTTGAGATGGCCAACTTAGTGGTGGGGATAGCCGATTGCCAGATCGGCCGATCGCCCGATCAAGTGCTGGTGACCTATGCGCTTGGTTCGTGCATCGCGGTCGCCATCCACGATCCTGTAGCGGGAGTGGGCGGGATGCTCCACTATATGCTGCCGGAATCCGCAATTTCCCCCGCTAAGGCCGGTGAGAATCCGTATATGTTCGCCGATACCGGCATCCCGCTGCTGTTTCGCCGCGCATACGAATGTGGCGCCGAGAAACGCCGCTTGGCGGTGTGGGTCACGGGAGGAGCTCAAGTAATGGATAGTGAAGGCGTCTTTAACATCGGTAAACGAAATTATCTCGCGCTGCGCAAGATCCTTTGGAAGGCCGGCGTGCTGGTCCAAGGAGAGGATGTGGGCGGCAACGCTTCGCGCACCGTACGCCTCGAAGTCGGCAGCGGGCGTTTCTGGCTGCGGGGAGCGGGATCGGCGGAGCGCGAAATGATGCCCGTGCGTTCCGCGGCGAAAGGAGGTCAGCCATGTCCTTCCGCGTGCTGATTGTCGACGATTCGCCCGTTATGCGGGCCTTCATTCGGCGCATCATTGTGCTTTCCGGCATGGAAGGGGCCGAATTTCTGGAAGCTTCCGACGGTGCTGAAGCTCTGGACCTGTTGCATGCGCAATGGGTGGATGTGGTGCTGACCGACATTAACATGCCGTCGATGGACGGTGAAGAGCTGCTGCGGCGCCTGGAAGCCGACGCTGTGTTGAAGACTGTGCCGGTCGTGGTCGTGTCCACCGATAGCACGGCGAGCCGTATACGCCAAATGCTTTCCCTGGGGGCTCGCGGCTATGTTAAGAAGCCCTTCCTGCCGGAGACGTTGCGTGAGGAATTGGAGCGTGTGTTAGGAGGAGCTTATGCCGGATAACGAATGGCATGATATGTTGGCGGCGGCCACGGGGGAAGTTCTGGAAACCATGTTCTTCACCGATGTTTCCGGTCCTGCGCCGGTGGGCGCATCCTCCCCCGAGCCGCGCGTGGCGGCGCGCCTCAGTTTTGAGGGCACACCCAGCGGCGCCCTGACTCTGAGTGTGTCCGAGCCGGCCGTGCGCGCCTTGGCGGCCAACTTTCTGGGTTCCGAGGAGGACGATCCACTCCCGGCCGCACAACTCGGCAGTGTGGTCTGCGAGTTAGCCAATATGATCTGCGGCTCGTTGCTCAGCCACGTGAGGACCGAAGAGCACTTCAAGTTGTCCAGCCCGGAATTGATGCCATCGGGCACCGCTTGTCCGCCGGGCCAACCCAGTCAATCGCTTTCTCTGGGCGAAGACATGGGCGACGGTGTCAGCGGAGGCACTATTGATCTCTGGCTGACCTTGGAACAACATGCCGGCTGACGGCAAAATTCGCGTATTGATCGTCGACGACTCGGCCATAGTGCGCAAGATCCTGACCGAGGCGCTCTCCGGGCAACCCGATCTGGAAGTGGTCGGCACCGCGCCGGACCCATACATTGCCCGCGATAAGATCCTCGCGCTGCAGCCGGACGTGCTGACCCTGGATATAGAAATGCCGCGCATGGACGGCCTCACGTTTCTAAAAAAACTGATGCATTTCCACCCCATGCCGGTGATCGTGATCAGTTCCTTGACGCAGGCCTCCTGCCAGATTGCCATGCAGGCCTTGAGCCTGGGGGCTGTGGAAGTGCTGGCCAAGCCTGGCGGACCCTATTCCGTGGGCGAATTGCGGCTGGAGCTGGCCGCCAAGATCCGCGCCGCGGCATCCTCTCACGTCCATCCCCCGGCTCAGACTACTGCCGCCGCTAAGCCGGCACGCCTTGCCGCCACCCAGTGGACGCCCTCCACGGTGATCGCCATCGGCGCATCCACCGGGGGCACCGAAGCCATCGCCGAGGTGCTGCCGCGCTTGCCGCAAGGCGTTCCGGGAATCGTGATTACGCAACATATCCCTGCGGGATTCTCAAGGGCGTTCGCAGCCAGACTCAATCAGATGTGCGCCTTCGAAGTGAAAGAGGCCGAAGACGGCGACACATTGTGTTCGGGGCGTGCCTTGGTGGCCCCGGGAGATTTTCACATGTTGCTGCGCAAGAACGGCGACGGTTATCGCGTGTCCGTCAAGACCGGGCCGCGCATCTGCTATCAGCGTCCCTCGGTGGACGTCATGTTCAGCTCCGTGGCGGATGCTGCCGGCGCGCACGCGGTCGGAGTCCTGCTTACCGGCATGGGCTCCGACGGAGCGCAGGGGCTGCTCAAAATGCGTCAAGCAGGCGCACGAACGATGGCGCAGGACGAGGCCACCTGCGTGGTCTTCGGCATGCCCAGGGAAGCCATCCGTGCGGGTGCGGCCGGCCGCGTCGTGTCCCTGCCCGGAATCCCGCAGGCCATCCTCTCCGCTATCGCGCCGGGAGCGTAGCTTTTCATAAATCGTCACTCGCGCGTGGCTCGGCTAACCGGTAATGGCGATGAAAGCAAACCTCGCACCTGTGCGGTACGCAATTCCAGTACTTTAGCAGCCTGTCGGTCATGCCGCCGGGTGAAGATACATGCAGGGCGTGGCTGCCACAGTAGCGGCAGGTATAGGTCTTCGATGCACGCCTCGCCTGCGCGACTTGCAGCGCTAAGACCGAGAAGAGGCATGCCGCCGCCAACAGCAGCGCCAGACTGCCGTACAGGAAAATCATGGTCCCTCCGGCCAGCCTATCACAGGTGTTTAGGATCCGATCGCAAAGCCGACTCCAGCACCGGATCTCGGCCTGCTTTGTACTCCTCCCACGTTGGAAATGATTTCCGGTCCGGACGGATCATGTTCTCGCCGCCTTCCGAGAACTTGTAGTATTGAGTCGAATAACGCACGATGAGGTGCGAATCTTGCAGTTGCATGTTGCGCACCTCGGCGTAGCCGTTCGGCTTTTCGCCGCTCGTCTGGCGTGAATCTTCCCCGCAGAACGTTCCGTGGTCCCAATTCGACGGTCGTTTCGCTAAACGACAGGATCTTGTTCAGCGTCAGGCGTTTGATCGGCATTCGTCTCGCTCCATATCTTAGGCCAGCCGGGCTCCATCCTGCTAAAATCGCGAGGAATGCCAGCGTCCATAGCCCAAGCCGTCGCACAAGCCTTCGTAGCCGCAATCAACCGCCGCAACCCCGACGAAATCGCTAACCTCATGACCGACGATCATGTCTTCGTCGACTCACTGGGCGTGCGCGTCACGGGCCGCGAACAAATGAAGAAAGGATGGCAATGCTACTTTGCTATGGTTCCGGATTACACCATCGCCATCGACGAGATCTTTGCCGACGGACCGGTGGTGGTCATGCTCGGGGCCGCGCAAGGCGCCTTCTCTTCCGGCGGCTCGTCCGGCGGCCCGCTGCA
>JBEKTJ010000130.1:0-18787 GCA_049516155.1 Bryobacteraceae bacterium
TAGGGAGACCCCTAGCTTTCGTTCTTTTTGTCCGTTCGCGATCCGAAGATGTACCCCAAGATGCTGGTGAATACCGGCAGGAGCACCTTCACGACGATTGAGTCGAACAGCGTCGTGAACGGTTCCAGCGCGATTTGCTGCAGAGTCTTATAGTTTTCCAACATCGCCTTCACGGCCGCCGGATCTGCCCCAGGCTGAAGTACCGGGAGCTTGGGCGCGTAAAAGATTTACCGACGAGCGCCAGTATCACGACCGCGCTGACCCCGCCGACAAATCCCGCCAGAATGAGGCCCGTGCGTTGTAAGAAAGTGCCCTCGGTGACCGGCTTCTCCGCCCCTGTGGCCTTCAGGATATCGATTGCAGAGACCTGCTGCTCGTCTGGCCGCCCCTGTGGCCTTCAGGATATCGATTGCAGAGACCTGCTGCTCGTCTGGCGTTTCTCTACGGCAGTACGATTTCCTTCCTCAGTTTATCGTCGTCGGTGACGACAATCTTCGCGTCCTTGTGGTCCCTCTGCTGCGCTCTTGTACCCGTGGTCGAACCTGCCAGTTGATCCCGATGAACGTCGGAGGGCAAGACGACAAACGGCCGTCGGGGGGAGGACCCGGACGAATTGCTCGATATCGGGGTCACTCAGGTCTCTACCCTAAGGCGGGGCGAGTTGCGGCGCCAGAACGGCACGCCTCGCCGAAAATCCAACTATCTGGAAATCCAAGCATCTAGGCTGCGTTCGCCCGTTCCAGCCCACATCGCGCCAACTACGACCGCCGAATCGTGCACAACCGGGCGCGACATTACCGTCGAGGTAGGCAAATTTTCGTCACACGCCCGTTCCCGAATTGGACAAAACGTGTCCGCGAGCGCCAATTCTGTATCCCCGGCCTCGATTATTTTGCTTAGCTTATTGGAAATATTAGGGTTGCGATTTGGCGAGACGATTGCTCTATACAAGAGCGTGACACACAAAGAGCAAGCCCGGCGAGAAACGATTGATTCCCCGTTTGGTTCCCTCCAGCCAGTCACCTCTTTCAAATCCTCTTAATCCCTCAAAATCCTCACAATCCTTTTCGCCGGGCTTGTAAGTCCATGTGGAGCACGCACTCCTGCGAGCCGCATCGACACTCGGGTCAATGCCTGGTGTAGCGATCAGTGCTACGATGGCAACATGCCGCGCGCTTTGTACGAGGTCGAATGTCCCTGCTGCAGTGCGGTTCTGAAAATCGACCCGGAGACGCAGGCCGTGATCGCGCACGCCGTGCCGGAGAAGCCACCTCCTATCGAAGATCTGGCGGTCGCGGTAGCCAAGCTGAAAGGCGAGGCTGGACGGCGCGAGGAGGCTTTCCGCAAGCAGTTCGAAGCCGAGAAGTCGCACGGCAAGGTGCTCGAAAAGAAATTCGAAGAGCTTCTGAAACAAGCCAAGGAGAATCCGGATCAGACGCCCCCGCGACGGGACATCGATTTGGATTAGGGGAATCGCGCTGCCCATTCTTCCGGCGCAACTTGCGCGCCGTTGGCAACGTAGGCAATCAACCGGTAGGCGCCGGCGATAATCAGCAATTCGATCAATCGTGGCGTATCCCACTGCGCCGATAGCGCGGTCCACAACGGATCGGAGACGCGCGCCGTCTGGTGCAACTCGTCGGCCAGCCGCACCAGCAGTGCGTCGCGTTCCGTCCACACGGGGTCGTCGGCCGCGCCCGTAACAGTGGCGCGCAATGCTTCGGGGGCGAGTCCCACAGCTTCGCCGTAGTACGTCGCGTGGACTCCCCATTCGTATTCGCATCCGCACAATGCGGCTGTACGGTGGATCACGATTTCGCGGTCGCGGGGAGCGATTAGGCTGCGCGGGCCCAGAATCCCGGCGCCCAGCACGCGCAACCGCGAAGCGATCTCCGGACTGCGCACCAGCGTGCGAAACAGTTTCAGCGGCTCGACTTTCGATGCGGGCGGCATCCACTTCGCCAGGGCTTCGGCGATTTCCGGATCGTAAGGCGGCTCCAGCGGGGCGATGCGCGGCGCGCTCATGCGGTATACTGTCTCCTTGCTACGAAATTAGAAGCACCAGAGTATCGCTTCTAAAAACGAAGCGCAAGGGGAGGGGTCGAAACATGGCGGCGCCATTGCCCGGTAAGGGCGTGCGCGGGTCCCGCACGGGCCGTCCCATCATGGTTCTGTTGGAGCTGCTGGGCCGGCGCTGGATTCTGCGTATCCTATGGGAGTTGCGTGCGGAAAGCCTCGGATTTCGAGCCTTGCAGGCGCGTTGCGAAGGGATGTCGCCCAGCGTGCTGAGCCGGCGCTTGCAGGATCTGGCCAGCGCCCGCATCGTCGAACAGGACGAGGACGGGAACTACCGGCTTTCAGCGCCGGGCGCCCGGTTGCTGGCGTCGCTGCTGCCGCTTCACAAATGGGCGGAAGATTGGGCCCAGTCCGCTACGAACCTGCCACCTGCAGGTTATTCGTCACCGAAAAGACGTTCCGGACACCGTTAGCGCGCAGGTTGCACAAGTTCTTGTCCATCTGGTTCGTCACCACTCCTTCCAAGGTGACGTGGCCATTCTCGACGATAATGTGAATGGAAGGCACCGCCCGGTATCCATAGCGTGTGGATAAAGACGGGTCGCCGTAGATCGCGCGGTATACCGCGCGGCGGATCTGGTCGTCCATCGGCGATGGCGGCAGCACTTTGATCTCGTTTGTCACCTGCGTGACGCCCTCAACCCGCTTCACCACATTTTCCGCGTCCGATTTCAAAGACGGCCGCGTCACTGCGCCGATCAGCGTGACGGAGCCGCCTTCCAACCTAAACGCCAGATCGTCGAAGACGCCATAGTATGGGAGCATCACAAGCTGATGGCGCACTTGCTGCGCGATCCGGGTTTCCGCCGGATCGCCGGCCGTGAAGGCATCGTTGTGATCCTTTTGCGCTGCCAACCCGGCGGCGAGTAATAAGTATCCCGCCAGAAACAATCCGCTCAGACGATTGAACATGTCGCACCTCCTCTCCCTTGAGTGTAATCGAGCCGTAAGCCGCCGTCGCCCGCCGCGTGCGATCATTGTGGCTTGAGCCCTCTCATTCTTGTACTGCTGGCCACCAATTTGAACGCTGACATGGGCGCGGCCGCACGGGACTTAGCCCGCGCCGTGGCGGCCGCCGTGGCGCACGAGCCGGTGGCCTTAACCCTAAGAAATCTCTCCGCTCTGGGCGCACCCGAGACGGCGGAGATCCGCGTCGTGTTCGAATCCGAATTGAAGGCGCCGGGACAGCCGGCGGCGGAAGTCCAACTCACTATCTCCGAGAACCTGACGCAGTTTCTGCTGGTCGCCGAGATTCATCGTGGCGGGGGGCGTCAGGTCCTGCTGGAGTCGTGGCCGCGTACGTCCACGGCATCCCAAGGCGCCGCGACGGGCAAACCCGCGCGCGTTACTCTTGAAAAGAAGCTCTTGTGGGAGCAGGAGCAACCCATTCTAGATACGGCGCAAACCGGCGGCGCGATACTGGTGCTCGACGCCACTCGCGTGCTGTTGGCGAGCGGCGCCGACCGACAATCCTTGGCTATTCCGGCCGCCCACCCGTGGCCCCGCGATATGCGCGGCCGGCTATCGGTAAGCGATACCGCCTTCACGGTGTATCTGCCGGGAACCATTTGCCGCGGCAGCACCCAGCCGGGGCTTTCTCTTGAATGCCATGACTCGCAGGATCCCTGGCTGCTCGCGCCCGGCGCTATCGCAGTCTTCGCGCAGGATCGAAATTTCTTTCAGGGCCACATCGACATCGAACCCGGAGGCGCGCGCGACCTACCGCCGTTCTATTCAGCCGCGCCTGCGGGCGACGCCTGGATCTTTACAGCCGAGGACGGCCGCGCCCACCTGTACAGCCGTTCAGACGCTCAATCATGGGATTTGGCAGCTTCCTTCGACCAGTGGGGCGGCGATATCGCCGGCATCCAAACACCCTGCGGCGCGCGTATCCTGGCCACCCGTCCCACCAGCCTCGCTGAGCCGGATGCCATCCAACCCTTCGATCTCGTCGGCACTGCACCCAATCCTGCCGGTCCGGCGCTCGAATTCTCCGGACCCATTACCGCGCTTTGGTCCGCCGGCAGTTCCGCCACGGCGGTATTCCGCGATCTTCAAACCGGACGCTATGCGGCTTACAGCTTGGCTCCCAGTTGCGGTTCTTAGCGCGCTGGCGGTATGCGGCGCCGCCACCCGCCCACGTTACGGAGGGACGCTACGCGTCGAGATGCATGCCGCTCCCACCGCCCTCGACTCCGCCGCGGCGGACGCCGCCCCGCTGGTCTCGTTGGTCTTCGAGACGCTGGTGCAACTGGATGATGCCGGCATGCCCCAACCTGGTCTGGCTGTTTCCTGGCAGCACGATGCCGCTGCCAAAAATTGGCAGTTCAGTCTGCGGCCGGGAGTGCGGTTCCACGATGGATCTGCCCTAACGGCCGCCGCCGTGGCCGCGTCCCTCCAGGCCGCGTTGCCAAACGTAACTGCCAACGCCACCGGCGACGCCGTCGTCGCCATTCACGCGAAACGCCCCTTGCCCAACCTGCTGCTCGATCTTGCCCACGACGGCTGGCAGGCGACCGGACCCTTTCGCCCCACGGCGTTCGAACCCGGCCAGCGCGCCACGTTCTCCGCCAATGCGGATTACTGGGGCGGCCGGCCGTTCCTGGACGGCATCGACGTCCAACTCGGCCGCGGTCCGCGCGACCAACTGTTGGACCTGGAACTCGGCAAGGCGGACGTGGTGGAAATCGGGCCCGCCGACCTGCACCGCGCCGCCGCCCATGGGGGCACGGTATGGTCTTCCGCGGACGTGAGCCTGATCGCCCTTGCCTTTGCGGCGGCGCCTGGCCACGACGATGTCGGCCGCTTGCGCGAAGCGCTGGCGCTTTCCATCGACCGTGCCGCCATGCACACGGTGCTTCTCCAAAAGCAGGGAGAAATCACCGCCGCGTTATTGCCGCAATGGATCTCCGGTTACGCCTTCGCGTTTCCGGCTGCGCCCGATCTGCCCCGCGCCCGGGCACTGGCCAACGTTCTGCCGCCCGCGGCCCGCACGCTCACGCTCTCTTATGATCCCGGGATGCGCGCCGCACGGTCTATCGCCGAACGTGTGGCGGTCAATGCCCGCGATGCCGGACTTACCGTGACGGTGTCGCCGGAAAATCCGCGCGCCGATCTCCGCTTGGTAGAAGTTCGCGTGAATTCGCCCGACCCTGCGCAAGCCCTCGCCGGACTTGCCGCCGCGCTGGGAATCGAACCGCCGGCGAATGCCGGGGACGCCCCTGCAGCTCTCTACGAATCCGAACGCAAGCTGCTCGAAGACCTTCGCGCCATCCCACTTTTTCAACTTCCCGTTCTCTATGGCGCCGCCGGACGAGTCCATCTGCATGCGTCGCCGGCGGTCACGCGGCTGGGAGATTGGCGATTCGACAATGCCTGGCTCTCCGGAACCCCGCCATGACTTTTCGCACGCGCCTGTTGATTGCGTTCGCGCTCACTGTGGTCGTCGCCGTGGCGTTCGTCGGCGCCGTCGTCTCTACCACGACCCGGCGCGCCTTCGAGCGGCTTGATGAGCAGCGCGTCTCCGCCCTGGCCACGCAATTCCACCAGGAGTTCCTCCGCCGCCAGCGCGAGATCGCCCAGCGCGTCAAAGATATCGCCGAAGCCGATAGCACCCGCGATATGGTGATCGCGCTCAGCCGTCCGGAGGCCGTCCCCTCGCTCGATGTGGATACCGCCCAGCCGCTGGCCGCCGCACACAATCTGGATTTTCTAGAGCTGGTCTCCGCCACCGGCAGCATCATCTCGTCAGCGCAGTGGCCCGCGCGATTTCTCTACCAGGAAGACTGGGTGAAGCAGCGTGACGACTGGAACGCGCAGGAGCCTTTTCTTAAACGCGAGGATCTGCCTACGGATACCGCGCTGGCGCTTATATGCGTGCGCGTGGCGACTGTTGCCGATAATAAGCTGTACGTCATCGGCGGCGAAGCTCTCGACCGCGATTTTCTGGCATCCTTCGTGCTGCCCGCTGGCATGCGCGCGCTGCTGTATCGCGAGCCGCAATCCATCGTCGGCGCTTCCGGTCCGCTGCCGCAGACCGCCGCGCTTGCGCCGCTGATCGATGCCCTGCGCAAACAACGCAGCGAGGTGACGCGCACTGTCCAATGGACCGCCGACGCGGCGCGCGCCGAGACCTTTCACGCCATCCCGCTCATCGGCCCAGAGGGCGGCTTAATGGGAGCTTTTCTGGTGGGGAGTTCGCGTGCCGCGCAGGTGAACCTGGAGCGCTTCATGCTCCGAGTGGAATTCCTGGTAGCCATGGGAGGCATCCTGCTGGCGCTGCTTGTCGCGTTCTGGACCACCGCGCGCATCACGCGTCCCGTGGAAGCGTTGGCCGCCGGCGCCCGCGCGGTAGCCGCGGGTGATTGGCGCACACAGGTGGACGTACACGTTGGCGGCGAGATTGGCGCGCTGGCCGCCGCCTTCAACCAGATGACCCGCGATCTGCTGGAACAGCGCGACCGCCTGGTGCAGGCCGAGCGCGTGGCCGCCTGGCGCGAACTGGCGCGCCGTCTCGCACACGAGCTGAAGAATCCGCTATTCCCGCTGCAAATCACCGTCGAGAACCTGCAACGCGCGCGCGCCGCCCATCCCGAACAGTTCGAGGAAGTCTTCCGCGAGAGTACTGCCACGCTGCTCGCCGAATTAGGCAAGCTGCGCGGTATCGTTGGCCGCTTCAGCGACTTCGCCAAGATGCCGCAGCCCCAACTCGAAACCCTGGACTTGAACGCAATGGTGCGTGACAGCCTGAAGTTGTTCGAGGCGCAGATGCACGCAGCCGGCGTGACTTTACACCTGGATCTTGCCGCGGACTTGCGGGCTATCCAAGCCGACCCCGGCCAACTCGGCCGAGCCCTGCAAAACCTGGTGCTGAACGCCATCGACGCTATGCCTTCCGGCGGCACGCTGGCTGTCCGAACTGCCGCGCATGAAGGCGGCGCACGCCTGGAAGTCTCCGACACCGGACAAGGCCTCACGCAAGAGGAATGCGACCGCCTCTTCACTCCGTATTACACGACTAAGACGCACGGTACTGGCTTAGGCCTCGCGATCGTGCAATCGGTGATCAGCGATCACGGCGGCAAGATCGCAGTGCGCAGCGAGCCAGGCAAGGGCACCACATTTCTTATCGACCTGGCGTGACGCGGCGCACGCATTCCTTTCGTGCCGCGTCACGACTCTTGCGTTAGCCTGCGATCTCTTCCACCTGCTTCAAGTGATTCCGGTCATGGCCGCCCATGGTTTCCACAATGGTTTCGAGCGTCATGTCGCCGCGTTCGGGATGATTCACGGGCCGCGCCAAGTCCGCAGCGCTGAACGACCGCACCAGCGCCAGGTTCCATTGCCGTAACGCCGAGAACGTGGTGAGCGCTGCCTCCATGCTGTAGGCGGCATATCTCTTGCCCCACGCCTCCTGGTCAAACGGCTGCATTACGTGCCGATCTTCGGCCAGCGTCTGGCGCAGCCGGAAAGCGAATGCCACCTCACAATCGGCCAAGTGGCAGACGATCTCACGCGCGCTCCACTTGCCCGGCGCACGCGGCTGTTCGGCACGGTCGGCGCCGAGGGCGTCCATCAAGGAGCGGAGTTTCATCGGCGTGGCCGCGATCACCTCCACCGGATCGAGATTGCCCAATTGGGGCGCATAGGGATTCAGCATTATCGACACAGAATATCACGCGCGACGATGGCCCACTACGAACCAACGGCTTCGTTATAATCAACTGTGGCCCACCCCCAACCCACTATGTCACGGGATATTCTCATCCAGTGCCCTGACGGGCAGATTAAGACGGTCCCGCTACAGGGCGACCGATTTACGGTTGGCCGATCCAGCGCCGCCGAATTGTGTTTTCCCGACGATGCCGGTTTATCGCGGCAGCACATGCTGCTGGAACGCGACGGCGACGAGTGGACCGTACAGGACCTGGGCAGCAAGAACGGCACGCTGGTCAACAACATCCCGTTGCGCGCCAAGCTGCGGCTGAAACCGGGCGACCGCATCACGGCCGGGCATCTGGCGATCGTCTTTGACGATAAAGGCGCGGGCACGCGGCCCGCGGAAGGCGTGGTGGTCTTCGAATCCGCCGAGCCCGATCCGCCCAGCACTTCCACCATCTTCACCAGCCTGGAAGGCGCGCTCTCCAGCCAGACGATCGTCGACCGCCCCGGCCAGCACGGCGCCAAGCAGGTTCAGGCGCTGATTCGGGCCGGTCAGGAACTGGCCGGCCGCGGCACCCTGGCCGACCTTTTCCCGCTGATCCTCGATTTGGCCATCGAGGGCGTCGGGGCGCAACGCGGCGTGGTCATGATCCTTGAAGGCGACCGCCTCGAAGTCAAAGCCAACAAGGGCGAGGGCTTCCGTATCAGCTCGGCGGTCCGCGACCGGGTGCTCAACGAGAAAGCCTCCATGCTGGTGCGCGACGCGCAGTTGGACGAGGCGTTTCGCGAGCGCATGAGCATTGTCGAGCAAAAGGTCCGCACGCTGATGGCTGTGCCGCTGCAAACCGAGAAGCGCACGATCGGCCTGATCTACGTCGATTCGCCGAACATGTTCCGCGCGTTTACCAAGGACGACCTCAGCCTGCTCACGGTGATGGCCAACGTGGCGGCCATCCGCATCGAGCATGCGCGCCTGGCGGAGGTTGAAGAGATCGAACGGCGCATGGCCCGCGAGATGGAGCAGGCGGCTGAGATCCAACGCAGTTTTCTGCCGGCGGGCGCGCCGAAGGTTGCGGGCGCCGACCTAGCCGGATACAACGCCGCTTGCCGCACGGTGGGCGGCGATTACTACGACTTTTTCGCCTATCCGAATGGGCGCGTGGCCATGGTGCTCGGCGACGTTTCGGGCAAAGGCATGCCCGCTTCGCTGATGATGATGGGGCTGCAGGCGCGCGTGCAGGTGCTGGCGGATGAACCGCAGAACCTGGCCGCCGTGATGACCTTGCTGAACAAGATTACCTGCCGCAACTGCCCAAGCAATAAGTTCATCACCTTTTTCTTTTGCGTGCTGGACCCGGCTACCGGAGAACTGGCTTACTGCAACGCGGGACACAATCCGCCGGTGATCGTGCGCGCGAATGGCGCGGTGGAATATCTCGATGGCGGCGGCATGGTGCTGGGCATCTTTGCGATGGCGAGCTACTCCGAATATCGCGCACGGCTGGAGCCGGGCGACGTGCTGGCGATCTACAGCGATGGCGTCACGGAAGCCAACAACGGCAAGGAAGAAGAGTACGGCGATGAACGATTCGCGGCGGTGCTGACGGCCAACCGGCAGAAGAGCGCGCCGGAGATTGTGGCGGCGGTCAATCGGGATTTGACGGAGTTCGCGGCCGGGTCGCCTCCGGCGGACGACATCACCTTGATCGTGGCGCGGCGGGTGTAAGTGCCCCCCATGCGTGGGGACACGGCGCGCAGGAGTGCGTGCGCCGCCTTCGTACTGGCCGCGGGCGCGATTCTCACCTACCAACTGTTTATCCCGCCGATCGTAGGGCTCGCCGATCAAGGCGACTTCATCCGCACCATCGGCCGCTTTGGCTACGGACCGCAGCACCACGGCAGCCTGGAGTACGTCTACGTCGAGCCTAAGTTCATTCCCGATCCGCACTACCGTTCGCCTTACTGGGAGCAGGCTAATAGCGAGTACTTATTCGTGGGCGCCACGCTGTTGCTGAACAAGCTGATCTCCAAGGATGGCCTGCTGGACATCACCGTCGCCGGATTCGTCCACTTGCTGGCTTTCATGGCGGCCTTCGCGCGGCTGCTGTGGGTGGTACGGCGCGACCGGGCGTACGCGCTGATTTGGATCGGCGCGCTGGTGGCATTGACGGATGTAGGGTACGCGGTTTATTGGAACTCGTTCTACGCCGAGCCGGCCTCGTGCATCTTTTTCCTGCTGCTGCTGGCGGAGGCCGTGGAGATTGCCAGAGCCGGCCAGACCCGTCCGGCGAGTATCCTGCGGTGGTCGCTGTGGTCGGTCCTGTGGATATTGGCGAAGCCTCAAAACGCGCCGATAGGGCTGATCCTGGGTCTGTTCACGTTCCGGCTGGCGGTGTGGAGCGGGTCCACGCCAGCCCGTTTGGTGGCGGTTGCGGGTGGGTGCGCGATGTTCGGATGCGCGGCGTTCAACGTGACCACGATGCCGAATGTCGGGCGCCAGGCAAACACGTACGGTATGATCTTCTCGGGCATTCTCGGGGATTCGAAGGACCCGGCGGCGGACCTGCGGGCGCTGGGGCTCGATCCGCAACTCGCAAAATACGCGGGCACCGGCGCCTGGAGTGCTGGCACCGATTTTCCGGACGTGGCTGCCTCCGGAGTGCTGCGGCGCGTGAACACGTTTACCGTGCTGCGCTTCTACCTGCTGCGGCCCGCGCGGATGTGGCGGCGCTTGCACGAGCTACTGCCCACGATCACGTTCTTGCGCTGGCACGGATATGGGAATTACGAGCCATCCGCCGGGTTGCCGCCATCCGCGCAGAGCCGCGCGTTCACGCTGTGGAGCCGTTTTCACGAACGCGTTTTGCCAGGGATGAACAAATGGATCGTTTTCGCGCTGGCGGGCTGGCCGCTGGTGGCCGCCTGGCGATGGGCCCACACCCGGGACATACTGCGGCGCAGGCGATTGGAACTGATCGTACTTCTTCCGGTGTGCTGCCTGGCGGCGTTGTTCAGCGCGGTGTATGGCGACGCGTTCGACGTCATCAAGCACATGTACATATTCAACCTTCTGTTGGATGCGTGCTTGGTTTATGCAGCGTCAGTGGGATGGAACCTTATACAGCCACAGCGCGCCAGCCTTGTTCGCCTGGAGAGGATACATCGACGGGCCTGACGCGCGGCAAGCCGTAAAGCCGCCTGACTGCATCCTGCCCCCAATCGAGATTGGAGTCCACCAGGATGCGGGCCGGCTCACGCTCGGCGAATTCGTTGAAGTATGACAAATGGTCGGGATGGCAAATGGCTCCGGAGATGGCTATCCATAGCAGAAGCGCGACCGCTGCGACTTGGCCCAACATCCGGCTTTGCGCCCGTTCCGCCGCCAAATAGAACAGTAGCGCGATGGCGGCCGCTGCCGGGAGGTAGAGCAGTGCGGTGAACTTGGACAGCGCCGCGAGCGCCGTGGCTGCGCCCAGGACTGCGGCACGCTTCCATCGCGACGAAGCCGGCGACTCGGCCCATAGAATCAGCGCAAGGAACGCCGCACCCAGACAGGCGGCCAAGGCCATGTCCGTACACGCGAGTCCTGCAAAGGCGAGCACCGGCGGCAACTGCGTGAACAACGCCACGGCTAACATCGCCACGGCAGCCGGGAAGTGACGCCGGGACCAGAGATAGACCACCGCGCACGCCAACCAGAAGAATGGCAGTATCCCGAGGCGCATCAGGGCCAGCGTGCGATCCGGATCTCGTGAGTGCTTGCTTAAATACTCTAGCCCGGATGCAAAGTGGCCGGGTTCGTCGATTGTGAAGCTGAAAACCTTGTAAGTCGCGGCAATGCGAACGGACCCTATAGCGACCAGGATCAACGCGATTAGCAGAGGGTGCGCCTGCACCAGCGGGGACCCTGAAAAGCTGCGACTTAGTCCCAACGAAAGGACAGTTACCGACTCCCGCCGCCGCATCGGTCCCCATTATTGCAGGTTCCCGAATTAGCTGCCGACGGCTTGGGGCACTCCACTGACAGCCACCGCGTTCCGTCCGCCGGCCTGCAAGGGCGCCGCATCGCCGGCGTACTGCGCGCGCACGTAAGCCAGTGCCACCACCTTGCCCGGCGCGGGCGAAAAGGCGGATGACGTAATCTCGCCGGCTTCCGCGGCGCCGGCGGCGACTTTGGCGCCGCCAGCCAACGGAGCTTCGCCTTCCACCTCTAGCTTTATCAGCAACCGGTTGACGTGCCCGCGCGAGCGGATGCGCTCCACGATCTCCTGTCCGATGTAGCAGCCTTTGGTGAAGTGCACGGCATGCATCTGCTGGGTTTCCTGCGGCAGCGTGGTGTCGAAGATATCTTCGCCGTAGCGCGGCTTGCCATGCTCCAGGCGCACGGTGCGCGCTTCGTCCGGCGTCGCAGGGATCGCGCCCGCTGATTCGAGGCGCGCAATCCAATCGGGCTTCGTTTCCACCGGCATGAAGATGCGGAACCCCGGCGCGCCTGTCACGCTGGCACGTTCGACGACGGCTCCGTTCCACGAGGCGTGGGCATACTCGGCATGGTCCGGATGCGGCGCGGGCGCGCCGATAGCCGCAAGCACGGCGGCGGCATGCGGACCCTCCAGCGACAGGCACGCCAGCAGATCCGTGACGTCTTCGAGCGCGACATCGTCGGCGATGATGTATTTGTCCAAATGGCGGAAGACGCGCTCGCGGGTTTCGGGCTCGGTATCCAGCAGGAAGCGGTCCGCGAGGCAGAGCAGGTTGACGTCGGCCTGGATGTGCCCCTGCGCGTTCAGGAAGAAGGCGTAACACCCTGTACCCGGCGTAAGCTGCTGCACATGGTTGGTGGTCATGGCGTGCAGCAGGCGGGCGCGGTCCTCCCCGCTGGCGTAAATGCGGCCGCGCGCGGAGAGGTCCAGCCAGGCTGCGGCGGTGCGCAGAGCGTCGTATCCGGAAGGCATGTCTCTTTAATTATCGCCCGCCGCACTGGTCTGCAATGTTTAGGAACCAGGCCGGCTGCCGAACCCGAGGTATGGGGCAGGAAGCTCGCGAAAGATGAAGGGCTGGCCACCGTTCGATTGGCTACCGGCGCGACGCGAGGAAGCCATCGGCAATCATTATGCCCGGACACGAAGGCGACGACATGCCTGCGGGCACGGGCCGCATATGTCCGCGACCTTCCGGGATGTGTCACTACAGGCCGAACGCTGGAAGATACCCGCAAACTAATCGCGGAAGCCATTGAGGTGGCGGCATAGGCGGCACAGCCCGGAAGTGTGTACCAGTGGTTTCCGACCGAAGCGCGGCCGGTCCGGGTGCAGGTGCGCACCACGTGCAGTGCAGAATGGCTAGGAAGGCCATCGCGTTGAGCACCGGCGGGCGGCAGGAGATTTTCATCGGCAGGCCGCTTTTGAAGGACGATGTTGGAGCGGGCCGGCCACGAAGTAGCGTCTTTCGTTGTGGCGGCCGCGACAGGAATTATGTCCTGATCATTCGGCATCTCAAGAAAGCACGAAGCAAAATTGCTCGCCGTGTATTTCGTGCGCCGAAAGTCGTCTGGTCATCAAAACACGCACTCAAGGCGCTCGGAGACAGTAAACTCGTGCTTGCAGATGTGAACCCTCCCATAGGCGTCTTCGCTCCCGATCGCTTCGGGATGGATATGGGATACAGCAGGGCGGTAAGTGCCGCCGGAAGCGTGATTCGTGCGCCCCGAATCTTTGGGCGCAATTTTTACGACGTAAGAGAACCGATGGCCGATCCCAATCGGTTAATATTTGATGACGAATCGTCTGAGCCCCTCCCTGAACAATGATGGCAAATGACACTCTCCTCAGAAGTTCATGGTGTGGTAGCCCGTTGTTCGACGCGCCAGCTGGAAGTATCTTCAAGGGGAATATGAATACGATGCCATGGCGGGGCATGAAGCGGAGCAGAAGGCGTCGACTCCCACATAACCGTTGTTCAGCACACTAAAGAGAATGTGTTCTCCCGGCGACTCATCCCGATACACGATCACAAATCGCGACAAATGCATGTCTTCCTGCATTCGTCTCAAACGCGAGGGGCTTAGCCCCCCGCTATCGATTTGGCGTCTCGTGACCAAAAAACTGTGATGCAGTATGGAGTACCATCGAACGTCCATGGACATGGATCGGCACTCAGCACCTGGACCCCGGCACGGCCGACCTTGATCTTCAAGGCTTCTCCTCCGTCTAGTCATGCGCAAACCGAAGACGAAACGGCTCGCGGCTTCCTGTGCCAGTGCCAGTGTGGGCGGTTTGGGTGCGCAAGGCCCCTCACCAATCGACCTTGCGCCACGTCCCATTGAAAACAAGACAAACTGCCCACAGCGATAAGTGTGAATTCTGAGACAAGCTTTCATGAAGGCCGACGCCACTTGAGACGATCGACTCACGCGCCTGCCGTGATTGCCGCCAGCAGTCAGGAACCGCCCAGGGTTTCGTCTTTCGGAGCCCAGAGGAGAGACTGGCATCGCGTGAGCGATTGGGCTATTTGACCGGCCGCGAGCCGGTGATGAGAATATCCACCAGTCGCCTGGCGCTTTGCTGCCAGTCGGGACTGGATGCCACGTTCGACACGCCGATCAGGGCACGCAGCAGATCGATCGGGTCGAGGTCTTTACGTATATCGCCGCTTTTGATGGCGCGCTTGACCAGGGCGCGAATCGCTTCCCAGATTTGACTGTAAGAGGCTTCGAACACCTTCGCGTGGCCCCCGACCAGCGTATTCAGCGCCGGCGCGATGATCTTCTTCGTTGCGATGTAGTCGACAAACAACAACATCCACGCTCGCAACGCCTCAATCGGGGGCATAGTCTCGGCAAAGTTCCGCTCCGCGGCGGCCAGTTTTTCGACCTCCGTCCGATAAACTGCCTCGATCAGGGCCTCGCGCGAAGGAAAATGGCGATATAGCGTTCCCGCCCCGACGCCCGCTTGTTTGGCAATGTCATCCAGGCTTGCGTCCGCGCCCGAGCGGGTGAATGCCTGCTTTGCAACCTCCAGAACGCGGTCGCGATTCCGTTTCGCATCCGCGCGCGGTTTTCGTTGGACAGGGAGCGGACGTTTCATAGCCATTCAAAAAAAGCTTGCAACCGGAGACAGTCTCCGGTAATCTATGTATGCGGAGACTATCTCCGTTTTATCAAATCTGGAGCGGTTGGTCAATTCCGGTTGCCGGAACGGCGACCCGAAGCTGCCAATCCAGAAAGGACTGGAATATGCTAGTTTTCGTCACCGGCGCCACAGGCTTTATCGGTACTGCCATTGTTCGGGATTTAATTGACGCAGGCCATCAAGTGCTCGGTCTTACGCGCACGGATGCGGGCGCCAAGTCGCTCATCGATGCCGGTGCGCAAGTGCACCGAGGCGATCTGGAAGACATGGAAAGCTTGCGCAGTGGAGCAGCGATGTCGGATGGCGTGATTCACACCGCCTTTAACCACGACTTCTCGAAGTTCGCGGCGAACTGCGAGATGGACAGGCGCGCAATCGAGGCGCTTGGCTCCGCACTCGCCGGCTCTGACCGCCCCCTGGTGGTCACCTCCGGGACAGGGCTCATCGCGCCAGGGCGCATCGCCACGGAAGACGATGTACCCGCTTCCAGCTCCAATTCGCTTCCCCGCGTTTCGGAACAGACAGCAGCTTCGTTGGCGGCGCGTGGCGTGCGCGCCTCGGTGGTGCGTCTCCCGCAGGTCCATGACCGGTTCAAGCAGGGCCTCGTCACCTATATGATCGCTCTCGCTCGCGAGAAGGGTATCTCGGCTTATGTCGGCAACGGGCTTAACCGCTGGCCCGCGGTGCACCGGCTCGATGCCGCGCATCTCTACAAGCTCGTGCTGGAGAAGGGATCTGCGGGATCCCGGTATCACGCGGTCGCCGAAGAGGGCGTTCCGCTGCGAGAGGTTGCTGACGCCATCGGACGGGGTCTGAAGGCGCCGGTCGTCGCCATTTCCCCCGAGGAGGCGGCCCAACATTTTGGCTTCCTGGGGTTCTTCGTGGGAGTCGACGGCCCAGCTTCCAGCGCGCTAACCCAGGAACGGCTGGGATGGCGCCCCACGACGCAGCCCGGGCTAATTGCCGATCTCGATCGCGCCAGCGCCTTCGAAGCCTGAACGCACTATCGCTCTGAGGAGAAACAAAATGCAAAGCGCACCAAAGAAAATCGCTCTCGTTACTGGAGCGAACAAAGGCATTGGGTTCGAAGTCGCCCACCAACTGGCCGCGTCAGGTTGCCAAGTTCTGCTCGGCGCGCGCAATCAAGTACTCGGCGAGAAAGCGGCAGCCCAGCTCCAATGTTACGATGTCCGCTATCTCGCGATCGACCTCGACGATTTCGGCACGATCGCCATTGCCGCACAAGCTATTAATGCCGATTTCGGCCATCTCGACGTCCTTGTCAACAATGCCGGCATCGTCGGACAAGGGGACGGCCTGCCGTCAATCAGCAGTCTCGAGGCAATAGAGCGGGCCTTCCGCATAAACTTCCTGGGCAGCGTGGCAGTAACTCAAGCAATGCTTCCGCTGTTGCGCAAGGCCGCATCCGCGAGCATCGTCAATGTGTCGAGCGGACTCGGATCGATTACGAAGAGTGGCGATCCAGCATGGACCTATGTGGCTGCGAAGTATCTCGGCTACGCCGCATCGAAGGCAGCTCTCAATATGCTCACCGTGCAACTCGCCTACGAACTGCGCGACACGCCGATCAAAGTGAATTCGGTCGACCCGGGCTATACAGCAACCGATCTCAATCAGCATCGAGGGACACAGACCATTCCCGAAGGGGCGGCGGAGATCGTTCGCCTGGCCCTGCTACCTTGTGATGGTCCGACTGGCGCCTTCTCGAACGCGCAAGGCATCATTCCTTGGTAAAAAGTACTCAAGGAGGAAACTATGAGCAACGGGAACTACAAAATTGCAATCGTAACGGGCGGAAGCCGCGGACTCGGCCGCAATACGGCGATCCATCTCGCTCGCCGAGGCGTGGATATTCTCCTCACCTATCACTCGAATCTGGCCGAAGCCCAAAGCCTCATTCGCGAGGTGGAAGCGATGGGCAGGAAAGCTGCCGCCTTTCAGCTCGACGCAGGAAATATCAGTTTGTTCGATGGGTTCGTCAACGACATCCGCAGCGCGCTTCGAAATTGGGGGCGGGACCGGTTCGATCACCTGGTGAACAATGCCGGAACTTCCTTGCACAAGCCGTTCGATCAAACGACCGAAGCTGAATTCGATCAGATCGTGAATGTACATTTCAAAGGCGTTTATTTCCTAACCCAGAAACTGCTGCCGCTGATGAACGATGGCGGCCGAATTGTGAACATTTCGTCGGGACTGGCGCGCTTCAGCATTCCCGGCACTTCAGCTTATGGAGCGGCAAAAGGCGCAATCGAAGTATTGACGCGTTACCTGGCGAAAGAGCTTGGGGCGCGTGGGATCACAGCCAACGTGGTTGCCCCCGGGGCGATCGAAACAGATTTCAGCGGCGGGATGGTGCGCGACAATTCGGAGATCAACAAGCAGATTGCCGCCATGACCGCGTTGGGACGCGCTGGCGTGCCTGACGATATCGGGCCAATGATCGCCGCACTGCTTTCCGATGACAATCGCTGGGTGAACGGGCAGCGTATCGAGGTTTCCGGCGGGATGTCCTTGTGACGTCCCACGCTTTTTGAATTGCTACCTGCGATGAGGAGATGGCTAAGCCTTCTCCCGGTTCTTGATCAACCACAATGTGAGGTCCCAAGCACCGTAGATACCGGCGAAAAGCAGGAGCACGGCCGCGCCCGCGATGGCATAGGGTGCGAAGAATCGCTTTGCAAGCAATCCGACCGCGCCGACGATCAAGCTTCCACTACCGAGTGCCGGAACGCCCACGTACGGAAGGCGGCCGCGCCAATCGAGCAACACTAACCCGGCTTGGCGCCGCGCGACGATTACCTTAATTTGATAGGCCAGGCCCGCGAGCCCGCCCAGACCGAGAATGATCCCAATTGGCCGAGCCGATGGCCATGGCGCCAGCACGGCCAAGGAGAGGAATAATACGCCAACGAAACGTATGAGCGTAGGCGTCAAGAAGCCGCGGCTGCCATGCACTATGCTCGACTTCGAGAAGCCGGTGCCTACCGTGACGGCGACGAATAATAAACCGATTAGGGTTGCGGCTGCAGTCCCGGCCATTATAAAGAAGTTGTCCCAGCCGTGGAGCATTAATAAGCAGTGTAGCCCGTCGGCTGCATTTTCGGATGAAATGCACGCGGTCGGCGCTTACACTCAGACTGCGGGCTGCGCCACTAGCGCATTAACGCATTGATCTCGCGCAGCTTTTTTGCATCGAACTTAAGCTTGCGGTCGTAGGTCATCAGGCCGTTGATCTCCTGCTCGACATCGGTCAACTGGGTGTAGCATAGGCCTGCAAAGCCGGGGATGCGGGCGATGGCGCTGTACAGCCCGCGCAGGCGCTCCAGCGCGGCATCTTCGGTTTTCTCCACGCCCGAGTAGCCCCAGGCTTCCTGCGGCACGACGTGGCCGGGCGGAATGAAGGCGATCCCGCCGAACTCGGTCAGCGACACTGGCGAGCCATTGTAACGGTAGCCGGGAATCAGCGCGGCCTTGGCGTTGTCCGGGACGCCGGCGCCGGGCTTTCCCAGATCCTTGTACCGCTCGTAGAGCAGATCGCCGGTACGGGTGTAATCGTGGATGGCGAAAAGGTCGGTCATATCGGTATGCTCCCAGCCGTCGTTATCGACCACCAGGCGGGTCGAGTCGAGCGAATGCGTGAGGGCGTAGAGCGACTTCAGGTGGTTCTGCTGGCGCGCGTCGCGCAGGTTGGGCACGCCCCAGCTTTCGTTGATGGGCACCCAGATCACGATGGACGGGTGGTTATAGTCGCGCTCCACGGCGGCGGTCCACTCGCGGGTGAAACGGGCCACGTAGGCGTCGTCGAATTCGTAGGCGTTGGCCATTTCGCTCGAGACCAGAAAGCCCAGATGGTCGGCCCAATAGAGGAAGCGCGGATCTTCCAGCTTTTGGTGCTT
>JBEKTJ010000131.1:0-18373 GCA_049516155.1 Bryobacteraceae bacterium
GCTCCGGCAGCCTATAGCGACTTGAAGTTCCCTCCCTTGAAACATATTCCTATCCCTAACGTGGCCACTTACACGCTTCCGAATGGGATGAAGCTCTATTTGCTCGAAGACCACGAGTTGCCGGTTGTAAGCGGTATGGTGCGGGTCCGCACAGGCAACCTGTTCGAATCTGCCGATAAGGTTGGTCTCGCGTCTATCACGGGCGCGGTGATCCGCTCGGGTGGCACGCGAAGCAAGACCGGCGACGAACTCGATGAAGAACTGGAAAACATTGCCGCGTCGGTCGAGAGCGATATCGGCGAATCCAGCGGGTCGGTAACTTTTTCGACGCTGAAGGCGAATAGCGACGAAGTAATGGGCATCTTCAAAGACGTGCTCACGCAGCCCGAGTTCCGGCAGGACAAGATCGATTTGGCCAAGTCCGAACTGCGCAGCGGGATCGCGCGGCGGAACGACGATGCGCACGGGGTGGCGGACCGGGAATTCGCAAGCATCGTGTATGGCAAGAATACGCCTTATGGCTGGCAAATCGAATATGCCACTCTCGACGCTATATCGCGCGCGGATGTCGTCGCATTCTACCGGCGTTATTTCTTTCCGGCCAACATGCTGATGGCGGTATGGGGCGACTTCTCCACGGCTGAGATGCTGGCGAAATTGACCAAGCTGTTTGGCGGCTGGAACTACGAACAAGCGAAAGTGCCGCCATTCCCGCCAGTCCGTGAGAAGGCTCAACCAGGCATCTACCTGGCGACGAAGGACGATGTCACACAGACTTTCTTCATTGAAGGCCACCTGGGCGGCCAACTCGACGAGAAGGATTTCCCGGCGCTCGAAGTGATGGGCGATATTCTGGGCGGCGGTTTCCAGAGCCGCTTGATGCAGCGGGTGCGCACGCAACTGGGGCTGGCCTACGAGATCGCGGCGGATTGGGGCGCGGATTACGATCACCCCGGCCTGTTCGAGGTCGAAGGCAGCACGAAATCCGCTTCCACCGGCGATACGCTGACTGCCATCCAAAAGGAGATCGAACGCATCCGTACGAGCGAGGTGACTGCCGATGAGTTGGACACGGCGCGCCAATCGGCGTTGAATAGCCTGGTGTTCGCCTTTGACACCAAGCGGAAAACGCTAAGCCGGCTGCTGAACTACGAATACTACGGCTATCCGAAGGATTTCATCGAACGGTATCAGAAAGGCCTGGAGGCAGTCACTCCGGCGGATGTACAGCGCGTGGCGCGCGAGCGCGTGCACCCGGCGGGTCTCACTATCGTGGCGGTGGGTAAGACCGGGGAGTTCCGAAAGTCTCTGGCGACACTGGGCCTGCCGGTTTCGTCCATCGATTTAACCATTCCCGAACCTACTAAGCCTGCATCCCAGCGGATGAGACCAGTCGAGGAGAAGAACCCATGAAAACCTTGTGGGCGGCGCTGCTGGTGGCCGGCTTAACCAGCATGGCGGCGCGGGCCGAAACCAGCCTGCAGAAGGGCAAGCGCGTGGTAGACGAAGCGCTGGCGGCGGTGGGCGGCCAGGCTTTCCTCAACATGCAAAACCGCGTGGAAACGGGGCGGATCTATAGCTCTTACAACGATAAGGTTTCCGGCATGGCGGTGGATGCGCTGTACACGAAGTACCTGCCGCGTCCGGATCCGCCCGAGCCCGCTTTCCTCGGCGTGCGGGTGCGCGATGCGCGCGGACGGAAGCCGGAAGATATCACCGGCAAGAGACAAGACGACGTCATCCTGTATATCGATGGAACGGGCTACGAGGTGACGTTCCGCGGAGCGCGGCCCCTGTCCGATATCGTGATCCAACAGTTTAAGGCGGCTACGCTGCACAACATCTTTTACATCCTGCGCCAGCGCCTGAGCGAACCCGGCATCGTCTTCGACTCGCGTGGCTCCGATTTCTTCGAGAACCGTCCCGTGGAGGTAGTCGATATCACCGACGCCAACAACGACACGGTCACCGTTTACTTCGATCAACTGAGCAAGCTTCCGTCGCGGCAGGTTTACTTCCGAAGGGACCCGATCGACAATTCGAAGCTGGAGGAAGCGACTCTGTTCAATAAGTATCGCGACGTGGGCGGCGGGGTGATGTGGCCCTTCTCCGTGCGCAACGAACGCAATGGCGAGAAGGTCTTCGAGAGGTACTCGGAGAGCGTGGAAATCAACCAGGATTTCAAGGACAGCATGTTCACGCTGCCGCCGGGTCTGAAGCTCTTGAAAAAAGACAAGTAACCTGGCATTCCCGGCACAGGCAGCAGTTCCGCGTGGTCCTGGGCCATCGTGGGGTTAGTTTCAAGGTGCATCCCGGGGATGAGCAGTTGCCTCTTGGCTGCCTCGCGCTCAAGAGGCTGCCGGCGTGTGGCGGATTCAGAATAGCGCAAGGACGGTGCGAATAACTATTGCGCTCGTACGCGTTTAATAATCTTCGTCTTCAATTCCTTGCCGGTGGGCTTCCGAATGATCAGTTCGTCGCCACTGATCGAGACGTCAACCGGATCGCCGACAATCAGTTCCCGCCCGTCGTCGCCGGGGCCCGTGACCGCCAGAGTCAGAGGGCTGTCGTGGACACGTCCGAGACGGTCTCCCTTTGCCGTGTAAATCAAATCTCCGACCTGCACGACGAAAATGGCCCTTTCGTGTGAAGTGCCACGAACAAGGTTGGCTGCCGTCGTAACATCAAGAAGCTTCCCCGTCTGAAAATCACGCTTCGTTGCACCGGAAAAAACAGTTGCAAGCGCCAACGCCAGTGCAAACATGATTGTAATTTTGCGCATCGTCTCGTGCTCCTAAATGTTAGTAGTCTGGCTCGGCGCGCGCTCCGATACGGCGCGGAGTGCCCCAACGGCCCTGCGACCACCATGCCGACTCTCCGTGATCTACTCGGGGTCGCCGAGCGAGCGATCTGCTCGCGCCGCGCATATGCGGCACGAGCACAGCACCTCTGTGCGGGCGTGGCCTATGGTGCTGCTACAATAGCGCGTTCAGGGAGGCAATGCCATGGAAGACACGGTGATCCGTCCCACCATGAAGTTCATCAGGCTCGGCTATGCATTGGTCTTGCTGGCGATTGTGGCGGGCGTGATCGGCTTCAGCATGATTCCGCAGGACAGCGAATGGAAAAACAGGCCCTGGATTATGGCCGTACCCGCGCTGCTGCTGATCTGGCCAGTCCGCCGGCACATCGCCCGCCAGTTCACCAAGGCCACCATCGCGGGCGACAGGCTGCGATACGAGGTGGGCGCGATGGCCAAGTCCACGCGCAATATATCGCTGCCAAAGGTGCAGGACGCGCGCGTGGATCAGTCGGTGATGCAGCGGATGTTCGGCATCGGCGACCTTTCGATTGAGACGGCCGGGGAGGCCAGCCGCTTGACGATCCGCAATGTCGACCAACCGCAGCAGGTCGCGGACGAGATTCTGGCCGCGTCGCACGCCGCCCCTGGCGGCAAGGGACAGATTACATGAGCGCCAAAACGGCGGGCACACTAGCCGGAAAAGTCGCGCTGATCACGGGCGCCAGCCGCGGCTTGGGCAAAGCCATGGCGCTGGCTCTGGCCGGCGAAGGCGCCAGCATCGCCCTGGTGGCGCGGGATCGCGAGGCGCTGCAGAAGACTGCCGAGGAAGTATGGCGCACAGGCAGCGGCGCGCAGGTGTTTCAAGCCGATGTCACCAGCGAAGAGCAGGTGCTCCGTCTGGAGAAGGAGGTCGCCGAAGCCTTCGGGCGCGTACAGATTCTGGTGAACAACGCCGGCATTAATATACGCAAGCAACTGATCGAATTCACGCTGGATGAGTGGCGGCGGGTGGTGGACACCAGCCTGACCAGCACATTCCTGATGTGCCGCGCATTCGTACCGCACATGAAAGGCGGCGGCTATGGACGCGTGATCAATCTAGCGTCCATCATGGCGCACGTATCGATGCCGGGCCGCTCGGCTTATTCGGCCAGCAAGAGCGCCATTCTGGGTCTGACGCGCGCCCTGGCGCTGGAGCTCGCGCCCGAAGGCATCACCGTGAACGCCCTCAGCCCCGGTCCCTTCGCCACGGAGATGAACACGCCGCTGATCGAGAACGCCGAGCTGAATGCGCAGTTCGTCGCCAAGATTCCGCTGGGCCGATGGGGCCGTGTGGAGGAAGTCGGGCAACTGGCCGTGTACCTGTGTTCGCCGGAGGCGGGCTTCATCACGGGCACGGATGTATTGATTGACGGCGGATGGTGCGCGGTGTAGCGCGACGCGGCGAGGGGGCGAAGGGGGCGACACGGCGATTCGCACTGTAAACATGGCGAATATTCGGAGCCACCGGGAGTTGGATGTTTATCAAACGGCGTTCGAGGCGGCCATACTGATCTTTGAATTGACCAAGCACTTTCCGGTCGAGGAGCGATATTCCATGGTGGACCAGATGCGGCGATCCTCGCGTTCAGTCTGCGCGAATATCTGCGAAGCATGGCGTAAGCGGCGCTACCAGGCTCATTTCGTCAGTAAACTGAGCGATGCCGAAAGCGAAGCGTCGGAGACACGGGTGTGGCTTGAGTTTGCTCTCCGTTGCGGCTACATGAACAAGGTTCAATTTGAAGAGCTCGACGACATTTATGACAAAGTTATTGCACAGCTTGTTCGCATGCTCTCGGCGCCGGAACACTGGACGATACGCTGAAATCGCCGCGTCGCCGCGTCGCCGTGTCGCCGCGTCGGTCCTCCTGTTCGCCCTACTAACGGCCTGCCACGGCACGCAGCGCAAAACCATCGCCGTCATCCCGAAAGCGACTGCGCACTTATTCTGGGTGTCGGTGCATGCGGGCGCCGTGGCCGCGGGCCAAAAGTTCGATGTGGACGTGCTCTGGAACGGACCGTCGTCGGAAACGGACTACGCGCGCCAAGTGCAGATCGTCGATTCCATGATCGCGCGGCAGGTGGATGGCCTGGTGGTCGCCGCGCAGGATCGCACTACGTTGAACGCGTCGCTGGATCGCGCGGCCGCCGCCCACATCCCGGTCACGGTATTCGATTCAGGCGTGGATTCGACGAACTATATGACTTACATCGCGACGAATAACTATCAGGGCGGGCAGATGGCGGCGCGCAAGCTGGCAGCGCTGTTAGACGGCAAGGGCAAAGTTGCGATGCTGATGAACGCTCCGGGAAGCAAATCCACACTGGATCGGGAGTCGGGATTCGAAGATGTCTTGCAGAAGGAGTTCCCCGGCATGCATATTGTGGCGCGCCAATTCTCCATGTCCGACCGCGCGAAGGGCATGGCAGTAGCGGAAAACTTTCTCACTGCGCAACCGGACTTGGACGGCATATTTGCGTCTTCCGAGCCGAGCTCCGTGGGCGCCGCGCTGGCGCTCAAATCGCGCGGGCTGGCGGGCAAGGTGAAGCTGGTGGCTTTCGATGCCAGCGACGACCTGGTGCAGGATTTGAAGGACGGCTCCATCGAGGCCCTGGTCGCGCAGGATCCCTTCAAAATGGGATTTGAAGCGGTCAAGACCTTGGTGGATAAGTTGCACGGAGGCAATCCTCCTAAAGTGATCGATCTTAGCGCCACGGTAGTCACTAAAGCCGATCTGGACAAGCCCGAGATCAAGGCGCTGCTGTTTCCGGATGTGAAGAAGTATCTGAACTAATTGTCAATTTCTTCGGCGCCCCGCTTAGCGGCGGCGATCCAATCGCAGCAGAATATTCAGAATTGCAACGAACACATTGAAAAGGCCGGCGAACAGCAGCAGCGCACCGGGGATGGGGCTGTCGGCGTCCGGGTTGTGCAGGACGGCGCTGGTGCCATAGACCAGGATACAGACGCCTAAGATGCCGATTCCCGCGGCGATCAGGATTCCCAGCAGGCCTATGTCGAGAAATGCATTAAGCACCATCGCGGCGACGATACTTACGAAGATCCCCAGCATGAGTCCTCGCGGCGCGGAAAACGTCCGGCTCGACGACATCACCAAAATTGTGACGGCGCCGAAGACGATCAGGGTCATCAGCATCGCAATCCGGATCGTGCCGGGCGCGTAGCGGCTCGCAATCCGGAGGATCGGAGCCAGAACCAATCCGGAGACGAAGCCATCGGCCAGAAGCGCGCTGACGCCCAAGGCTGGATTGTGGCGGGCTGCGATGGCCACCCGCGGGATGAGGTTGAGCAATAACATGGCCAGGATCCAACCTAGCCAGCCAGTGAAGAGGTTAGCCAAAGTGTCCGATTGCGCGCCGAGGTACCCGCCGTAGAGGGCGCCGGCCACACTGAGGCCGAGCAGCATGTACGTTTTCTTGATGGTCTCGGCTCGGGCCGGGCTCAGTGGAGTGGTCCCGAACAGATTATCGGTTACGGTCATGTAACGAAGGATACCACTGCGCCGGGACGGAGTTGGAGATCGATCCCGACCATGAATCCGCCTCGCTCAGCGCCGGACCATGGCGGCCGTGGTGGTGGCTGGGGCAAGCTCGCGCGTGAAAACCTGCAGCGGTCCCCAGTAATACGGCAGCCGGTAAAGCCCGCCGGAGCGCATCAGCGCCAGCTTGGAGGTGCGCAGGGCGCGGGCCGGCGTCTGGCCCGCCAGAATGTCCTTATAGAGAACCGGCATGAGGTCGGCGGAGGCGGCGTCGTCCGCATCCCACAGCGTGGCAATCACGTTTTGGGATCCAGCCTGCAAAAAGGCCCAGGCGAAGCCCATCAAGCCTTCGCCGGAGTAGGCCTTGGCGCCCGCGCTTCTGCACGCCGAGAGGGTGACCAGGTCCGCATGGAGTGGCATGGCCGCTACGTCGCGGGCGTACAGTTTGTAACTTTCGCCCTGGTGCGAGAGGATGATTGCCGAGTTCAGCGGGCTCTCCAGGTTGGCGACCGCGTGCGTGGCAAAGTGAATGTGGGTGAAGCCTCCGGGCGAACCTTTAAGGTATTGCGCGGGAGTGGCGGACGCTCCGGTGAAGGCCACGCGGTTGGCGGCCGGGAAGCATTCCTCGACGGCTGAGATTTCCTTTTTGGCATTCGGCAACGGCCCAAATTCCTGCCCCACAAGCACCGGATCCCCCATGATGAGCAGCCTCGGCGGCCCGACAGTCTTGTGCGCGTCGGCCGCCAGCACGCGCAGCGAGGGCGCGGTAGCGAGGGACACATCTTCGATCCAATAGTGCGGCGGCGGCCCGGGGACCACCAGCGTCTCGAAGTTGAGCTGGTGCAGCTCGCCATCGGGCACCACGATCACGTTCGAGCCGGCTGGGATCATTTTGGCCACGGGACCCAGCACGGCCTGGTACAGGGCGGACGCATCGCTCCGGACCAGCGGGTCGCGGCCTAGCGTTACCGCCTCAATGTGCTTCCGCACCAGCGCGCCGATCTCGTTGCCCGGCGGCAGGCCAAACCGGGCAATGCGACCTGCGCCGATTACCCACACCGAGGCGCGCGCGGGCTCCAACCAGTAGGAAAGGATCACGGTGTGGGAAGCCTCGGCAGCGCGCTGTAAGCCGGCCAGGTCAAGATTGGGTGGAAGCGCTCCGAGACGCTCCAGCCGGAGGCTGAGAATCCGCGCCCGCGCCGATTCGGCAATTTCCAGGGCCTCTTCCATGCGGCCCGTCTTGATCAGAAAATCAACGTAATCCTGGAAGAGGCCAACCAAATGAACGGTAAGGAAGGTGGTCTTCGATTCGTCGGTGCTGAGATTGTTCCACTCGCGATCAATGGCGCCGATGGCGTCGCGGTATCGTTCCGCGGCCTTCTTCCGGTTACCGCGGTCGGCGTAGAACGAAGCGAGATAGCCGTAGGCTTCCCACAGCACATCCGGCGCGTGCACCCGTTGCGCTTGGGAGATGACAGCCAGGTAATCTTTTTCGGCTTGGGGGTACTCCCCCAGCAGATCCTCGATTTCCGCGACGGTCAATTCCGAGGAGACCAGCAACGATGCATCTCCGCCGTGCTGGCGGATGGCGAGCTCTTTGGCACTATAGCTCTGAGCCCCGGGCAGGTCCCGCTTCTCGATGGCCATCTGGGCGAGGTTGTGCCACGCGATAGCCTGCCATTCCGGGTTGCCAACCTCTTCTGCCAGCTTGGCGGCCCGTTGCTCGAAAGACTCTGCGCGATCGAAATCCCCCCTTGCGAAATACACAAGTCCGATCGCCCCCAGCCATCTGTGCCGCCAATCGGGTTGGCCCAGGGAAGCGGATCGCGACTCTGCGTCCGTTAGAGCGTCCATGGCGCGATCGAAGTCGCCCAATCGGTAGTAACACCAGCCCTTATTGCCGATGATTGCGGCGATGAGCGAGTGTGCTCCGCACCGCCGGCCTGTGGCGAGAGCCTCGTCGAAATACGAGAGTGCCTCGTCGAACCGCGAGAAGCGCATACTGTTGAATCCGCGAGCCAGTTGCACCCAGGTCAGCAAGAAGTCGTCGTGCGCCTGCCCGGCCGCGGCGAAGGCGGCTTGGATATGGGCAGCGGCTTCCTGACGGTCCCAAAGCACCTCTCCCAGATACAACTCGACCATGCAGATCACAGCCGGATCGCGCGATGCGGTGGCCAGCGGCAGGGCTTCGCGCAGCAATTTCAGTTGAGTGGAACCGCCGGCCAGGTTGGCCCGATCCATCTTCCAACGCGCGAGCAATCCGGGCGAGAGCGGCGCGCCGGCCGTTTCCAAAAGCGAGCGGGCTTCGGGCGCATGGCTGATTTTGGAGAGATCTTCCGCGGCTAGGAGCCGAAATTTCCATCCCCAGTCGCCCGCAGGCCAATTGCGGAGGCCCTGGCGCGCCTTCTCCAGCGAGGTCCGGAAGTCGCCCGTCTGAAATAGAGATTCTGCCTCGCGATATGGATGGTCGGGTGCGTGATGGAGGATCCCGCACGACAACATCCACATTTGAATCGCGCACAGCGCCAATAACCTTGGCCCCCAGTTCGGCCATTCTGGGTTCCACGGCTTCTCCCGCCTCCAGATGGGCGGCTGCTGAACTCCGCGCGCCGTATGAGGATCTCGCGCACGGGTTGCCAGTTCCGATTGGGGAGGAGAGTCCATTCGCCGAAAAAGATCCTACCAGAAATTAGGGTCATGATGTAACGCGACGAGTCGAGGGCTTTCCTCCCCGATGGGGTGAAACGATTTGCCGTTCAGATTCACTATTTACTAAGTAACGGCGTGACCGGAAGGAGGCTACTTTGACGAACCTTTCGTTGTTTATACTTGCGATATTGTCTACGGCTGCGACTTTGGGCGCATTTCAAGACAGCCCGGCCCCGCGCAGTCAGACCGACGCCAGCGGCAAGAGGACCGCCAAGCCGACGAGCGGGAAGCCCACGCATGCGACGACCAAGGCCACAGCGGCGGCTGCGCCGACCGATCAGGGCCTTGGGAACCACGGCGGCGAGACCGCCAAGGCGGCCGCGCCGGCGCTCCGCAAATACTGCGGGACCCTGCGCGCGGTAAGCACCGACCGATCCGTATTGCAGCTTGCCGGCACTACTGACTCCGCCGAGACAGCCACTGGAAACCAAGCGTGCGATAAGGCCCCCGCGGGAGCGGTCCAGATTCAGGTTCAGGGACAGGCGCTTAAAGACGATTTGACAAAGTGGAAGGAAGGCGATCGGGTGATCGCCACGGTTCAACCCGGCAATGCGGCTGCCGACCCTCCCACCTTGCAGGACATCCAACCCCAGGTATTTCGCGTCGAGGGAGTGAAGCCGTTGGTATTGTTCATCGTGCCCGCGCTGGTGCTCCTGCTCACATTGTTTTCAAAGAACGTGCGCTGGCTTCTTTTTATCGGCCAGGATGGCAGGGTAAGCAATTCCACGACGCAAGTGTCTCTTTGGTTCACGCTGTGGGTTTCAGCGTATGTGTCGACTTTTTTTCTGCGCTGGACCAGCGCCGGCGGCTTCATCGGCGGCATTGGAACGCCCACAAATCTCCTGGTGCTCTCGGGATTGAGTGGACTGACATTTGCGGGCGCGAAGGGTATTACGGCCACCAAAGTCGCAAATCGGCCCGCAGTCGTCCCAAACGACGCGGCGGCCGGAAAACGAACGGACGCGCCGGCGCAAGCCAAAATCGGCGACCTGATCAAAGACGACACTAACAAGTTCGATTTTGGCGATTTCCAAATGCTGGTAATCACCCTGATTGCGGTGATCAGCTACACCATCCTCGTTTATGCTTTTCTGAGCGCGATTCCGGCGCGGGCGGCGGTTTCCCTGCCAGACGTGGACGGCACGGTTCTCGCAATGTTCGGTGTCGGCCAAGGCGCGTATTTGACCAAGAAGGCCGCCACCGGCATCGACCAATAGCAACGCGATTCGGGCCTTTCAGGGCGCTGCTACATGCTAGGAGGACCGCCATGGTGGACCGACGGCTGCGACTAGCCGCCGGTGCCATCCCCTTGACCGTTGCCGCCGGTCCCGCCTCCCGACGGGGGGCTGCTGAACGCGAAGCGCAGCATCGCGATCTGGTGGACGGGATGCCAGTTCTCGCCGGGGATGAGGGTCCATTCGCCGAAGAAGATCCTTCCAAAATGCCGCAGGTAGATGCAGCGCGACGGGCTACCCACGATGGCTTGCCGGACTTCGGCGTCGACCTTGGGGTCGGGATCGTCGCTGGCCAGATAGGTTTCGCGCTGGTCCGCGGAATAATAGAACGGGGGCGGCAGCGGCGCGGGGAGCGGAGTGCCGTTGAGAGTGAGATTCTCAAGGCTGCAATCGAGCGGCAGCACACGGGTGCGCCGGGCATGCGGTCCGGGCCGGTCGTACCAGTCGCGCTTGTAGACGGTGACCATGCCGAGCACGATGCGGTCGACGGTGAGGACCGATTTTCCATCGACTCTGAGGTTCTGGACGGTGGCGCGGACCTCGGTACGGAAGAAGCTGTCCTTATCTTCCGGCATCGCGTTGACCTCGGTGGCGACGACGCCGTGGGACAATCCGCTGGGCATGCTGAATCCAGGATGGCTGCCGGTATAGCGGCCGGCCTTGCCGTCCGGCAGGGCGCACTTGCCATGGGCGTCCAATTTGTACGGGCCGGGATTCGTGATGTCGGCATCCACCCCGAACGCCTGGCCATGATACAGGTAATCCTTCATCGGCATGAGCTGTCTCCTCTCTAACGTGAAGTTTGAAATTTAGATCTTGATATGATTATGTTCCCAGGTTTGCCCCGGACCTCCAAAGTGTGCACGCCGCCGGCCAGTCCTGCAACTGGAACTTCCAAATACAGCGCGTTGTCCTGGCCGCCGGGCGGGCTGACGGCGCCGACGGATTCGCGTTTCCCGCCCACATCTAGAATTTCGTAAAAATAAAATGAAACTCTTGGGCCGGGCATACGGATTTGCGCGAGGAATGCCGGAGCGCCAGACGGAATTTGGTGCACCGGCATGTCGCCGGTACCGCGCGCCGGCCCGGGCGCGAGATATGCCGGAAGCAAGCGCGGCCCGATGGCAGCCCGCGGGCCGGCGAGGATGAAGAAGCCGAACCCTAGCGCCAGCACGGCATTGCCAGCCAATGAATACGCCAGAGCGCGCCGCGGGCGAAACCATTCGGCGCAAACTTCCCACCAAACCGGCTTAGGCGCCGCGGTTGCCGCGTAGCAGAGCAGTACCCGCGCGTTGGCAGCGAACACCAACTCACCGCGAACCTTATCGGCACACTCCGGACAATCGAAAAAATGCTCCTCAAAGGCGGACCGTTCCGGGGGGGTAAGCTCCCCGGCTACATACCTTTCGGCAGCTTGAGCGCCTATGGCTTCGTCGTGCGCCACGAATACACCTCTATAGGATGGTGAAGCGGAGAGCCAATTCGTTACAAAGCCAGGCCCCCAATCGTTACAAAGCCAGGCCCCAAGAAGATATCAGGGATTTCCGGCGGGACGGTTGATGGTACACTAGCCTGAGTCTGGGTTCAAAAATTGGGAGTTCTAGGTGCAATCGGAGCCATCTCTTGAGGTCGGGAAGATTCCCGATTACAGGCCGGCCGAAAACTGAAAGCGCAGCTTCCCGATCCGGACGAGAGGGGAATAATGATCCAAAAACTACGAACAACTTTGCTGACAATCGTCGCGCTTGTGCCGGCCGTCAATATCGTTTGCCAAGCGCAGTCATTGCACCCGTCAACGCATCATGTGCGCGAGGTGGTGCTCAATGGGCAGGCTAAGTCCGTCGGACGCCTTCCCGCCACGCAGGAGATGCGCTTAGTCCTGGTTTTGCCGCACCGAAACCAGGCAGCGCTAGAAAGCCTTTTGAAAGATCTCTACGATCCGTCGAGCGCATCCTACCATCAGTTCCTCACCGTGGACGAGTTCACGGAAAGGTTCGGACCCAGCCAGGAAGATTATGACGCGGTAACGAGTTTCGCGCAAGCACACGGCCTGGCGGTGGTTGCGACCTCCAGAAATCGTATGAACCTGGATGTTACCGGGCGGGTGTCGGACATCGAGGGAGCTTTCCATGTCACCATGGGTGTTTACCAGCACCCCACCGAATTCCGCACGTTTTATTCTCCGGACCGGGAACCTACGCCAGATCTCAGCGTGGGACTGTGGCACATCTCGGGCCTGGACAACTATTCGATCCCGCAGCCCTTGCTAATCAAGAATCCGGGCGTTAAGGCCAATGCGACCACCGGCTCCTGCCCCTCCGCCTCTTTTTGCGGCAGCGACATGCGGGCGGCATATTACGGTGGAACGCTTACCGGCAGCGGTCAGTCGCTCGGACTGCTGGAGTATTACGGCACCGATCTGGCCGACCTGGCTACCTACTACAAGAACGCGGGCCAAACGAACAATGTCCCCATCACGTTGCTATCCACGGACGGGACCAGCACGAGCTGCCTCTCCTCGGCTGGCTGCGACGACACCGAACAGACCATCGACATGACCCAGGCGCTGGGCATGGCGCCGGGCATGGCCAGCCTGGTGATGTATGTGGGATCCGTGGATACCGCCATATTTAATGCGATGGCCACGGCCAGTCCCCTGAATGCGCAATTGAGCTCGTCGTGGACCTGGACCCCGGCCGACCCGAGCACCGACAACCCGTACTTCGAAGAGTTCGCGATGCAGGGTCAGAATTTGTTCCAAGCGGCTGGCGACAGTGGCGCCTGGAGAGCTAGTTCCTCGGTTTGGCCGTCGGATAGCGTGTACCTCACGTCGGTGGGCGGCACGGACCTGGACACCAGCAGCGCGGGCGGCCCCTGGAGTTCGGAAACCGCTTGGGCGGATGGCGGCGGCGGCATTTCGCCGGACAAATTTGCGATACCGTCCTGGCAGACGGCCACAGCCGCGGGTTGCGCCAAGTGTTCCCAGACCTATCGCAACGGGCCTGACGTTTCGGCAAACGCCAACTATACTTTCTACGTTTGCGCCGACCAAACCACCTGCACCGCCAACGAATATGGTGGAACCAGTTTTGCGGCGCCGATGTGGGCCGCTTATTTGGCTCTGGCCAATGAACAGGCAGTCGCGAATAGCAGCCCCACACTGGGGTTCATCAACCCGAGCCTATATACAATTGGCCTGGGATCGAGCTATCACACCGATTTCCACGACATCACCAGCGGCAGCAACGGCTACACGGCAACCGCGGGTTACGATCTGGCAACAGGCTGGGGCAGCCCGAACGGGTCCGGCCTGATCAACTCGCTCACCGGAAGCACGCCGCCTCCCGGCTTCACGCTTTCCGCTTCACCCACTTCGGTTTCAGTGGTGCAGGGCAGTTCGGGAACTTCCACCATCACCAGCACGGTGACGGGCGGGTTCGATTCGGCCGTGACCTTGTCGGCCAGCGGCCAGCCTACCGGCGTGACCATCGGCTTCAACCCGACCTCAATCACCGGGAATGGAACGTCGCAGATGACCATGACCGTAGCGGCGTCCACAGTCGCCGGCACCTATAGCATTACGGTAAAGGGGACCGCCGGCAGCACCACCGCGACCACCACGGTTTCGCTGACCGTGACCGGAGTGAATCCCAACTTCACCATCAGCGCATCGCCCACGACGATTACCGTCGCCAGGGGTAGTTCCGGAAGCACCACCATCACCACAGCTATTTCGGGCGGTTTCGACGCGGCGATCGCGCTGTCTACCGGGATAGCGGGAACCGCCGAAGGCATCAGCTTCAGCCCCAGCTCCATAGCGGCGCCGGGCGCGGGGCATTCGACCATGACGGTTAAGATTTCCAAGACCGCCACGCTCGGAGACCACACGGTCACCGTAACGGGCACAGGCGGCGGCGTGACGCATTCGACCACGGTCACTGTCGATATCGTGCAGTAGCGACAGGGATGTTTAGGGCCGGCCGCTTTCGGCGGACGGCGATTAGAGGCCGGACCTTTTGGGGTCCGGCCTTTTTTATTGAAATCTGAGAATTTTCCTTTCCGCGGCCTACCAATAGACGATCCGTCCGTATCAAGGGCGCAGCCGGCGGTTTCCGGCGCCGCCAATGGAAGGCATTTTCGATGGAAGAAGGCGAAAGCCGTGGCGACGGCCATGTGCGTGGCTCCGCCGCGGCTCACGCCTCGGCTGGTGGTTCCAGTAAGCGAATCGCGCTTTGGCTAGCCGTTGGGTTGCTCGCGGCCAGCATCGTAGCTCTCGCGCTTCGGCCGGACTCGTTTCGCGGCGAAGACTTCATGCCGCACGGCTTTTGTTACTTGTGGGCTCCCTCGTTGGTTTGGCTGCATGTCGTCTCGGATTCCCTGATCCTACTTTCGTACTTGTCGATCCCGTTTACCCTCCTCTACGTGATTCGGAACAGGCCCGATCTGCCGTTCACCTGGATGATCTTATGCTTTGGGACCTTCATCGTGGCCTGCGGCTTCACGCATGGGATGGAAATATGGAACCTCTGGCATGCCAATTATTGGCTGTCGGGAGCGATTAAGGCAGTTACCGCCGTAGCCTCCGTTTCAACGGCGATCCTGCTTGTGAGGCTCGTGCCGGTCGCCCTGAGCCTGCAGAGCGCTGAAAAGCTGCAAGTTGAAATAGCCGGCAGGGCGCGTACTGAGGCGAAGTTCCGCGGGCTGTTGGATGCGGCGCCGGATGCCACCGTTGTGGTGAATCACCAGGGCAAAATCGTCCTGGTCAATGCGCAGGTGGAGAAGCTGTTCGGATACGCGCGCGAAGAGCTGATGGGTCAGAGCATCGAGCTATTGGTGCCAGAGCGCTACCGGAACCGGCATCCGGGGCACCGCACGGGTTTCTTCGCCGATCCGCGGGTGCGGAGCATGGGGACTGGGGCGGAGCTATTTGCGCGGCGCAAGGACGGCAGCGAGTTTCCGGTCGAGATCAGCCTCAGCCCACTCGAAACCGAAGAAGGATTATGGGTTTCGAGCTCGATTCGCGATATCACCGACCGGAGGCTCGCGGAATTGAGCCGCGACCAGCTTGCTTCTATCGTGGACTATTCGGACGACGCCATCATTGGCAAGTCTCTAGACGGAACCATCGTTAATTGGAACAAGGGAGCGGAGCGGCTGTACGGGTATTCGGCTGCGGAGGCGATGGGCCAACATATCTCGATCCTGCTTCCGCCGGACCACGCAGAGGAACTGACCGAAATCTTCGCGAAGCTGCAGCGAGGAGAAATTATCAACGAAGAGACCGTGCGGCGCAGAAAGGACGGCACGCTGATTGAAGTGGCGCTCACGATTTCCCCCATCAAGGATTCCATTGGCAAAATTCGGGCTGCCTCGGCTATCGCACGCGACATCAGCGTGCGGAAGCGCGCGGAGGCGCAGTTCCGGGGGCTGTTGGATGCGGCGCCGGATGCCACCGTCGTGGTGAATAACCAAGGCAAAATCGTCCTGGTCAATGCGCAAGTGGCGAAGGTGTTCGGATACACGCGGGAAGAGCTATTGGGCCAGACTATCGAGATGTTGGTGCCGGAGCGCTTCCGCGGCCAGCATCCGGGGCATCGAACGGGTTTTTTTGCCGATCCCAGGGTGCGGACCATGGGGGCGGGGGTGGAGCTATTTGCGCTGCGCAAGAATGGCGCCGAATTCCCGGTGGAGATCAGCCTGAGCCCGCTGGAGACCGCGGAGGGTGTATTGGTTTCGAGCGCGATCCGCGACATCACGGCCCGGAAGCGGGCGGAGGCGCAGTTCCGGGGACTGTTGGATGCGGCGCCGGATGCCACCGTCGTGGTGAATAACCAGGGCAAAATCGTCCTCGTCAATGCGCAGGTGCAGAAGGTGTTCGGATATACGCGGGAAGAGCTGCTGGGGCGGCCCATTGAGATGTTGGTGCCAGAGCGCTACCGGCACCAGCATCCGGGGCATCGCACCGGCTTTTTCGCCGATCCTCGGGTGCGGACCATGGGGGCTGGCGTGGAATTGTACGCGCTGCGCAAGGATGGCACCGAATTCCCCGTGGAGATCAGCCTCAGCCCGCTCGAAACCGAGGAGGGTGTGCTGGTTTCGAGCGCCATTCGCGACATCACGGCCCGCAAGCGCGCAGAGGCGCAGTTCCGAGGGCTGTTGGATGCGGCGCCGGATGCCACCGTCGTAGTGAATCAGCAGGGCAAAATCGTCCTGGTCAATGCGCAGGTGGAGAAGGTGTTCGGATACGCGCGAGAAGAACTGGTGGGCCAGCCCATTGAAATGTTGGTGCCGGAGCGGTACCGGAGCCAACATCCGGGGCATCGTACCGGCTTCTTCGCCGATCCGCGGGTGCGGACCATGGGCGCTGGCGTGGAATTGTACGCGCTACGTAAGGATGGCGCCGAATTTCCGGTGGAGATTAGCCTCAGCCCGCTCGAAACCGAGGAGGGCGTGTTGGTTTCGAGCGCCATTCGCGACATTTCGGAACGGAGGCGCGCGGAACAGAGCCGGGACCAGCTTGCCGCCATCGTGGACTACTCGGATGACGCCATCATCGGTAAGTCGCTAGAGGGAATCATCGTCAACTGGAACAAAGGAGCGGAGCGGCTCTACGGATACTCAGCCCAAGAGGCGATGGGCCAGCCGATTTCCATTCTCCTCCCACCCGACCGCCCCGACGAGATCGCGCAAATCATATCGAAGCTGCGCCAAGGAGAAAGGGTCAACGAGGAGACAGTGCGGCGAAGAAAGGACGGCAAGCTGATTCACGTCGCACTATCCATTTCCCCCATCAAGAATTCCACCGGACAGGTGACGGCCGCCTCCACCATCGCGCGCGACATCACCGGCCGGAAGCAGGCGGAGGCGAAGTTCCGGGGGCTGCTGGAAGCGGCGCCGGACGCCATGGTGGTGGTGAATCAGGCGGGGAAAATAGTCCTGGTCAATACCCAAGTGGAGAGACTGTTCTTATACCCGCGGGAGGAACTGCTGGGCCGGAGCATTGAGATCCTGGTGCCGGAACGCTACCGCGGCCAACATCCAGGGCACCGCGCCGGCTTTTTCGCCGATCCCCAGGTGCGGTCGATGGGCGCTGGGACAAAGCTGTTTGCGCGGCGCAAGGATGGCACGGAGTTTCCGGTTGAGATCAGCCTCAGCCCGCTGGAGACCGAAGAGGGCGTGCTGGTTTCGAGCGCCATTCGCGACATCACCGCGCGCCGGGCGGCGGAAGAGGAACTGCGCCGCAGCCGCGCCGTATTGCAGGGGCTGTTCGAGTCGCTACCCGGCCTCTTCCTGGTGATCGCAGCCGACCTGAAGATGGTCTCGGTGAGCGATGCCTTCTTGGAGGCTACCATGACCAAGCGCACGGACCTTATCGGCCACAGCATCTTCGAGATCTTTCCCGACGATCCGCTTGACGCGGGTACCACGAGTGCCGGTTCGCTGCGCGCATCGTTCGAACGTGTGCTTCAGACCGGGGTCCCCGACACAATGGCCGTCCTGAAGTACGCCATCCGCCGGCCCAACGGGGTATTCGAGGAGCGTTATTGGAGCCCCATGAACTCCCCCGTACTCGGGACCAACCGCCGGGTCGACTATATCATCGTACGCTCGGTAGATGTGACCGAGTACGTATTGGAAAAATCGCAGTCCGGGGGCAAGCCCGTCGAGGTGCTTACGCGTATGGAGCGGATGGAGGCCGAGATTTTCCAGAACTCCACGGAGCTGCAGGCCGCCAACCGGCACCTTCACGATGCCAATGCGCAGTTAGTGCAAGCCAAGAAGGACGCCGAGGCCGCCAACCGGGCCAAGAGTACGTTTCTGTCAACCATGTCGCACGAAATCCGCACCCCCATGAACGCCATCCTCGGATACGCGCAGTTGATGGCGCGGGATGCGGGCTTGGGGGCGGAAGCGAAGGCCAATCTGGCGGTGATCGGCCGGAGCGGCGAGCATCTGCTGGCGCTGATCAACGACGTTCTGGATATGTCCAAGATCGAGGCTGGGTGCATCGAGCTCAATCCGGTGACATTCGACCTGCCCGGGCTGCTGGACGATCTGGAAGGGATGTTCCGCTTGCGGGCCGAGGC
>JBEKTJ010000132.1:0-18296 GCA_049516155.1 Bryobacteraceae bacterium
GCGCAGTATCTGATCGGCATCGATGGCATCAGCCTGCTGCTGATCATGCTGACCACGGTGATCGGCTTCATCGCCATCCTCTCGTCCTGGAACGCGATACAGGACCGCCTCAAAGAATACTACTGCATGTTCCTGCTGCTGCAAGTGGGCATGCTAGGCGTATTCATGTCGATGGATTTCTTTTTGTTCTACGTGTTCTGGGAGTTGGTCCTGGTTCCCATGTACTTCATCATCGGCGTGTGGGGCGGACCGCGCAAGCTGTACGCGGCCATCAAGTTCTTCCTTTATACGCTGGCCGGTTCGGTGTTGATGTTACTAGGCATCCTGACGCTGTACTTCCAGTACGCCGGCCAGTTCGGCAAGTATACGTTTGAAATCTCGGAATTGATGAAACTGACCCTGCCGCTCGGTTTGCAGGAGTGGGTATTCTGGGCCTTCTTCCTGGGCTTCGCCATCAAGGTGCCGATGTTCCCGTTCCATACCTGGCTGCCCGACGCGCACGTGGAAGCGCCCACAGCCGGCTCCGTCATCCTGGCCAGCGTGCTGCTGAAGATGGGGACTTATGGCTTCATCCGCTTCTCTCTCCCTCTGCTGCCGAAAGCTTCCATGGACCATACCATCGTGCAGGTGCTGGCGGTGCTTTCCATCATTGGTATTGTCTATGGCGCGCTAGTCAGCCTGATGCAGAAGGATTGGAAAAAACTGGTGGCTTACTCGTCCGTGAGTCACTTGGGTTTTTGTACGTTAGGCATCTTTGCCATGAATCCCAATGGCCTTGCCGGCAGCGTACTCCAGCAGATCAATCACGGTATTTCTACCGGCATGCTCTTCCTGATCATCGGGGTAGTCTACGAGCGCCGCCACACGCGCGAGATTGCGGAGTACGGCGGTCTGGCGCATGTGATGCCGAAGTACGCCGTGATCTTCGCCATTGCCATGCTGAGTTCCGCCGGACTGCCGCTGTTGAACGGTTTTGTGGGTGAGTTTACGATCCTGCAGGGCGCGTTTGAGGCCAATCGCGCGTGGGCTGCCTTTGCAGTGACCGGCGTGGTCTTTGGCGCGGCGTATCTGCTGTGGCTGTACCAGCGCACCATGCTGGGCCAGATCACCAACGGAAAGAATCTGCATTTGCCGGATCTGAGCCTCCGTGAGATCGTCGTGTTTCTGCCGCTGATCGCGTGGGCTATCTGGATCGGCGTTTATCCCAAACCGTACTTCGATATCCTGGAGAAGCCCGTGCAGCAAATTGTAGAGCGCGTGCGGCCGGGATATTATCAGGGCGGCACTCAGGCCGCTACCCGTCCGGTGCCGGGGGTGAATGGCCAATGAACCAGTTCTACACCAGCACGGATCATTTTGTCTTAGTTCCAGCGGTGATGCTGGCTTTGTTCGGATGCGCCATCCTGCTGTTCGACTTTGTCGTGTTTCCCGATCCGCGGCAGCGCAAGTATCTGCTGTTCTTCTTGATCCTGGGCGAGGGCTTTGCCGGATTCGGCTTGTGGAACCAGCAGACGAATCTGGCGGCGAACGGTCCGCTCCAGGCTTTCCACGGCTCGCTCATCATGGATGGCTTCTCCATTTTCTTCAATTGGATTTTCATCGCCGCGACCATGATCGTGGCGATTGTCTCGTATAAGTACCTGGAAATCGAAGGGGAACACCACGCCGAGTATTACTCGCTGATGATGTTCGCCCAGTGCGGCATGTTTTTTCTAGCCGCGGGCACGGACTTAGTTACTCTTTTCATCGGCCTGGAATTGATGGCCCTCTCATTCTATGTAATGGTGGGCTTTCTGCGCACCAGCAAGCGCTCCAACGAAGCCGCTATGAAGTATCTGCTGTTGGGCGCCTTTTCAAGCGGCTTCCTGGCTTATGGCTTCTCCGTAATGTACGGCATCTCCGGATCGACTAAGCTGGCGGATGTGGCCGCGGCTATCGCGGCTCGCGGGCCGTTCGATCCACTGGTCTTGCTGGCCTTGGCCACTACATCCGTCGGCCTGCTCTTTAAGATTTCAGCCGCGCCGTTTCACATGTGGGCTCCGGACGCCTATGAGGGCGCTCCGACCACCGTCACAGCCTATCTTTCAGTGGCGTCCAAAGCCGCCTCCATCGCGTTCCTGCTGCGGATCTTCCTAGGTCCCTTCGCATCCGCCAGAGATGCCTGGGAGCCGATCCTGGCTTTTGTCGCCGTCGCTACCATGACGATAGGCAACCTCGCCGCCATCAACCAAAGTAATATCAAACGGCTGTTGGCCTACAGTTCCATATCGCATGCCGGTTACATGCTGCTGGGTTTGGTTGCCGGAAATGAGACCGGCATCAAGGGCATCGCAGTGTATGTAATGGTCTACACATTCATGAACTTGGGCGCCTTCCTGGTATTAGTAGCTCTTCGCCGCAAAGGAATTATCGGCGAAGATCTGGACGATATCGCGGGTTTGATGCACAAGAGCCCGGGTTACGCGTTGCTGATGCTGATTTTCCTGCTGTCGTTGGCCGGCATTCCGCCCACGGCGGGCTTCCTGGGCAAATATTACATCTTCCTGTCGCTGATTGAGACGCACCACTACACGCTGGCGGTGATTGGAACTCTATATGTCGCCGTAGCTATTTACTATTACTTCCGCATCGTGCGCAGTATGTTCGTTCGGGATCTCACCGAGCCGGCGCCGCTTTCCACCAGCTTCGGACTGCGCGTTGCGCTGGCCGTGAGCGTCATTCTTACGCTGGGAATTGGCATTTATCCGGAGCCGTTCCTGCGGCTGGCCGGCACTTCATTGCTGCATTAGGAATATATGGACGCGATCATCCACCATCCCTTATTCACGCCGATCGTCGTAACGCTGGTGGTCATCGCTCTGTTCCCGCTGGTGGCCGGCTATATCGTGCTGATCGAGCGCAAAGTGCTGGCGGATTTTCAGGTGCGGCTGGGCCCCATGCGCGTGGGCCCGCACGGCCTGTTGCAGCCCATCGCGGACGCCTTGAAACTGCTGATCAAGGAAGATATCATACCCACCGACGCGGACCAGTCTATCTTCTGGCTGGCTCCGGTAATATCCACTTTTACCGGACTGACTGCCTTCGCCGTAATTCCCTTTAGTAAGTATCTATATGTGGCCGACGTTAATGTGGGCCTGCTGGTGATTTCAGCGATGTCCGCGGTCGGCATACTCGGAATCATTCTCGGAGGATGGGCTTCCAACAGCCACTATCCACTGCTCGGCGCACTGCGCAGCGCGGCGCAGCTTGTCAGCTATGAAGTGGCGCTGTCGTTCGCGCTGCTTTCCGGCGTCATGGTGGCCGGCACCTTGAGCATGCAGGGGATCATTCAGGCGCAGCAGACCCGCGGTATTTGGTTCGTCTTTTCCAATTACGGATTCATGGTCGTTCCATTTGTGGTCTATATCATCGCCGCAACCGCGGAAACAAACCGCGCGCCGTTCGACTTACCCGAAGCGGAATCTGAGTTAGTAGCCGGATTCCATACGGAGTACAGCGGCTTCCGTTGGGCGCTTTACTTTCTGGCGGAATATGCCAACATCTTCGTGATCTCTTCGGTCGCCGTGACATTGTTCTGGGGCGGCTGGCTGCGCCCGTTCCCCAGCGTTTCCTGGCTCGCGGCGCTCAACTATATCGTGCCGCTGACGGTGTTCGCAGGCTCCGGCCTGAGTAGTCTGACCCTGGTGCGCAAGCTGAAAGATCCTCTGCAGCAGAAAGTGCTGATCGGGGCGGCGCTGCTGCTGGTGCTGATCGGCGCCATCTACATGATTCCCGCCTTCAACGCCGCCGCCATCGGTGTCTTCTGGTTCCTCTTCAAAGTCTCTGTGATCGTCTACCTGATGATCTGGTTCCGCGGCACCTTTCCGCGTTTCCGCTACGACCAACTCATGAACATCGGGTGGAAAGTGATGATCCCGGTGGGCATGGCCGCCATTGTGATCAACGCGCTGCTGGGCATGATCCCCAGCGCGTAGGCGGAGATTTTCCCCACCGCATCGCACTATCTATTTCCGCTGAATGTGGGGGCTGGGGCGTTTTCGGCGTCCCAAACGCCGACCGGCCCGGCTAGCACCGGGCCGGCCAATCTACGTTTGGACGGAAAGGAGGCAGCGCATGCTTCTCATAACGCTGACCATTACGATCGCGCTAGCTGTCGCGATCACGGTTCGGATCCGCATAACGCGGAAACCACCGAAGTAAAGGACAAACCGCGGATCGGAAAGTCGGTCCGCAGTCCCTTCTATAGAATACACCCAAAACCGCTCCCGTCAAGTGCCCAGCCCCGTCCGGACCAAATGTTAAAATGGTGTTCGGCTCATGTCGTCGCCCGTAATTCCGCCGCCCCTCGAAGCGTTGCGCAGCCAGCCGTTTTCGTTTTATCCGGCCATCCTGAACATCGAGCACAACAAGTGGCAGTATCGCAAAGCTACGTGGTCTGACGTGCTGGTGGTCAATGCGCGCACCGGTGAGGAGATCTGGATTCCACGCCGCTTTCTGGGCGAGATCTCGCGCATCGAAGACCCTGTGGTGATCGTAGGGCTACTGAAGGAGTTGGAGTACAAAGAAGGCGCGGTGTGGCCGTACCGGCGGCGGGTGATCGAGATGCCGATCGCCGTGGGCGCGCCTGCGCGGTCCCCATCCTCTGTGCAGCCGATCAGGCCGGCGCCGGTGGTCGGCATTCGGCTGGAATCCGACAGCGAACCGCACATCCTCCGGATAGTCGGGGGCGCGCTGGTGCTGGGCATTGTTGCGGCATATGTGGCAGTGAACTTCTATCGCGATAGCGTGCTGCGTCCCCGCACCGCTTACATGGCCAAGGATCGGACCTACCTGTCTTTAACCGGCCGGGACAATTACGACGCAGTGGTGCGCAAAATGGGCGCGCCTGCGCACGACCGTTGGCAGGGTCCCGCCGGGGGCATGCGATACCGTGCGCTCTGGTATCCGGACCGGTCCTGTATCGTCGTCCTGATGAGGGCGGACGGCAGGGACGCCACCTACATCGGGACGCTGGACGCAAACTGGAATCCGGTCTACTCGGTCAAGATCCCAAAAGGCGATGCCGGCGCGCTGCTGCGCAGCCTACCGCGCTTCTAGCCCGCTCTCGTTCAACAGCCACCGGGCATACTCGCGCACGCCGACCAACCGCACCGGCATGGCATCCAACGCGGCACGCATGTCGATGACGTCGCCGTGGGCATAGCCTAGCGAGAGCGCCGCGAAGGCTTCATCCAGCGCCCTGCGTGCGGAGTCCAGGCCCACGCGCAAAACAGCTTCCATCACAAATTCCACGGTGAACGGCGCACCTGCCAGTTCCTCGAAGATGCGCACCACGTCCGATGGCGCAATGGCTTCCGGGCCGCCCAGGGTAAAGGTGGCGTTGCTTGCGGCCGGCGTTTCGAGCGAGCGCACGGCAAACTCGGCGACATTGGGGAACGAGATCCAACTGATGGGGTTCTCGCCCGTGCCGTAAATGCGGGCCCGCCGTGCGGTCACATCGAAACCCAGCGCCTGGCTCAGCCAGATCTCCATGAAGAACGTGGGACGCAGAATGGTGTATCGCATACCGCTCGAGATGAGCGCCTGCTCCACCTCGCGCTTGGCGCGTTGCAAGGCGAAATCCTCGGCTATCGGCGAAAACGAAACGTACACGAAATGTTTCACTCCGGCGGATTTGGCCGCCGCGACCAATTGCAACTGGCCGAGGCGGTCCACGCCGTCGATGGTGTCTCCCGGCTGGCGCGATAGCACCGACGATGCCGTCGACAAGACCGCCGTCGCACCCGCGCAAGCAGCCTGGATCAAAGCGGAATCTTTCAAGTCGCCGGTAGCCAACTCAGCGCCCGCAGCGCGAAGCTCATCGATACGGGATGTATCCCCGGTAGGCCGCACTAGCGCGCGCACCGGCTTGCGATTGGCGGAGAGCCGGCGGCAGATCTCGCCGCCCACCAGACCCGTAGCTCCTACGATCAGATTCATAGCGTCAAATGGTTCTCGCCGGGATGCAAATCCCGTGTCTGTCCGCGCCATTCGAACTGGCCTGAGACACCGGCGGGCAAGGTCACGCCGGCTTCCAGTTTACCGCCGTCTAGGATAAGAGTCACTGCCATCTCGCCCTTGGGATGCGGGATCGCGCCGGATACGTGTGTCAGCTTGCCTAGAAAGGGCCGGATCGTAACTCGCGCAAAGGCCGGCGCCGCGGAATCGATGCCCAGCACGGTGCGGAAGAGTTCGTAGTTAGGGCTGGCGCCCCAGGCATGGCAATCCGAGCGAGTGGGATCGGATGTCTCCGCCCAAGTAGTCAAGCCGCGGTCGAGCATGCCGCGCCAGGGGCCCAGCATATCGAGGTAACGGTCGCCCGCGCCCGCTTTGTTCATGGCGGAGTGCAAGTAGTGGCGAAAATAAATGGAGCACTGTACCAAGCTCTGGTCGCCGGCGACTCGGTCGATCAGGTCGCGGGCTTCGGCGCCCTCCGTCACACCCGCCAACACCGCCAGCGCATTGGCCTGCTGCGAGTATTCGTGTTTGTCGGGCGTGTCGGCGAATAAACGGCGGCCGGCGTCCCAGTACAACTGGCGCGCGGAATCCCGCAACCTGGCAGCGGCCTGGCGATCTTCTTCCGCTAGCGCTTTGTTCCCCAAGGTAGCTTCCATCTCCGCGGCCCACTGATACGCCAGAAGCAACTGGAGATCGAGCGGCGCGGAATTGGCTCCATTCAGGGCGGGCGGGACACCGCCATCCCACTCTTTGGTCCAATCGACGAAGTTCCACCAAGGTAGATGGGCGAGCGACCCGCGGGATCCTCCGGGCTGCAGATGCGCGGCGAAGAACCAAAGCACCGCGCGCACGCCCGGCAACATGCGCGCAACGAACGCCGGGTCGTCCTGGTACATCCAGTAATCGCGCAGCATGCCGATCCACCAGAGTGAGAACGGCGGGATGTATTGCTGCAAGCGGGAAGGTGCGCGGCTATAGGTCGCGCCTTCGGCGCTGCGCGAGGAATCCAGCAGCTCGATGGCATTGCGCATCAGCCGGCCGTCACCGGTCATATAAAGCGAAACCAACGCCTGCACGCGCGTGTCGCCGGCATACTGCAATTGCTCGTAATAGGGGCAATCCATGTAGGTTTCGTGAGCGCACAGGCGCGCGGTGCGCCAGCCGGTGTCGAGTATCTTCTGTATCTCCGCGGAGCCGGCCTCGAAGCGCGCCTTGCGCTCGAATGGATAACCGGTGTAAACACCGTGCAGATCGTCGATGGTGAGCGGCTGGTCCTGCGTTTCGATCGAGAGCTGGAGATAGCGCCAGGTGCGCCACCAGAGCGGATCGAAACGGCGCCGCCGGCCGCCGTCGGCGATGAAGATGTCGTACACGCCGACGAATTGCTTGCCTTCAATTTCGTTGCGGTTGCCTTTCTCGCGAAAGCCTGAGAGCCACAACGACTCCGCATAACCCATTTCGATCTTTGCATCCCTGCCGCCGCTCACGGTCAGTTGCGGATATCCGGTCGTGAGAAAGGTCTGATCGAACAGCAGGGTTGTTTTGGTGTGCGGTGGGATTTCATGCGACGGGTTGCCCGAACGCAGCACTGTGATTGGCTGCGGCGTCAATTCCATGGGCGGAATAGAACGCGGAACTAACATCCAACGATTCGGGCCATCCTGCGCATCCCGCGGCGAGCCGGGGCTGTCCACCTCGGCGTCGCGCCAACTGGAGTCGTCGAAGCCGGGCTGCTCCCAGCCCCATGGATATAGCTTCGAAACAACCTGGTCGCCGGGGCCGGCTACATAATAGAATCGAGACATCTCCGGTTCGCGCGGCGCCGGCGAATAGGCCGGATCGCCGACACACTTCCACTGTTTGCCGGTATCCACGATGCGCTCGGCTGCGCCGTCGCCCTGGAGCAGGAAACCGGTTTGAGCGGTGATTTGGGCTTCGGGCGCCAGCTCTCCGAAATTCCAAACCACCGCCGCGAGCACATTCTTGCCGCTCTTCAGATGGCGGGAGATATCCACCGACTCGTAGCGCCAGTGATGCACATCGCCGCGCGCCGGTCCCAGACTGACTAACTCGCCATTGACATACAGTTTGTACCGATTATCGGCAGTGGCATGAATGAGGAAGGACGATGGCGCGGCGGCTAGATCGAACGTGCGCCGAAAATGATAGACCCCGTAGTCAAAAGGCGGCGCGCCGGGAACGGAGATCCAGTGAGCGCTCCAGGCGCGCGTGAGCAACTCCGGATTGGCTGCTCTCAAAGCAAAACCAATCGACCGCGGATAAACGCAGATAAACGCAGATAAGAAGAATATTATCGGCGTGCACCGGCGTGCATCGGCGGTTAATTTTTTAGGCATAGCTGGTGACCGCGGCCGCGTTCTTAGCGCCCCGCTCCCGCGCGGCGCGCTCCTGGTAGCCGCTTTCGCGGAAGGCCTTCAGCGGTTCGGCGGGGATGCCGTTGGCCTTGCGCCATTCGCGTATGGCCGGGCGCACGTCAGTGGCAAAGGCTTCCTTAAGGCACTCTTCGGCGTCCACCAGTGCGGACTTGCTCTGATGGCTCGCCAGCGCCGAGTGGTCCACCAGCGCTGCTTTCGCGTACAGTTCCTGGGCCGTGACCGCAGTCTGAATCGTCTCCTCGACCTTGTCTTTCAGGTTATGGCTTTGATCCACCATGTAGGCGATCTCGGCGCGCCGCCCTGTCTCCCATTCGAACAAGGCGATCTCGTGGAAGATGCGGAAGATCTGGTAGGGATCGATCGACCCCAGCGTGAGATCGTCGTCGGCATAGCGGCGGTCGTTGAAATGGAAACCACCCAGCATGTTCTCGGAAAGCAGCCACGCCACGATCTGCTCGATGTTCTGCGCCTGGTAATGGTGGCCCGTATCCACCAGCACTTTGGCCTGCGGGCCGGCGTTGCGCGCCATCAGCAGCGACATCCCCCAGTCCGCGATATCGGTGTGATAGAAGGCCGGTTCGAACGGTTTGTATTCGACCAGCAGGCGTTGGTTCGGCTCCAGATTGCGGTGCGCTTCCACCAGGCCTTCTTCGAACCAGCGGCGGCGATGCCGGATGTTGGCCGTGCCCGGATAGCTCGAGCCATCCGCGAACCACAGCGAAATGTCGCGACTGCCCGTGGCGCTGGCTATTTCGATGCAGTCCAGAATGTGTTGCAGCGCGGTGCGCCGGATGGCCGGATCGGGGTTGCCCAGGGAGCCGTGTTTATAAATCTGATCCTGGAAGACATTCGGATTGATGGCGCCGATCTTGACGCCATAGCGCTCGGCCATAAGCATCACTTCCGGCACGCTGAACTTGCCATCGGGAAAATCCCAAAGGACGTGTACGGCAACAGTCGGGCAGCAGCCTGTGAAGCGGTGCACCTGTCCGGCGTCGCTCAATTTCTCGGCGGTGGTGGTGGCGGCCGCGGCTTGTTGGAACTTGCCAAAACGGGTGCCGGTGTTGGCAAAACCCCAGGAAGGCAATTCAATGCGGAAGTTGTCGAGCGCCTTCCGGACCTTCTGTTCCATAGCGTCTGCGGGCATGGCGTTCCTCCAAAAGGATTGCGAAGTCTGATTATAATGTGATTGTCGATGGCGAAGTGGTGGTGCCTTTTCCTATTGGGTGTCGCGCCCGTTGTATTCGGCCAACAGACTGAGCTGGACCGGCTGGTAGCCGAGTCGATACGGCTGCGCGAGCTCACGCCTGTGGGCCAGTACAGCCAAGATCCCTTCGGCAAGGTTACACGTCCCGATTGGACCAACCTCAAGCACTTCCTCCGCGATTGGATCGAATCGCGCCTTCCCGCAAACCTGGCGGCGCTCGATCGGGAGTACCAGGGTCTCGGAGCGCAACTGACTGCTGAACTCTGGCGGGCGGGTCTGACTGAACCGGAGAAGCCCAGCGCGGAGGCCGGCTACGTCTCATCGGTAAACCTTTCACGCCCAATGGAATACCCGGGCGTGCTCATGGTCGAAGCGGGTGTCACGGTGCCCTGTGGCTTCGATGTCTCGATATATATCTATCACTACAAGACAGACTCTCGGATCCGCTTGCTTGAAGCAGATGGAAACGGCAAATGGGGCAACCAAGTAGCGGAAACCCTCTTCTCCGCCCCAGACACCCTTGGCCGTCGCGCCTTTTACGCATCCTGGTCTGGCGTCCAGTGCGCGTCTGTTTGGAACATGCTCGACTACCGGCTATTCCGCATCGACGCCGATGGCGATCATGTGGCGCCTATTCTCGCGGAAACTCACAGCTATGCCGATTGGGATGCGCAGGTGAAACTGACGCCGGAAGAATTGCTGCTTGAATTGTCGGCTGAGGCAATGGAAGGCGGGTTCAGGCGAACCTACATTATGCACTACAGTTTGGGCTCGGATGGCGTGCAGCGGATTGATCCAGTCGCACCTACAGCCCCAGGATTTTATCCATGAATGGCTGACTCGCCCTTGGAGCGAGATGCAGTCGCGCTCTTCCGATGGCCTCGAGAAGTGGCACAGTTTCTTACATGCCGATTATGTTTTCGGCGGATACGACTTTGTGCAACCCTGCTCGGAGCGTGCGGGCGTCACGCAGATCGGTGTGGCCTTCGACACTGTCGCCGAACGCGAAATACCCGAGCCGCTAAGTCTCTATTTCCTCGTTGAGGATCAGGGGGGCTACCACTACAAAATGTCCGAAATCAGTCTAAACCGTCAGGAAGGTTGCCCCGGCGAAACCGCGGCCACCTACGATAATCGGCCCTCGCTATTCCCGAAGAAATAAAAGCGACAGCATACTTCGGGATAAGGGCCTCGCGCCAAACTATTCTCGGGTATTCGTCTTCTCGGGGCTGGCCGCTCCTGCGATCGAGCCAATCCCGGAGGTTGTGTTTGGCCCTAGAGAGGCGCGCGACGTTTTTCAGCAGGGCCTTGCCGTTCACGTCGTTTTTTTTGCAGTAAATTGAGCTTACGCTAACGTGCTTTGGTGGCATGCTATGCTTCATCTCCTCGAACAAATGGCTCCGGAGCAGGCGTCGCCAGTTTCCTCGGCCGATCGCCTTGATCGCGCGGTCATGATTCAGCATGCTCCAGAACGCCTCCTTGATCGGGGCCGTGCCGTGGATCCAGTTGCGCTCTGCGACCCGTTATTCTACTTGGATCGCCGACTGGCGGCCTTAAACCCAGTCACCCCGTCAGCGCCGGTCCCACGCGCCGTGCCAGATATGCAGGATTACGACTATGTCTTCCACTACGCGGTAGGCAGCGATGTAGGGCAGGAAAGAGAAGACCAGCTCGCGCGTGCCGGCCTGCTTTCCCTTGCGTCCGCGGTGCGGGGAATTGACCAGGCTCTCGCAGCCGTCGTAAATGATCTTCGCCCCATCGCGGGCCGCTGTGGGATTATCCACGGCGGATATACTGCGTGATGCTGTAGAGGTCTTGGGCGGCCTGCGCTGTCGATCGCAGGCGCATTTAAGAGCACAATATTTTCTCGACATTGGACCAAACTTCCGCGTGCTCCACGAACTCGCCGCGCTCCGCGGCGGCGATGCCACGTTGTACGCCTCTACGAAAGCGGGCGTCGTCGTGCAGCAAGCGCAAGGCAGCGTCTTTCACCAAATTGTTCAGTGTCGGCGCCACTGTGATGGGCAATCTGCAAGAGCTGGGCTTCCTGCTCAGGGTGAAATGGACTTCCGTAGCCTGCAGGGTAGTGGTTGCGGCGACTTGTGTCAACGGGGCATTGGCTTCCGGTGGCAACGCGTTCAAGTTCAAGAAGAAATTGGACGCGAGGAAGGCGCTCGAAACAGCGCTCAACCTGGATTTCAGCAGTGTTGGAACCTGAACCTCGCCTCGATCCGCGGTCCACTGACCGGCGGTCTGTTGCTTCAGTTGCTCGGGAAGGTAATGGAGCAAGGTTCGCGAGCGGGCTTATCGGATCACCCAATGCTCACCTTCCAGCCGCTCGATGCGCGTACGCAAGTCGCCCGTCTCGGCGCGGATTAGCGCCTCCAGCCGCGCCACGGTGTCCGTGAACCGCCGGTCCATGTAGCGCTGCAAGTCGCTGATCCGCACGTCGACGTGCCGGTTCGGCGCGAGTACACCGATATACACGACGATGAGCGTCACGATTCGTATCGCGGCAATCCGGCTCTTCTTGAGCAAGCGAGATTTGAAACTATCCCTCTGCGACGCGCTTTCATACGTGGTTGTATCGACGCGCCTCGAATGGGCGCCTTGCCTAGCTTCGATGCGGACTTTCGGGCCATGGGATTGACCGTCGTGCGGTGAGACTCGTCCTGGACAGGCCAGGAGGCTGTCCCACTAGTCTTCGTTCACCACTTGCACCGTAACCGCCGTCACACCCTTATGCAATCGCACCGGCGCCTTGAACTCCCCAAGCTGCTTGATTTGATAGGCTCGTCCAACAACACCTTGCGCCGGCCGATAGTGAAGTTCTTCTGGCCAGATGATCTCGTCGATCTTCTCCACGCAGAGATGGCAGACTTTCTTGTGGCGGAATACGCTTTCTTGTGCCTGGCTATGATAATCCGGCGCTGCCGGGTCATCCTTTGAAGGAAGCGCCCGCCGCACAAGTGCAGACGCCCATGGTCAAAGGGCAACGCCGCTTTGCGGTTTTCCGCCTTGGGTTCAAGATGGGTAAGATAGAGTGACGGTACCAAGTGAACCAACAATTACTCGCCTACCTCCGGTGCTCAGCCCGATCGTCTTCGTCCGGCTGGAGTCTGGTCATCTCCGGAACCAATCGGGTGAGGAATTTTGCGGCGGCGGCGTGCGTCCACCTATCACGCAACAATGGCGCCGTTTCCGAAACGACATCCCACTGGTAAGATTTCAACCGGGCCAAGGGCAATCTGTCGGGCGATACTCTTTGTAGTTTGCGGCCGTCACTTCGCGCGCGCCGATTCCGTCGGCGAGGACAACTTTTCCATCTCCAAAGCCAGCTTTAGCATAGCCGCTCCGGGGTTCCCGCGGCGCGCCGGAGCCGGACTTCGCAGTTCCGCGACCACGCGTTTCCTGACCAGAATCCGGTAGCCGGCGCCGGGGTCGGCCTCAATTTCGCGCAGAATATCCGACAGGCGTTTGCGTGCGTCGCTGATCCCGATTTCCCGTAGCATGGCCTTCTGGCCGAAAGTGTACAATAAAGCCGCCAATCCACCTGCATCGCGGCCCGGCCGCCGAGGCCGCCGTACAGGTGGTACAAAAAGTAAATGCATTTCGATCTGACGGGCCAGACGGCCATAGTCACAGGCGCGGCCACCGGCATCGGCGAAGCCATCGCGCGGCGTTTGGCGCGCGCCGGGGCGGCCGTGGCCGTCGCCGATTTGAACTTCGATGGCGCCGCGGAAACGGCGCAATCGATCGGCGGCCTGGCCTTTCCCGTCCGCATCGACATTACGCTTTCCGATTCCGTGAACGCGGCCGTGGCCGAGGTGCTCTCGCGCACTGGCCGCATCGATATCCTGGTCAACAATGCGGGCATCGCCGGCCGCACCGCGCCGGTGTGGGAAGTCACGGACGAGGACTGGCGGCAGATCGTCGCGGTGAACATGACCGGCGTCTTTTACTGCTGCCGTGCGGTGCTGCCGCACATGCGCGCGCGCCGCTATGGACGCATCGTCAATATCGCTTCCATCGCCGGCAAGGAAGGCAATCCCAATATGTGTGGCTACTCGGCCACCAAGGCCGCCGTCATCGGATTCACCAAGTCGGCGGGCAAGGAGGTGGCCACCGAGGGCATCTGTGTGAACGCGGTAGCCCCCGCGGTGGTGCGCACGAAGATTCTGGAGCAATTGACGCAGGCGCAGGTGGACTACATGACCGAGCGCATCCCCATGCGGCGCACCGGTACGCCGGAGGAGATTGCGGCCGTGGTGCACTTCCTGGCAAGTCCGGACGCCTCGTTTGTCACCGGGCAGTGTTATGACGCGAGCGGTGGGCGGGCGACGTATTGACTGTTCGCGAAAGATCTGAGCGAGCAACCGTCAACCCACCGGAGAGTGGCATTGGTGGGTGCGTGCGCTACCTCTCCGAAACGGATTTCTCGGCCAGTTCGCCGATAATCGGGAGCGCGTAGGCTTCGTCCCGGCTGGCCGTTACGACGATCATAAAAATCGCCACGCCGAACAAGACTAGCTGAATGAGGGCGTTGAGCGGTACATGCCGTACCACGGAGAACATGGGCTTCAGCACCCAGTCTTCGATCAGATAAGCGACGAACAAGTACAGGCCCTGAAAGGCGTGGAAGCGGACAACCCGATTGGGGCGAAAGCGCTCCGACGCCAGCACGATAATCGAAAAGATCCAGCCGAGCGCGGGAATGTAGCAGAGGACCGAGGCCGCGCGCGGTGTGATCGACTGGAACGGGTCCGCAGGGCGCAGTGGTGCATGCGGCTGGCGTGCGCCGCACTTGGCGCAGAAGACATCCGCGGCGTCCACCTGGTTCCCGCACTGGCTGCAAAAAGGCATCCGTAACTTGATACGTTACGATAAACCGCAATGTTCCGGCAAGCTGGTGTCGCGAAAGCACTTGTAGGGCTTGCAACGGAGACCGGGCGGCGCCGTCACTTGGCGGTGAACGATACGGATGCGATGTGGTTCTCCCACTCCAGTTGCAGCTTGCCGGAATGCCCGCCGCTACTGGTGAGCGTCATCTTGTAAACCTCAATGGGCGCCGCGGGCTTGCTCATCTCCATCTTCACGCGGCCCAGATCCATGTTTGCCTTGTAGGCTAAGCCCCACTCTTTGGTGTCCTTACTAACGATGAACTCCCAATGATCGGGATCGGCCACATTGACGAAAAGAGTGTAGTCGCCGGCCGGCACGTGCAAGCCCTGGATATCCAGATCGGCATCCGTATGGAGGGCGGTGGCGGCGTTGGCGCCTGCGCGCCAGACGGGGTAGTGCGGGTCGTGCGAGATCCGGCCGCCATCGCCGAAGATCTGCCGGCCATGCACGGAAGGCGCCGAATAGTGGATCGTGATGGCCTTTCCGGCGATAGTTAGCGACGTTTCCGCAGGCGGACTGGTATAACTCTGCGCGAGGCTCAGGCTCGCCGTGGCGGCGAGGGCGGCACAAATCAAAACGAACTTGGTCATGGTTCTGTCTCCTTGACGATCAGGGAATGGGCTACACCATTTAGCCTACCCCAAACTCTGCGATGTCATGGGACGGCGAATCGGCGCAACCTAGGCAGGGCCAGATTCGGGCGTTTATGGGGTATCCGGGACGCCCGCCGGGTTAGCGGCATTGACCCGCCGGAGGGCGCGCAAAGCGCTGAGCCGCACCCGCGCATCCGGGTCGCGAACCATCTGGCGCAACGGGCCCGTATAGCGCTTGTCGCCCGTTTGTCCCATAACCCACGCGCCCACAACTCGCATGCGCGCTTCCGGATCACGGGCCATTTTGCCGACGTGTGCGATGAAGTCGCGGTTCTCCCCCAAGCGATGCAAACCGATCAGCGCATTGGCGGCCACGCGGTGATCCGGGTCGTTTAAGGCATGCAGGAACAGCGGGCGGCAGTCAAAACTGGCCGGACAGCTCCAAAGGCCCTCCACGAAGTTGGCTCGTACGCGCGCGTCCGCATCCCCTATCAGCCGGTCCATGATGCCCCGCGTGGACATTATTTGCCCGAACAGCAGCGCCGTTTTAGACCGAATACGGTTATCGGGATCTCGCAGGAACTGAATGAGTATGGGGATCAGCCGACCGCTGCTGCCAAGCTTCTCCAATACCGCCAAACCTCGCTGGCGCGCCGCTTCGGTCATGCGATCGTCGTTCAGCAGGGTCTTAGCGAAGCGCGCGTCGAAGCGCGGTTCGTGCTGCATCAGCGCCCCGGCGATGCAGACCGAGGATTCCAAAGAGCCGCCCGGATCGCACAGCTTCTCAACCGTCCGGCTATCGCGGATCAATACGCTCGCCAGACAACGGCCTCCCTCGCCACAGTCTCCGGCCAGATAAAGTGGCAGCGCGGCCTCCAACAGCCGTTCCGGCGCATTCGCAGCCAATTCGCGAATCTTGCGCGCCGCTTCGGACGGATTCCGGCTGTAGCATTCCAGCCAGTATACGAGCGCTTCGCCTACGTCCTTCGGGGCGGCGCGCTGAACCGCCCCGATCCCTAAGGCCAGGGCAGGTGAGGCAAGTTCCGGTCCCAACGGGTCGAGCTGCCGGATGGCTTCCTCAAGCAGGGACGACTGACCCGCCGGTTCCGCAGGCGCGGGTTTGTCGCCAAGGCCTAGTTTGAGCAGAACTGGTCGCAGATTGTCCTCTCCGCGCAAAGCGATTGTGTTTTCATTGCGAATGGCGCGGCCATCCTTATTGCTCACTATCGGCAAAAGTGCAGATGACTGTAGCCCATCCGGCACTCCAACCTACGATCTGTGGTAGTAGCAGGGTGTCTGCGATAGCCTAATCCTACGTCTCCCTCAATGCGCCGAATTAGCCCTCTGGCCTTGGCTGCCATTTCCGTGCTTTCTTGCCATGCCCAGGATTTCCGGGGCAGCCTGGTGGGCACCGTCAACGATGCCAGCGGCGGTCGCGTGCAGTCCGCTAATGTTTCCCTGCAGGCACTCGAGTCTTCCGTGGCCCGCCAAACCAAAAGCGATAGCCGCGGAGAATTCCGTTTCGACGATCTGCTGCCCGGCAACTACGGATTGATCGTCCGCGCAACCGGTTTTGCGGAGGCCACCGCCAACGTGTCGGTAGTGGTCAGTTCTGTGCGCGACGTCAAAGTCACGCTGAACCTGGCTGCCGAGCGGCAGACTGTAAACGTTCAAGGGCAGGCGTCGTCCATCGTCACGCAGCCGATCGATACCACCAGCGCCGTTCACGGCGGTGCGGTCGGCGCCAAGGATCTGGACACCATTCCGCTGGCAAATCGCAGTTTCGCCAATATCGCCTATCTGGTGCCCGGGACGGAACCGGTCGAGCCGTCCGACCCAACAAAGGCGCGTATCACGGCGGTTTCTTTCGGAGGCAGCTCCGGACTGAACGACGTGAATTCCGTCGACGGAGCCGACAATTCGGACGATTACATTGGCGGCTTTCTGCAGAATTTCTCACCCGATGCGATTCAGGAATTTGCCGTGCAGACTTCACAGCAAAACGCGGATATCGGCCGGAGCGTGGGTGGCTCGGTGGAAATCACGACCAAAAGCGGCACGAACGTGTGGCACGGCGAGACGGCTTTCTATGAGCGCGCCGCGGCGCTGAACGCGCGTTATCCGATCGAGAATCCTCCGCCGCTGCCGAAGCAGCCGTTCTCCCGGCAAAACTACGTCGGCACGCTAGGCGGGCCCATCGTGAAGGACAAACTGTTTTTTTTCGCTTCCATTGAAGCCGTCCACGAAGACGCCAGCATCGCCTACAGCCCAGCGAGCCTCACCCAGTTCGACGCCCTCGCATCGTTGGCCGCGCAGGGCCTCATCCCGGGAATCCATTCGATTTCGGTGCCGGACAATGTCCCGATTCCATTCCGGGACTATCTGGGGGACCTGCGTTTCGACTGGACGCAGTCGCCGCGCTCGCAGTGGTATTTGCGGGCGGCCCTCGATACCTACACCACCGACAACGCCTTTGTGGAGCAGGCCACGCTGCCATCTACCGGCGCCACCTGGCATTCCAACTATATGAACATGGTGCTGGGCCAGCAATTCATTTTCAGCCCCACATGGCTGGGAACCTTCACCCTGGCAGGGAGCGGATTGCGCTTGAACGAATATCGGAACTCCCAACTGGGCTTCGCGCTGGCCTTCCCATTCAGTTCCACGTCACAGACCATTTCCGGCTTCGAAACTTTTGGCGACAACCAGTTTGTCACGCCGATTACGGCGTTTCCCATTGCGCGGGATCAGGAGAAATATCAAATCCGTTATGCCGTGACGCACACTTCCGGCAGGCACTCGCCCAGTTTCGGCATCGATTTCATACACGAGCCGGTGATGAGCGGCGCGCTGCCGGGGAACGCGGAAAACCTGACCGTGTTCGCGCAGAATCCCGCGGACTACGTCAACGACCCGCAGCAATTCGCCGTGGATTTGACGTGCACGCCCACCGGCACTCTCGCCGTCACGCCCGGCACGACCTGCACCAGTACACCGGCGGGCAACGGCAGTTTCTCGCAGAACGTGCAGCGCCTGGGAATGTACGCCGAGGATTCCTGGCGGGTGACGCAGCATTTCACGGTGAACTACGGCTTGCGCTACGACACCACCTTCGGACTCTTCACGGCCTCCGGCAGGTCCCAGTTGGACAATCCCGCGCTGCTCACGCTGGAGGCTCTGCAGATTCCGCTTTTCCAGCAC
>JBEKTJ010000133.1:0-18265 GCA_049516155.1 Bryobacteraceae bacterium
GCCTCAACCATTCACGCCGTGGTGGGAGCGTTATCCGATACCCGTAGCGTGGTTTGGGATTTCTATCAGTCCGCGAAGGGCTCCCCAACGCTTTGGGTTCCGGAGGTGCAGGACTTTGTCGACCAGTTGCGGGATCGCCACTCGCGCGTGCTCAGAATCGCGAACCTACTGCGGGACTATGCCCGGCCTGCCGCGGCTTCGTTCCGCAAAATGTGTCTAAATGACGTGATTAAGGACACTGCCACCAATTACCCCTCTGTCGTCGTTGCGGTCCTTCCGGGTGAACCTGTGATGATCAGTGGCGACCCAAAGCGAATCGAGGAAGTCCTGTCGAATCTCATAACCAATTCGATGGAGGCGGCCAAGGACTCCGAAAGGGTGGCAGGCCTTAAGATAGAAGTTAGGCTCTGGGTCGTGGACGATGACGGCCAGCCGCTGGGAGCGGTGATGGAGGTACGGGACAATGCCGGGGGCATCAAGCCAGAGCACCGCCCATATGTTCTGCAACCTTGGTACAGTACGAAGGGCAAAGGGCGCGGGATGGGGTTGCCGATTGTAGAGAGGATTGTGAAAGGGCACGGTGGTGCGATCAGCATAGACTTTGAGATGGCCTCCGGCACTAGTATACTGGTAATGCTGCCTGTGTACTCGGATTTTGGAGGAGAACCCCGTGCAGAAACTTCTTCTGGTTGAAGACGACGCTGATCGGCTCAAGGCGATTAGCAGGGCGGCGGCGGGAGAGGACCGCGACATCATTCTTGCACGGGATCGCACCCGCGCGATCAGCGTCCTCAATGAACAAGATATCGACCTTGTGGTTACCGATTTGGCACTGCAGAGCCGGGGCGTCGACGAAGATGGCTTTGAGGTTCTGCAAGCCGCCAAAGCGAAGGATGAGAACCTGCCAGTGATCCTGATCTCGGCGTATCTCAGCCCGAAAAAGAGTGAAAGAGCATTTTCCATCGGCGCTTTTGACATCATCGACCGCGGATCGGCGATTTTGGAGCCGGACGACATGCTGCGGTTCAAGATCAAGCTTGCTCTGCGATTTAGACGCGCACTGCAGGAGGCCGCCGCGCTCAAACTGAGGTTCGCCAATGAGCCCAGTGGGCCAGCTTGACCGCGTACATTGGCTCGCGGCTGCCGGATACCGGCATTCCAGCTTCATCAGTTGGCCGCGCGGTAAGCCGGGTGACCTCGTCGAACGCCTCGCGGTCAAACTCAAAGAAGAGATTGAGCGCGAAGCCCCGATCCACGGGTTGCCCGATTCGGTTTTTCTCGATAAGGATATCGGCACCGGCGAGGACTGGAACCGGCGGATCGCAACCGCGATCTGCCAAAGCATTACGCTCATCGCTGTTTGCGCCCCTAAATATTATCTTAGTGATTATTGCGGGCGGGAGTGGGGCGGAATGGAAGCTCTCGCCGCGCAGCGCTTGGGCAACGTCAAGATCGCAATTCTGCCCTTAGTCTGGCAGCCTGCCCGCGCGCCGGGGGGCTCCGGGTTCGTCCAGAGCGAAATGCTGCCGCCGCAAGTGAAGTGTCTGAATTGGAAGGATTTTTCACACCTTCGCCTACGTCGGCCCAATGTGGAGGAAAGCGACGAGTTCGATGATTTCGCCCGGGGTATCGTATCGCGCATTGACCAAGCCGCTACCGAGCTCGTTAAGCAAAACGCCTATACCGGCGATTGCGACCATTTTGAACTGCCTGAGGAGTCCGCATTTCGGGAGTTTAGCCAGGCTGCGCAGCAATACCCCTTCACGAGGCAAGCATGAGCGAGGGTAGAATCCTCACGTTTTATTCGTACAAGGGCGGCGTCGGCCGTACGATGACCGTGGCAAATGTCGGCCGGCTGCTCGCGCGCGAGCATACTGTGGCGCCGGCCAAAACACTCCTGATCGATTGGGACCTGGAAGCGCCCAGCCTCCATCGGTTTTTCAAGGCAGCCGACGAACCCGTGCGGGGTTTGGTGGACTACTTCGAGGCGTTCGTGGATTTACTCGCCAACCGCGAAGATTTTCGCGAGGGACTGCGAAACGAGGGGCGTGCCGCGATCCTGAACCAAGCTTTACCGCTCGAGCCCTATCTCGTTGAGGCGGATACGGAAGGGCTATTTCTGATGGCGGCGGGGCCGATTGCGAAAATCGCGAGTTCCGAATACCAGGGAAAGGTCGCAAGCTTCGACTGGGTGGGCCTCTTTCGGGAACATCGCTACGCGTTCGAGGCATTTCGGGAAATGCTGGCCGCGCGCTTCGCGTACACGCTGATAGACTCGCGCACGGGTATTGGCGACATCAGCGGCGTTTGCACCGCGATTCTTCCCGACAAGCTGATAGCGATGTTCGCGCCGAACAGCCAAAATACAATGGTCATCAAGGTGGTGGAAGCGGCCCTTGAGTTCCGGCGGCTTTCCGACGATTTGCGGCCTTTAATCGTCTACCCGCTCGCCAGCCGATGCGATCCAGCAGACCTGACGGCTCTACAGACATCTCTAAACGGTTTTCAGAGCGAGTTTGCGGATCTTTTCAAGCGCGCATACGAGTTGCGTGACTGCGACCTCAGCCGGTACTTCGAGGAGGTGATTCTGTTGTACGTGCCCTGGTATGCGTATAACGAACGAATCGCGGTGGAGAAAGGGGAACCGACATATGTCGGATCGCTCCGGCGCAGCTACACGGAGTTCTGTAAGTGGCTGGTGAGCGACAAATATCCCTGGGCGGACGGACCGCAGCCCTAACGAGGCGGTCGCCGGTATCGACGCCTTCGCTGCGGAGTTTTCCTGCGCCTACGCGCAAGTAACGATTTCAAGCCAGCAGCTTGGCGGCCGGTTTGGCGAAGTACGTCAGGATGATCTGGGCGCCCGCACGCCGGATGCAGGTCAGGCTCTCCAACATGGCGCGGTCATGATCGATCCAGCCGTTGCGGGCCGCGGCTTCGATCATGGAAAATTCCCCGCTCACCTGGTAGGCGGCTATGGGCACGTCGAAGCGCTGGCGCGCCTCGCGGATCAGGTCCAAATAGGGCATGGCGGGCTTGACCATGATCATGTCGGCGCCCTCTTCCAGATCCAGTTCGATCTCCCGCATGGCTTCGCGCCCGTTGGCCGGATCCATCTGGTAACTGCGCCGGTCGCCGAACTGGGGCGTGGATTCCGCGGCCTCCCGAAACGGTCCATAGAACACCGAAGCGAACTTGGCGGCGTAGGATAGGATCGGAATGTGGGCGAAGCCGTTGGCGTCCAATTCGTGGCGGATGGCGGCAACGCGCCCGTCCATCATGTCGGAGGGGGCTACCACGTCGGCCCCGGCGCGCGCGTGCGAAACCGCCGAAGCGGCAAGCCATTCGAGCGTCTGGTCGTTATCCACTTCCCCGTTGACGATCTTTCCGCAATGGCCGTGGCTGGTGTATTCGCAATTACAGACGTCGGTCATGATCAACAGGCCGGGAACATCGCGGCGGATGGCGCGGATGGCCCGCTGCACAATGCCATCGTCGGCGTAGGCCCCGGAAGCCGTTTCGTCCTTGCTTTCGGGCAGGCCGAACAGGATCACGCCGCCGATTCCAAGCGTCCGCACCTCGGCGCATTCGCGCACGATTTGGTCCACGGACATCTGGAAATTGCCGGGCATGGCCCCGATTTCGCGGCGGATGCCTTCGCCGGGGCAGGCAAACAGGGGCAGGATGAACTCCGCCGGATCCAGGCGGGTCTCCCGCACCAGGCTGCGGATCGGCTCGGTCGCGCGCAGCCGGCGCATGCGGTGGATGGGGAACGGCACCCCTAAATTGTAGCTCAGGGCGCCGGAAAAGCCCTCCGGACCCCTATCGACCGTTAAGATTCAAAAAAATAATGCTTATCCCCCTTGACAAGGGTGTCTGGTTCATTAGAATTAATCGTAAGTCTTGCTTTATTTATGCAGCACGCTTGCGAGCACAACCGTACCGAGATCATCGCCAGGCGCGATGGCGTGGAATACCTGGAATGCCTGGATTGCCGCCAGATCTTCGAAGCCGAGGATCTCGAACCCGTAACAGTTGAAGACGACGACGAATAAAGTCCGGGGTGCGTCCCCTCGGGGATCGGTGTGCCTGAATGCGCAGCCCACCGACGAGCCCATGCGAAATGGAACCGCCGCTGGACGCCGATAACCCCGTAGGGCCGGCCCTCTTCGGCCACCGGTAGAGTATGAAAATGACCGCGGGCCGCGGATTGGCGAATGCCTCGGATTTGAGAGAATCCGTTTTTTGAATGACATACGCGATTTTTCGGAACAACGCCTTTGGGCAAACAAGACGTGATCGGCGTGAATCCGCGTGCATCGGCGGTTTCCCCGTCTTCGAAGCTTAGCGATCTTAGGCGCCAGTTTTCGCATGGGTTCACGAGGGAAATCGTCAAACAGACTGTGCCGCAAGACAGTGGTTCCGACATTCGGCGAATCGCTGGTATAGTTTGGTCGGGGCCCTCTGAATCGAGACGTTTGTCCGCTGAATAATCTCAGTTTATTATCCGTCCATGAGGATACACACTTCGGTTTTGCGCTGTCGTCCTACTTAACATAGCGGCAGTCGGCATTTTATCCCGGCTGGCCCTGCGATGGGCGAAACAACAAGCGGCTAGACGGCTCCTCTCCAAGAACCTGGGCTGTGGTGACCACCCGTGGGGCCGGGGCGCCAAATGCCAGGCAGTCGTACGCCTGTTTCCTTATGGGGCTGAGGCCGTGACATTCGCGCCGGACGGAACCATCTGGACCGCCGGAATCGAGAACCATGACGATCCGCGAAGTAGCCAGGATTACTTCATTCTTCGGCACTTCGACATAACCGGCAAGCAGATTGGCGGGGCTGTGCCCCGTTCGGAATTCCCGGCCAGGGCGATCCCGGTGGGTGGTTCGGAACTTGTTTCCTCGAAAGATCGCGTGGGCTGGTTATCGCCTTTCGGCCACCGCTATATGGAGTTCACGGCGGACGGGAAAGAATTGGCCAGCTACGCATTCTCCGTGCCCATGGTGGACGTCCGCGGCTTCGCGTTGTGCGATGACAATCGCGTCTGGATGGGGGTCCCTGGCTCACCTGAAGAAAGCCAGGGACTGAAAGAGCCGCATACCGTTTTAACCCAACTGAACCGGGATCGGGGAACATGGACGAAGGGCGAACCGCGGGGGTACGTCCACATTCACGGCTGCAGCGGAACTACCCTGATCGGCGAGAGCTATTTCGATGAGCTGAAGTCGATGGCCACGCGCTGAGTACTGTAGGGCAGGCGCGCGAATTGAGCCACCACCTACGCCTCCGGCAGGACCACCGTAAACCGGGACCCCTTATTCAACTGGCTCTCCACCGAAACCGTGCCCTGCATCTGCTCGATGACGTGCTTGACTATCGAAAGGCCCAGACCGGTGCCGCCCACTTCGCGCGAGCGAGCCTTATCCACGCGATAGAAGCGCTCGAAGATTCGCGGCAGATCCTCGGACGGAATCCCGATGCCGCTATCGGCAATGCTGATAGCCACTTTACCTCCGGGCAGCCGGCTCGCCTCCACCCAGACTTCGCCTTCGCCGCGGTTGAATTTGACGGCATTGTCCAGCAGGTTGACGAAGGCCTGCTCCAGCTTGATCTTGTTGCCCATTACCTGCAAGTCCTCGACGGTACCCCACCCCAGGTGGACTTTGCGCATGGCCGCCTCGGACTCGACGGTCCGCATGGCTGCTTCGAGCGTGGCCAGCACTGACAGCTTGCCGGGGGCCACCGGCGCCCGGCCGGATTCCAGTTCCGACAGCGCCAGCAGATCCGAAGCGATGTTGTTCAGCCGTATGGCATGCGATTGAATAATCTCGACGAACCGGCGGCGATGGTCCGGATCGTCCAGTGCTCCATCCAGCAGTGTTTCCGCGTATCCGCGGATGGCGGTCAGCGGCGTACGCAGCTCGTGCGAAACATTCGCCACGAAATCCTTCCGCACGCGCTCCAGACGTTCCAGATCCGTGATGTCGTGCAGAATAGCCATGGCGCCGCTGCTAGAAGCGCCGGCCAGTGGGGCAGCCTGCACTTCGAAGGACCGGCTGTCGGCGCCAGTTAGATGCATGCGCTGTTTCAGCGATTCGCCCGAGGCGACCACCACGCGCAGCATCTCCAGGAAGTCCGGATCGCGCACCAGCCGCAGCACCGGCAATCCCGCGGGCACTGGGCCGTGCACGCCGAAGGCGCTGGCAAAAGCTGCGTTGCAAAATGTCACGTGCAGTTCTTTGTCCACCGCAAGTACGCCTTCCACCATGCCGGTCAGGATGGCGTCGCGGCGCGCGCCCTCCAGCCGCACTTTATCTACCAGATCGTTGACCTGCGCCGCCACGCGGCCCAGCGACTCGGCCAGCCCGCCCAGTTCGTCCCGCGATTCCGGCAGCGGGAGTTGTGACGATCCATTGACGAGGCCCTCGACAAAGATTCTCAGCCGTGCGATACGCTGCCGCAGCCGCCCCGAAAACAGGAGCGCGCAGGCAAGGCCGGCCAGCGCCATCGCCAGGGTGGCTAGCGCCATGCGCCAACGCAAATCCGCCGTGGAGCCGGGGTCCAGGCTCGCCATCGACACGATGGAAAAGTTCAGCAGCGCCAACTCGATGGCGGCCAGCAGCAGCACACCCCACAGGAGTTTTTGAAATAGCGAGCGACGCATGGCGAAACCGTTACAATCGTAGCAGTGGATTCGGTCGAAACCCAAGAAATTTACGAGATCGTGCGCGAGCGAATCGCGCCGCACCTGCCCGCGTTGGCCGCCTGCCGCAACAGCGCCGAGCTTTGGGGACTGGATCTATACCGTACTCTGGAGCCGGATATACGCCGCGTGCTGGACACTCCCGAAATCGGTAACTTCAGACATTGCCGCAGCGCCGCACCGGCCCGCCGCCAATACCGCTTCGTGGCCTGGAATGTGGAGCGCGGCGCCCAGTTTGAGGGCCAGGTGGAAGCCCTGCGCACGCACGCGATTCTACGGGAAGCCGACGTCTTGTTACTCACGGAGACCGACACTGGGATGGTCCGTTCCGGCAATCGCAATGTGGCGCGCGCCATGGCATGCGCACTGGGCATGCAATACGCCTTTGTGCCCTGCTACCTGAACCTGACCAAGGGCTCCGGCGTCGAGCAGGATCTGCCCGGCGCGAACGATCTGGGACTGCATGGCAACGCGGTGTTGAGCCGCTATCCCATGGGCAACATCCGGCCCGTGTTTCTGGAGAATGGCGTGGATATCATGGCTTCGCGCGAAAAGCGCATCGGCAGGCAGGCGGCTGTGGCGGCGGATATCCGTTTCCCAAATGCTACGGTGACGGCCGTTTCGGTGCATCTGGATGCACAGTCCACGCAGAGGCACCGCTACCTGCAACTGCGGGATGTGCTCGATAATATCGGTAGCCGGCAGGCCGCGGTAGTGGGCGGCGACTGGAATACCAGCACTTACAATTCATCCCGCGCGCTAACCGCAATCCTGGGTTTCTGGCTGCGCGTTTTGATGGGTGTGGATAACGTGATTCGCAACCACTACCTGCATCCCTACAATCGTTTCGAACGCGACCTGTTTCTGCTGCTGGAGAAGCGCGGCTTCGATTACCTCGACTGCAACCACTTGGGCGAGCACACGGTTTCCTACGATGTGGAGGATCTGCGCGCTACCACAGCGCTACGCGACTGGGTGCCCGGCTGGTGTTTCCGCTTCATCCGCTGGGCGCTGCGCAACCATGGTGGGCGCTGCCCCGTAAAGCTGGACTGGTTCGCCACTCGAGGCCTGCGCTGCCGCAATCCGGTGGTTATTCACGGCGTACGGGAGGGCCGGGCCGTGCCGTTATCGGACCACGACGCCATTGCGGTGGACGTATTGGCCGGCTAAGCGCGGGCAGCGTGCATCAGCGTCTCGTGCGTCAGCGTCTGGGGCATGTTGCAGGGCTGCAGCCGGTAGCCCAAACCGAAGACCGTTTCGATGTGCTGCCGGCTATACGTTCCTAATTTGACCCGCAGGCGGCGGAGGTGTACGTCCATGGTCCGTGTCAGGATCTCCGGCCCGTACCCCCACACTTTCATCATCAGCGTATCTCGCGATACGATCTCGCCGACATTCCGGGCCAGATGGGCCAGGAGATCGAATTCCATCGGCGTCAAGTGAACGGATACGCCATCCACGAGTACCGTCTTCGTGTGGATGTCGATTTCCAGGCGGCTATCCCGATAACTCCCGGCACGGTTAGATTCCATCTGAAACAGTTCCATTGATCCGCTCCTATTAGCCTAAGGCTAGGCTTGGTGTTGCCTTACGCGCCGCGCGGCTGCCATTCTGATGGCCCAGCGGACCCGCCGCCGCAAGTTCAATCCGAATGAGTGTCTGTTACGCATCGTCTCTCACCTCCACGACAATAGTGACGCGATCCTCGAACCGTCGCAATATATTCCGGCTGTAATCGAAATTCACGTGTAAAGATTTGAAAAAAAGCGGGATGCTCTCCAATCTGTCCTGCGGGTGGCTGGTCAAGTCGGACGCCGCCCGATTCACCAGCCATGGAAGCGCACCTGTAGTGAACCTGTACAGCTAATTCGTTGATAATACGTCGGATATTTGCACGCCTGTCCAGAGGCCGCGGTAGCAAAGTGCCTCTTCTTCCCAACCTGTCAACCCGATTTCCGCCGGCGGGCGAGAATCGCGGAGCAGGAACGTTGAAAAGTACTGCCCGGCAGTGCGACGATTGCAGTGGGATGGATCGCACGGACAGGGTGCTTGCGCTGGACTGGCTGAGGGGCTTAGGGGTCCTGATCATGCTGCAAGGCCACCTGTTCAATTCGTTCGCGCGGGCCGATCTCCGCAATCATCCGGTTTACGTTCTTTCGCAGTTCATCGGCGGCATGCCGGCGCCCATCTTCTTATTCCTAGTGGGCGTAACGCTGGCGTTCCGGCTGGACCGGGGTGACCGCGACGGGCTGCCGCCGGCTGCACGGCTCAGGTCCGCGCTACGGCGCGCGGCGTGGCTGCTTGCCGTCGCCCTGGCGTTCCGCTTGCAGTTGTGGCTGTTCGCATGGGGGAATCCGTGGACGGAGATCGTCCGGGTGGACATCTTGAACTGCATGGCGCTGGGGGTGGCGGTCGTTTCGCCGGCGGCTCTGTTGACGCCGCTCCGGAGAATCACTTGGTGCGCCGCGGCCGGATTGGCCATCGCCGCATTGGCTCCGGTAGTCTTGATGCCGGACTGGTCTGCGGTTCCCTGGCTGCTGCGTAACTATATCGTCCCAAACAAGGCCTACTTCAGTTTCTTCCCGGACGCGGCTTACATCGCCTTTGGCGTGAGCTTTGGCGCGCTGCTGCGCACGGCCGCGCCGGCCCGCGACCGGATCATGCAGTGGGCCGCATGCTTCGGGCTGGCGCTGGTGGTGACCGCCCATTATTTTTCCAACCTGCCGTTCTCCATTTACCCGAACTCCGATTTCTGGCTGGATAGCCCCGGGTTGATTTTCATCCGCCTCGGAATCGTGCTGGTGCTGGTGGCCGCCGGCTTCGTGTGGACCGCCGGACAGCAACCCGAAAAGCTGCCTTTCATGCGTCGCCTCGGTACGAATTCGCTGCTAATCTATTGGGTGCATGTGGAGCTCGTCTATGGCCGGTGGTTCTGGTTCGCCAAGGAGAAGACCACGATCGGGGAATGCGCCGCGGCCAGCCTGCTGCTGGTCGCACTAATGTATGGGCTGGCTACGCTGAATCTTCCTGCGCGTGTAAGGCTGAGATTGCGCCGATTGAAGCCCGCGCCGGCGCCGGAGGCCGCATGGCCCCGATAGCCGCCGCCACGCCGTTCAGCGCGTCCGGGAAAGCGCGCGGCCACCGGCTCGAAATGGCGGCGATCTGCGCGCTAGTGGCGGGCTACATTAGCATACGGCTTTGGAATCTGACGGCATTCTGCCTGGACTCGGACGAGATCTTCAGCCTGTTATGCGCGCGGTACCGGTTGTGGCATCTGCTGCAATCGGTGCGCGCCGACGTGGTGCATCCGCCGCTCTCCTATCTGCTGCTGTGGGTCTGGGTCGGGATCGGCGGCGAGTCCATGCCCTGGATGCGGCTGTTGCCGTTCCTACTCTCGGTCGCGGCTCTGCCGCTGGTGTGGGTTGTCTTTCGCCAGCTCAAACTCAGCGCAACTGCGCGCATCATCGCCTTAGCGCTGCTGGCCATCAACGACTATCAGGTGTTTCACGCCCGCTATGTGCGGATGTACGCGCTCTTCTTCCTGCTGAGCCTGGCCTCCGTAGCTCTGTTCAACCTGGTGCTGGAAAGCGCTAGTAACAAGCGCGTCGCCGGATTGACCGCGGTGAATCTGCTGCTGGTCTATACGCAGTATTTCGGCTGGATGGTGATCGGGATCGAGGGGCTGCACCTCTTGTGGTTGGATCGGCGCAAACTGAAGCCGTTTCTGCTGGGCGCCGCCGCGATTGCGATTCTGTTTGCTCCGTGGGCCTACGCGGCGACGCAGGCCGCTATCGCCAAGGGCGGCCTGGCGCCGAACCTGGGCTGGATCAGGCATCCCAAGATCGGCGACGTTTGGTGGTATTACGTGGGCTGCGATGGGCCGCTGTGGCCGGTTCCACTGGCCTCCGCCATGGTCTTCTTCCTGTTCGGCGCGATGATTGCGGGGCTTTGGCGAGTATTTCGCAGCGTCCGCGATCCCTTGGAATTGAGCCGGCTGCGTTTCGCCGCGCTGCTGGCGTTTTTGCCGCCGTTTGCGACTTACCTGTTGAGCAACATGCTGCGCAACTCGATCTGGGGCAACCGCCACCTGATTGTTTGCGCGGCGCCGTATCTGTGCCTGCTGGCGATGGGACTGGTGGCGCTGCGTCCCAAGTGGGCGCGAGCGACCGTCCTATCGATCGCCGCGGCTTGGGGAGCGTTCGGCCTTTACCGCGTGACCATGTACCCGGAACTTAGGACTAACATGGACGTGCTTACGGGGCAATTGGTGCAGATGAATGGGCCGGGCGCCGCGACCGTCGAGTTCCTCGATCCTTATCTTGCGTTTCCGATGAATTACTTCTTGGAGTCGCACTACCACCAGAAGTGGAATCTGGTGAATGTGGCGGGAGTGGACGGGATTACCGGAGACCGTGTGTGGGTGGGATATAACCACAAGTCCTGGAAGCTTGCGCAGAGCCCGCAGGAGCTGCTTCGAAGGCGCGGGTATGAGATTGGTCCGGGCGCCTGGGCGGGCGACCGGTGGGACCGCATCGCTGTATTCCTGGCGTATCGGAAGGTGCGCTAGCTAGCGCTGCTCAAGGTGCTTCAGCCGCGCATCGAGCACCTCCTCGACACGGTGCAACTCAGCCAGCCAGAGCGCCCGCATATCGTCGAACCGCTGGCTGACATTCTCAAACTTGGCGTTAATGTAAGCCAATAGCAGGCCGATTAGCGCGGCGTTGGCTAAAATCGGTACGCCGATGGCGAGATAAAGCTGTGTGTTGTTCATGGCGCCTCCTCGCTGGCCGCGTTCCAGCCCCATCATAGCAGTTCGTCCAGGTCGGAAATCTCCCCCGCCACACGCGCGGCCGTAGCGGGCGCCAGCAATATGCCGTTGCGATAGTGCCCGTACGCCAGCCACAAACGCGTATCCCCCACCCGTCCGATCACCGGCTCAAAATCCTGGGTCGCCGGACGAAATCCCAGCCACGCTATCGGCTCCGCAGCCTTGCGCAGCCGCGGCTCCAGTTCAACAGCGCGCGCGCGGATATCCGCCACGATCTGCGGGTCCAGTTGGCGGTTGAAGCCCACCTGCTCCGACGACGTTCCCGCTATCGTGAATCCGCTCGATCGCTGCATCACGTACGTGTGCCCATGGCGCAGAATCGGGCCGAGCGAGCCGGGCTCCAGCGCATATCCCAGCAGGTGCCCACGCACCGGAAACGAAGCCGGAATGGCGAGTGGCTCGTCGGGGCCGGACATTGGAATCTGCCCGCTCCAAGCCCCCGCAGCCAGCACCGCCGCTGATCCCTGCAACATGCCGCCGCTGGTTTCCACCTCCGCCCGTTCGGCCGTCACGCGCACCGCCAGCACGCGCGTCTGTTCGCGGATCCGCACGCCGCGCTTCTCGCAGGCGCATCGCAGAGCGCGCGTCACATCGCGCGGATCGACCAGCGCATCGTCCGGATAGAACAGCCGGCCATCCCCGACATCGGATCGAATGCCCAACTCAGATTGCGCGGCGCGGCGCGCCAGCAGATCCTGCCACTCCGCATCCGTGCGCGCGATCTCAACCGCACCGCAGCGCCGGTAATCGATCCCTAAACTCGTCTCGCTCGCCAACTCTTCGACAAACGCCGGATACCGTGCCATGCTTTCCAGCGCAAACTGAGCCCAACGGCTGCGCGTGACGAACTCTCCGCCCGGCGCCAGCATGCCCGCTCCGGCCCAACTGGCCTCGCCGCCGAGCCCGCCCGCATCCACCAGGGTGACGGCCGCGCCCGCCTGCGCCAGCCGCCAGGCGATGGCGCCGCCCACGATTCCACCGCCGATAACGATCACATCCAGCGAACGAGTTTGCATGAACTACCATGTTAGTGGAGCACGCGTGAAACCGCCGCGCCCAACCTGTTAACATGAAAACTCTCGGCAATGCTGCGATTTGAAACCGCCGGGGAGTCGCATGGCGAGTGCCTGGTGGCCACCCTCACAGGACTTCCCGCCGGAGTGCCGGTCTCTCTCGACAACGTAAATCACGAGCTTTGGCGCCGCCAGCAGGGTTACGGCCGCGGCGGACGTATGAAGATCGAACACGACCAGGCCGAGATTGTCTCCGGCGTGCGCCATTCGCATACCATCGGCTCGCCCGTGGCCATCCTGATCCGCAACCGGGACTGGCAAAACTGGACGGCCGCCCTGCCGGTTGAGGATATGGACGGCGCCGAAGATCACAAGAAGCCGGTCACCAGGCCCCGCCCCGGACACGCCGACCTGGCCGGCGCCATCAAGTACAATTTCGCCGACGCGCGCTACATTCTGGAGCGTGCCAGCGCCCGCGAAACCGCTGCCCGCGTGGCGATCGGCGCGGTTGCCAAAGCCTTGCTGATCCAGTTCGGGATCGATATCGCCAGCCACGTGATCGCCGTGGGCAGTGTCCGTCTCGCGCGCACCGTCGCATGGGAAGAGGTAGCGGCTATGCGCGGGAAAACCGAAGTCCTGCTGGGTTGCGTGGATGCCGAAACCGAACTGCGCATGAAGGAAGTCGTGGACCAGGCTTATCGCACCGGCGACACCGTGGGCGGTGTGTTCGAGGCGATCGCGCACGGCGTGCCCCCCGGCTTGGGATCGCATACCACCTGGGACGCGCGCCTGGACGGGCGCCTGGCGCAGGCCATTGTGTCCATTCAAGCCGTGAAGGGCGTCGAACTCGGATTCGCGGAAGAGAACGCCGCCAGCTTCGGCTCGCAAGTGCAGGACACCATCCACTATAACCGGCAGGCCCGCCAATTCACCCGCGGAGCCAATCGCGCCGGCGGGCTGGAAGGCGGCATCACCAACGGCCAGGATCTTCTGGTGCGCGGATTCCTCAAGCCCATCTCGACGCTGCGCCGTCCGCTCGAATCGGTCGACCTGGCTACGCGCGAACCGGCCCTGGCGGCCTACGAGCGCTCGGATGTATGCGTGGTCCCTGCGGCGGGAGTGATCGCGGAGGCCATGGTAGCGCTGATTCTCGCGCAAGCGTTCCTCGAAAAATTCGGCGGTGATTCGCTGGGCGAGACCAAGCGCAATTATGAAGGTTATCTGATGCAAGTGCGGGATTTCTGAAATATGGTTTATCCAATTGTGAAATACGGCGATGCGGTGCTGGAGCGTGAAGCGGACGAGGTCACCGAATTCGGCACGCCGGAACTCGATCGGTTCCTCGAAGACATGTTCGAATCTATGTACGCCGCCAAGGGCGTGGGGCTGGCCGCGCCGCAGATCGGGTTTCCACGTAAGATCGCCGTCATCGATATTTCGAACGCCGAAAATCCGGCGGATAAGCTGGTGCTGATCAATCCGAAGATTGTACGTGTGGAGGGCAAGCAGGAAGGTGAAGAAGGTTGCCTGAGCATTCCCGGATTCCGCGAGCAGGTGAAGCGGGCCAAACGCGTGACGGTGCTGGCGCAGGATTCCAAAGGCGAGTTCTTCGAGAAGACGGGCGAAGACCTCCTGGCGCGCGCCTTCTTGCACGAAACCGATCATCTGTACGGCAAGCTGTACATCAGCCACATCAGCGCCCTGAAGCGCGATTTGATCCGCCGTAAAGTGCGCAAGCTGGTGAAAGCCGGCGAATGGACCTAGGACGGTGGGGCGGACCTCCAGGTCTGCGCGGGTCCTCCAGGACCCGCCTCTTGTCTAAAGGAAGAGGCCGGCGTGGACGCCGGCCGCAGGCCTGGAGTCCTGCCCCGCGCCTATGCGAGTCGTTTTCCTAGGTACCCCAAAATTCGCGGTTCCGGCTCTTGAGGCTCTCGTCTCCGCTGGGCACGACGTGATCTCCGTGGTCACTCAACCCGACCGCCCCAGCGGACGCGGCCAACAACTGACTGCCTCCCCGGTGAAAGCGGCGGCCCTGCGATTGGGCCTGCCAGTCTATCAGCCCGAGCGCGTCAGGCGTCCCGACGCGGTCCAGCATCTGGCTGCGCTCGCACCCGACGCCATGGTGGTGGTCGGCTACGGCCAGATCATTCCACAATCCGCGATCGATATCCCGCCCCACGGCATCATTAATGTACACGGCTCCCTGCTGCCCAAATATCGCGGCGCGGGACCCGTTCAGTGGGCCATCGCCAATGGCGAGACGTGCACGGGCGTCACGACCATGCGGATCGACGCCGGACTCGATACCGGAGACATGCTGCTGAAAGCGGAAACGGAAATTGGGCCCGAGGAAAACGCCGTGGAATTGGGCGCGCGCCTGGCGGGGATGGGCGCCACACTGCTAGTCGAGACGTTGGCGAACATCGCGTCGATCATTCCGCAAAAGCAGGACCCCGCCCAAGCCACCTACGCGCCGCTGCTGAAGAAGGAGGACGGGCTGATCGATTGGCGACAGCCGGCGACCGCGATTCACAACCGCGTGCGCGGATTCCAGCCTTGGCCCGGAGCGTATACGCGCTTTCGCGGCCGGCAATTGCATATTTGGAAGTCGCGTCTCGCCGCATCAGAAGCGAGCGAACCCGGCCGCCTGCTGCCTGATCCCTTGCGCGCCGTGTCTGGAAGCGCCGCGCTGGAACTGGTGGAAGTCCAACTTGAAGGCCGCAAGCGCATCGCTGCGGAAGCCTTCGCCAACGGACAGCGAATTACCGGCAGCGACATTCTGGGAGAATTGTAGAGTGGATTTGCCGCTGGGCTACCGTTTCGCCGCCACATACGCCGGCTTGCGCAAACTCGAGCAGGACGATCTGGGGCTGATCGTCTCCGGACTGCCGGCTGCGGCCGCCGCCGTATTCACGCAGAACCGCGTGCAGGCAGCGCCGGTGAAGCTTTGCCGCCGGCATCTGGCAGCCTCGCGGGGAGCAGTAGGCGCCATCCTGGTGAATGCCGGCAACGCCAATTGCGCCACACGCACGGGCGATGCCGTGGCTCTGGCCTGCTGCCGGTCGGCGGCACGCCTGTTGCGGCTGCCGGTCACGCAAGTGTTGCCCGCATCAACCGGCGTGATCGGCGTCGAGTTGGATCCGAAGCTGATCGTGAATGCCCTGCCGCGCTTGGTGGCTGGCTTGCGCGAAGACGGCTTCGGCAGCGTGGCGCGCGCCATGATGACCACCGATCTGGCGTCCAAAGAGGCTTACGCCGACGTGAAGCTGCGGCGCGGAACGGTGCGCATCGCCGGCATGACCAAGGGCTCCGGCATGATTCAGCCGCGCATGGCCACTACGCTCGGCTTCGTGCTGACCGATGCACATATTCCGGTAGCTATGTTGCGCCGCATGCTGCGCCGTGCGGCCGAGCGCAGCTACAACCGGCTCTCGGTGGATGGCGACACATCCACCAACGACACACTGGTGCTTTTGGCCAATGGCGCTTCCGGCGTGCGCCCCGATCCTAAAGAAATGAGCGCGGTCGAAGAACGCATCACGGCCGTCGCCGAGGACTTGGCGCGCAGCATCGCGCGCGATGGCGAGGGCGCGCGCAAGCTGATCACGATCCTGGTTTCGGGCGCCGCCACCGACGATGCCGCCGCGCGGCTGGCCCGCTCCATCGCCAATTCGCCGCTGGTGAAGACGGCCGTAGCCGGCTCCGACCCGAACTGGGGACGCATCCTTTCCGCGGCGGGCAATGCAGGCGTGCCTTTCGATCCGCGCAAGGTCGATATCGACATGCAAGGAGTGCCCGTCTGCCGCGCTGGTCTGGCGGCGCGCTTTTCCGAAGCCGAACTGAAAGGGAAGCTGGACTCGCCCGAGTGCGAAATCCGCCTGGCCCTGCGCGGCAAGGGCAAAGGCAGCGCCCGCTTCTGGACCTGCGACTTCACCGAAGGCTACATCCGCATCAACGCGAGCTACAGGACCTGATATGAGACGACGCACTTTCATGCTGGCGGTAAGTGGCGCGGCATCCACCGCCATTTGGACAGCGCGCGCCGCCGACGCGTCGCAGCAAGTCTTCGACTTGTTCGCCAAGATCGCCTCGGCCCTCAGCGACGACGATCCCGCGATGTTCATTGAAGCGGTCGATCCCGACATGCCGAACTTTCAGGATTTCCGCCGCGATCTGGTGGCGCTGACCGATGTGGCAGCCGTCACGAACTCCATCGAAATTCTGTCGGACACCGGCGACGACACGCATCGCGCCGATGAACTGGACTGGTTCCTGGAAATCGTGGGCAATTCCGAACCGCACCCCGTGGAGCGGCGCCGCGATGTGGTGAAGTTCCGGCTGGAGCGCAAGGGCAAGAAGGGCAAAACGTGGAAAATCGTGTCCATCGACCCGCTGCATTTTTTTGCCCCTCCGAAGATCACTTGATCCCATCCTTATGGTATACTGATACTCATGGAACCAATTCAGACCGGAAACATCCTTGGCGGCCAGCGGGTTTTGGGCAAGACGGTGACCTCGCTACTGGATCTGAACGATGCCGTCGAGCGGGGCTTGCCGAAAGCCACCCTCCGCATTGTCGTGCAGCGTATTTTCCCGGATGCCTCGGACCAGCGCGCCATGATGCACCGAATTGTACCCGAGGCAACGTACAAGCGGAGGCGGGATCGCCTAAGCCCCGCGGAAAGCGAGCGGACCGAGCGCTTGGCACGCGTGGTCGCGATCGCCGAAGACGTCTGGCAGGATCGCGACCAGGCGCGGCGCTTTCTGACCACCCCCCATCCGGAGATCGGCGGAAAGACGCCGCTTGATGCGGCTCTGACGGAATTGGGCGCGCGCCAGGCCGAGGAGGTCATGGCCCGCATCGTCTATGGCCTCCCCGCATAGCGGTCAGTTGCGGGCGTTCCGCATCGCAGATATGCGGCATACGATTTTCGACGGCACGGGTGCGATGCTGCATGGCGCCCGCTGGAATTCTTCGGGCCGCCGGGTGGTCTATGCGTCCGAAACTTACGCGGGCGCGCTGTTGGAGATCCTGGCACACGGCTCCGGCAGCGTGCCCCCCAACCAGGGTTACATCGAGATCGAAATTCCGGCCGATGTGGCCATCGAAGAGATCACGCCAGACGGCCTGCCGAAGTGGGATTCGCCGTCATATGAAACCGCACGCGCCTTCGGCAATCAGTGGTATGACGAGCGGCGCACTGCAGTGCTGATGGTCCCCTCAGTGGTGGCACGAGTGGAACGAAACATTCTAATTAACCAGGAGCATCCCGATTTCGCCCGGATCAAGGCGAGCCAGGCACTACCGGTACGTTGGGACGCGCGGCTATGGACATAACCAATCGCTGCGCCTGGGCCAAGAACGAATTTTCCATCCCCTATCACGACGCCGAGTGGGGCGTCCCGGTGCATGACGACCGCCTGCTATTCGAGTTTCTGGTGCTGGAAGGCGCACAGGCCGGCCTGAGTTGGGACACCATCCTGCGCAAGCGCGCGCGCTATCGCGAGGTGTTCGACAACTTCGACCCGGCGTTGGTGGCGCGCTACGGCAAGCGCAAAGTCAACGCGCTGCTCGGCGATGCGGGCATCGTCCGAAACCGCCTGAAGATCGCCGCCGCGATCGGCAATGCGCAGGCGTTTCTGAAAGTGGTGGAGGAGTTCGGCAGCTTCGACCAGTATATTTGGCAGTTCACCGGCGGGCGTCCGCGCGTGAACGCC
>JBEKTJ010000134.1:0-17960 GCA_049516155.1 Bryobacteraceae bacterium
GCGGAGCGATGTCCGCGCTTTGCCGAATTTCGCAAGCACGTCCACGCCTGCTAGATCCCCTCCGGACAATGCGATCTGTTACTATTCCATTTCAACATGCATAATGGAATTCCGATGCGCCAAGCCGCGCTCGCCGCTATCCTCTGCACCACTCTCCTCGGTCCCTCCAAAGCCCAGTTCGGTCCGCCGCGTCCGAAACCCACCGGCCCATGGATGAACAAAAGCCTCACTCCCGATCAGCGCGCCGATCTGATCCTGGCGCAGATGACCGTCGACGAAAAGATCTCGCTGTTGCATGGCGGGGGTTGGCAGATGCTCTTCGCCGGCCCGGACTCGCCGCCATCGAAATCGCTGGGCAACGCCGGCTACATTCCGGGCATTCCGCGTCTGGGCATCCCCGACCTGCAAATGGCGGATGCCGCCGTAGGGGTCACGCACAGCGCCGCGTTCGGCCGTTATTCGACCGCGCTGCCCTCCTGCGTGGCCGAGGCCGCGAGTTGGGACCTGGACGTGGCGCGCGAATACGGCACGCTCATCGGCGTGGAACTGCGCGATCAGGGCTACAACATGTCGCTGGGCGGCGGCGTCAACCTGGCGCGCGAGCCCCGCAACGGCCGCATCTTCGAATACAAAGGCGAAGACCCGATTCTGGCCGGCAAGCTTGTGGGTGCAGAAATGAAGGCGCTCCAGGAGCAGGGCATCCTCGGTGATATCAAACATTACGCGCTGAACGACCAGGAAGGCGGCCGTTCGTACGTTAATGTCAAGGCCGACAAGCGCGCCATTCGCGAGAGCGATTTGCTGGCGTTCGAAATTGGCGTCAAGGAATCCGGCGCCGGCGCGGTGATGTGCTCCTACAACCTGGTCAACGGCGAATATGCCTGCGAGAACGGCTACCTGCTGACAGACGTTCTGAAAAAGGATTTCGGTTTCCAGGGGTTTGTGGTGTCGGATTGGGGCGGCACACATTCCACCACCAAAGCCGCCTTGGCGGGCCTGGACATGGAGATGCCCACCTCTACCTACCTGGCGGATGCGCTCAAGAAGGCTGTGGAGAGCGGAGAGGTACCGGTGACGCGCCTCGACAACATGGTCCATCGCATTCTACGCAGCGAGTTTGCCGTGGGCCTGTTTGACCGCACGCCGGAACGCCAGGTTCCCGATGTGCCTCATGGCCTCGAAGTGGCGCAACGCGTGGCCGAGCAGTCCATTGTCTTGCTGAAGAATGCGGACCGCCAGTTGCCGTTGGAAGCCGGGCGCGTGAAGACCATCGCGGTCATCGGCTCGCATGCCGACGTAGGAGTGCTTTCCGGGGGAGGTTCGGCGCAGGTCGACCCGATGGGCGGCAATCCCGTGCCACAGCCCGCCAACGCGGGCATCTTCGATCGCGTTGTCTGGCACCGATCGTCGCCCTTGAAAGCCATTCGCGACAAGGCGCCGCATGCGGACGTGCAATACGACAGCGGCGCCGATCCGGCCGCCGCGGCGCGCCTGGCAAAGGCGTCCGACGTAGCCATCGTGTTCGTCAACCAGCCTTCGAGCGAGGGTAGCGACCACCTCAGCTTGTCACTCCCCAACGATCAGGACGCGCTGGTGACCGCGGTGGCCGCGGCCAATCCGCACACCATCGTGGTGCTCGAGACCGGCGGCCCGGTGACCATGCCGTGGATCGGCCAAGTGAGCGCGGCGATGGAAGCCTGGTATCCCGGCATTCGCGGCGCAGCAGCCATTGCGAATATTCTGTTCGGAGATGTGAATCCGTCGGCCAAGTTGCCGCTGACTTTTGCCAAGGCGGAGGCCGACCTGCCGCACCCGCAGCTCACCGCGCAGCCTGCCCCGGCGAGCGATAAAGACATGGTCGAGATGTTCCCCGGTTTCAAAGTCAATACCACAAGGTTTGACGTGGCTTACGACGAAGGGTTGCTGGTCGGATACAAGTGGTACGACGCCAAGGATAAGACTCCGTTGTTCCCGTTCGGCTTCGGACTCTCCTATACGACTTACAAGTACTCGAGCCTGAAGACATCCAAGGACAGCGTGAGCTTCCAGGTGACCAATACGGGCGCCCGCGCGGGGGCGGAGGTCGCCGAAGTCTATGCCACGCTGCCATCAGCCTCCGGTGAACAGTTCAATCGTTTGGTCGCGTGGGAGAAAGTGCGGCTGGCGCCCGGTGAATCGAAGTCCGTAACGCTGCCCCTCAATCCATTTTATCTTTCGATTTTCAACGCCGACAAGGACGCCTGGGAACTGGTTCCGGGCGAGTATATCATCCAAGCCGGCGGTTCGTCGCGCGACTTACCTCTACGCGGCTCTATTCATCAGGACTAGCTAACAAATATGACTCGAATTCACGGCACGATCCTATATGCGGCCCTCGCTTGCGGTATGGTTGGCAGCGCCGCCGCAGCAACAGTCGACGAGGTGCGCATTGACAGCGGCGCGCTGAAAGGGGCCATTGCGGGCGGCGTAGTCGCCTTCAAGGGTGTTCCTTACGCGGCGCCTCCCACCGGCGGGAATCGCTGGCGTCCGCCGCAGCCTGTCGCACCATGGAAGGGCGTGCGAGCCGCCGTAGACTACGCATCCGATTGCATGCAACTTCCGTTTCCAAGCGACGCCGCACCGCTTGGCACCAAGCCCGCGGAGGATTGCTTGTACCTGAATGTGTGGTCGCCGGTGCAGCGGCCGGCCGACAAACTGCCCGTCATGGTGTGGATCTATGGCGGCGGCTTCGTCAACGGTGGCAGCTCACCCGCGGTTTACGACGGAATGCATTTCGCCGAGAGCGGCGTAGTGCTCGTCAGCTTCAACTATCGCGTGGGGCGCTTCGGATTCTTCGCGTTTCCGGCTTTGACCAAGGAAGATCCCAACGGCCTGCTCGGCAATTATTGTTTCCTCGATCAGGTCGCGGCGTTGAAATGGGTGCGGAAGAATATCGCGAAGTTTGGCGGCGATCCGGGCAACGTGACACTATTCGGCGAATCCGCCGGGGGCATGTCGGTCCTGACCATGATGACCACGCCGCTGGCGCGCGGGCTGTTTCAAAAAGCGATTATCGAATCGGGCGGCGGGCGAAGCGGCATCGGCCCGATGCGCCGCGTCAGCGAATCAGGTCCAAATCTGCCCTCGGGTGAAGCCGTGGGGGTGGCGTTCGCCGAGAAGGCGGGCATCAAAGGTGAAGACGCCGCCGCGCTGGCCGCGTTGCGCGAGTTGCCGGCCGAGCGCGTGTGCGACCGCCTAAACATGGCCAGCATGGGAAACCCGACGTATGCCGGTCCCATGATCGACGGCAAGATCGTGGCGGAGTCGTCCGAGCAGGCTCTGCTTGCCGGGCATGCCATGAAGATACCGGTGATTGTGGGAGCCAACAGCAGCGATATCGGATTCTCTTTTGCCAAGAACATGGACGAGCTATTCGCTCCGTTCGGGGCGAATAAGGAAAAGGCGGAGGGCGTTTACGATCCGGAGCATTCGGGCGAATTCCGCAAGGTCGGCATGCTGGTGGCGGCGGACCGGATGATGATCGAGCCAGCCCGATTCGTAGCGCAGACGGTTGCCGCCACGGGCCAGCCCGCGTATGAATATCGTTTCTCGTATGTGGCGGAGTCCATGCGCAAGCAGTGGAAGGGCGCGCCGCATGCAACTGAGATTCCGTTTGTGTTCGATACCGTTGCCGCGCGCTACACCAAGGATCTGGCGGCCGACGACGAGGCCACCGCCAAGGCTGCGCTAGCTTATTGGGTGGCGTTTGCCAAGACTGGTAATCCGGATGGGGAAGGGCGGCCGCACTGGCCTGCATATAGCGCGGGTGCCGACCAGTTGATGAACTTCACCAATGCCGGACCGGTGGCGGAGCGCGACGCATGGAAGGCGCGGCTGGACCTGACCGAAGCTTCGTTGCAGACCAAATGATCCCGCGATCGGGTTAAGATTGCGACCGCCTTGGGTCATTTGACCGTGTGTGGTCAAATCGGAAAGGTCCGACAAGTGCGTTCGGTGCGTTCCGGGAACGATTTGTGCGTCATATGCGGATTCCGAAGAAGTTGGCCCGATTCGTGCAAGTTAAGTGTCGACTACGCTTGGACATAAGGAGACCTCATGCACGACGCACACCGGAAGGCCGCCGAGCAACACGAACTTGCGGCGCACGCCCATCGTACGGCGGCGGAACATAATGAAAAAGGCGACCATGCAGCCGCAACCTGGCATGCCGACCGGGCGCTGGACTATTCGGATCAAGCGTACAAACTTGCGCACGAAGCCCACACCAAATCGGGGCGAATGGAGAGTATCTAATATGTCTACTCGTTATAACAACGGATCGCATTACGAGAACCATCAACGGGCCGCTGAGCTGCACGATGTGGGTGCGCACGCCTATCGTGTTGGCGAGCAGCAGGGAAAACAGGATCACCTGACCGGGCACGAGCATTCACGGCAAGCCCTGGAGCACGCCTTCGAGCCGCACCGGCATGCTCCGGCGGCCGCATTCAAACACGACGACGTCGCGGCACGCGCGCATGAACTCTGGGTGGCCAGAGGCTGTCCAAACGGATCGCCGGAAGAAGATTGGTTCCAGGCGCTGGAAGAATTCCGCTCCCGCGCTTGAACAGTTCGCGGCGCCGGTCAGCGGGTTTCAGTGCTTTAGCGCCACTTTCAGAACGAAGTGCTTCGCGACGTTTGCCGAAGACAAATGCTGCGGTCCTACAGGTTCCCGCACTCAGCACCACCCGTTTTCCGTGGACTCCCATGTTCGCGAGATGTCCCCAACCCCTACGCTGCCCCGACAGATATCGAATTTGATGCGCATCCAGCCGCTTTGATCGCAGCGTCCACACTCTCGCCGCGAGTCAGTTCCATGACGCGCTGGCCGGCGTTTCCATCGGCGCTACGGTGGGCAGAATATCGGTCCGCATCACCGCGCGGGTTGTTCGTCAGCGCACATCTGCTTTCAGCCGCCGTTCGCACGTTCCCTTGGAGGAGGTGCAGGCCGATCCGCAGATGGTCCTCGTGGCGATCCGACTCGATAGCTTCGTGAGGGGGGCTGATTGCGGCCGGCGGGATTCCATTCCCATGAAGGCTTGGCTGTTCGGCGGTGACCACGACAATGGCCGCAATCGAAATGGAGAAATACGGTCCGGCCGGCCCACTAACCTGCTAGCCCATGCGATACTCACATCCTGCGCCCGCGGCTGCCATTGCCGGAAACAGGCGCATTACCACCCGCGCCGAACGTCTTCCGACACCGTCGGAACCCATCGGACGAACAATGCACCTCTTCCGCGGCCAGAAGGTCATGCTCGATTCCGATTTGGCCGGCCTGTATCGCGTGCCCACCTTCCGGCTGAATGAAGCCGTTAAGCGGAACGTAGAGCGATTCCCCAAAGACTTCATGTTACAACTTACCAAGGAAGAGGCGGATTCTTTGACATCGCGGATTGCGATGTCAAAAGGGCGCGGTGGGCGGCGCACGCTGCCCTACGCCTTTACCGAGCACGGTGTGGCCATGTTGTCGTCGGTGCTAAACAGTGAGCGCGCCGTACAGATGAACATTCTGATCGTCCGCGCCTTCGTGAGACTGCGCGAGGTAGTGGCCACCCACCGGGATTTGGCGCGCAAGATGGAGTTGGTGGAGCGCAAGCAAGAAGACCATGCGGCAGTCCTGTCGATCGTGGTCAAGGATATTCAGCATCTCGAAAAAAAGGTGAAGCGGGGATTCAAGGATCTCAGGGCCGTTCCCAAACGGGGCAAGCCGCGTATGGGCTTCATCGCCGAACCACCGGCAGCCGGCCCATGCAAGACCCGCTAGTCCCGCCACTGGCCGCCATCGCCACGGGCATTCTGATTTCGCGATGCGTGTCGTTTGAAACTAGCGAGCTGTGTGTGGTCATTGCGGCATTCGCAATCCTGGGCGCCATGGCGCTCTGGCGGCAGGCGCGCGTATTGGCCGGTGCATCCTGCCTGCTGGGCTTCGTGTTCGGGGGCGCGCTGGTCGACTTGGCCCATCGCCCGGGTTCCCGCCCGGAGTTGGATGTGGAGGGGCGCGAGCCCGTGATCCTGAGCGGCTGCGTGGTCCAGCCACCAGCGCTCTCGGGCGACCGCGAACGCTTCGTCGTGGAACTGGACCCGGGCGCCCGCGTGCAGGTTACCGCCTACGCGCGCGAAGGCCAACCGCCACCCGCTCTGCACTATGGCCAGCGCGTGGAGTTCGAGGCGCGCGTGCGGCGGCCGCGTAATTTCGGCAATCCAGGCGCTTTCGACTATGCGCTCTATCTGGCGCGCCGCGATATCTACTGGACCGCTGCTATGAGCGCCGGTGGCGAGGTCACGGTACTACCCGGCCAGTGCGGATCGAGGTTCCAGGCCGTTATCGTGGGCCTGCGCGTAATGGCGCTCGAACGCCTCGCGCACCTCTACCAAGGCAAGCCGTATGAGACCGGTATGATGCAAGCCGTCATGATCGGCGAAACCTACCAGGTGCAGCGCATCTGGACGGAACAGTTCCGCAACACAGGCACCTACCACGCGCTGGTAATTTCGGGCACGCACACAGTGGTGCTGGCCGCCTTCCTGATGCTGGTGCTGCGCCTCTGCTTCGTGCGGCGCGAGGCGGCCCTTTTCGTTACCTCCGCGCTGTTGTGGCTATATGCGCTGGTGACCGGATGGGGATCGCCATGCGTACGCTGCGCCGCCGGTTTCACGCTGTTCGCGGTGGCCAGCTACTTTGCACGGCAGCGCCGCATCCTGAACATACTGGCGGCGGTGGCCATCGGCTTCCTGCTGCTCGATCCCGAGCAGATGTTCGAAGCCAGCTTTCAACTTACGTTCCTGGCGGTGGGTTTTATTGGCGCATTCGCTACGCCGGTATTGGAGCATACCTCGTACTCCCGCGCGCGCGCACTGGCGGATTTGGCAGACACTGGCCGCGATCTGCACTTAGCGCCAGTGGCCGCGCAGTTTCGCGTGGAGATGCGTCTGCTAGCGGAAACCTTGCGGCTATGGACCAGGCTGCCGGAGCGCGCCAGTTGCCTGGCCATAGGCATTCCGGCGCGCGTGATGTTTTACGCGTTCCAACTTGCGGTGGTGTCGGCCATTGTGCAACTGGGGCTGGCGCTGCCGATGGTGGTGTACTTTCATCGCATCGGATTTTCGGGCGTGTCCGCCAACACCATAATAGTGCCCTTGATGTGCGCCGTAATTCCGGTGGGCTTCATCGCCATATTCACGGGCTGGGCATGGGTGGCGAACGCTGCGGGATGGCTACTCGCGGTATCGCACGCGGTGGTTGCCTGGCACATGCACCTGGAACCGAACTGGCGTATACCCACTCCGCCCGTGTGGCTGGGAATCGCCATCGGTGCCGGGCTGGTTATGGCTGCCATAGCCGGGCGCGCGGGCCGTCGGTGGTTCACGGCCGCCGCGGGTGCACTGGCGGTATTGCTGGCGCTGCTGCTTTGGCATCCCTTCGGGCCCGAGATCGTGCACAATACGCTGGAGATGACCGTGGTGGATGTCGGCCAGGGCGATAGTATCCTGCTGGCCTTCCCGAACGGCAAGCTGATGCTTGTGGATGGGGGCGGCATCCCCAACTTCGGGCATCACGCGCCCGCGCAGATGGATATCGGTGAAGACGTGGTATCGCCCTACTTGTGGGGGCGCTCCATCGGCCGCATCGACGTCATGGTGTGTACGCACGCGCATGCCGATCACATCGGCGGGCTGCCGTCGTTGCTCGAAAACTTCCACGCCAGAGAACTGTGGACCGGCGCGAATTCGGACAACCCTGCATGGAACGCTTTGCGGGATCGCGCGCGCAGGGACGGCGTGCGTATTGTGCCGCTGCATCGCGGCCAGCGGTTCAGCTATGGCGGTGCGGAGTTGGAGGTGCTGGCGCCGTCGCTGGACTATGTGGCTAAAGAGGCGCCGCACAACAACGATTCGCTGGCCTTCCGTGTGACCTTCGGGCGGCAGTCGTTCCTGCTGAGCGGCGATATCGAGCGGCAGGTGGAAGCGGAGCTGGTCGCCGAGGGCTTGTTGCGCAAAACGGACGTGCTCAAGGTGCCGCACCACGGCAGCAAGACTTCCAGCACGGCTGCGTTTCTGGATGTGCTGCAGCCGGCTTTTGCGGTGATGTCCGCGGGCTTTGAGAATTCCTATGGACATCCGCACCCCGAGGTTCTGCAGCGCTACGAAGAGCGGCAGGCGTGCGTGCTGCGCACCGATCTGGATGGGCTGGTCACGGTGCGCAGCGACGGGCGGCTGCTGCGGATGGATATGGCGCGCTGGTCGGGGGATTTGGGCAGCGCTTCGGGTGCACTGTTGCCGCGCACGTTCTGATCCGGAACCTTGAGTTTGGGCATGCTGGCGAAACTGTTGGGTGGCCTCGGCATCACTTGCCGGTCAATTGGAGAAACCGCCGCCTTTAGCAACCCCCGCCTGGCGTGGTCGATCTGACAGCGAATTTGGGTAGTGGGTCAATTTGGATTTGGAGGGCGGGCAATCCTGCCCGCAGCCGGCTTTTCAGCCGGCTCTGGCCGCCTGAAAGGCGGCTGCGGCCAAGATTGGCCGCCCTCCAAAATCCAAACTGGCCCACTACTCGAATTTGCCTTTTTGGGCCGTTGCCGCCAAAGCTATAATAGGAGCGTGCCGAAGGCCAAAGAACTAGAATCGCGCCTGCAACGCACCGAAGAACAGTTGCAGCTTTTTCAGAAAGTCAGCCGTTTGATGGTGCGGGAATTGAGCCTGCAGGAAGTGCTGCAAGGCATTGTTGCCCTGACCGTCGAATTCTCGCAATGCGATTCCTGCCTGGTCTATCTGCTGGACAACGACGAATTGGTGCTTTGCGCTTCGAACACGCCGCACCCTTCGACGATCGGCCGAGTCCGGCTGAAACTGAATGAAGGCTTGACCGGATGGGTAGCCCGCGAGCGCCGGCTGTTGTCCATTTCGCGGGAAGCCTATAAGGACCCGCGTTTCAAGACTTTTGGCGAATTGCCGGAAGATTCCTACGAAGCGTTCCTCTCGGCGCCGGTGATCGCCCGCAACAGGGTGGTGGGTGTAGTCAACGTGCAGCACCGCATGCCGCACCAGCATACGGGCAGCGAGATGGAAGTGTTGACCACGCTGGGCGAACAAGTGGGTTGTGTGCTGGTGCTGGCGCGCATGGCGCCTACGGCAATGGAATCGGCCAATCACGTCGAACTTGTGATGTCGTCGGGGCCTATAAGGCCGAGGTAAGAAGACAGGAGACAGAGAGCAGAAGGCAGAAGTCAGGAGACAGAAGTCAGAATATGAATAGAGGGCTGGATCGCAATCGCATACAAGTCGGGATTCTGACTTCTGTCTACTGTCTTCTGTCTCCTGCCTCCTGTCTCCTGATTTCGGCGCTTCCCCTGTGCGCCGCAAAGTGGCACGTCTCGTATTTTTACGATAAGGACAATTCCTCGCTGGTCATCAACGACCTGCAATTCCCTTCCGCCGCGCGCGGCATCGCGGCCGGGTATCTGGAGGATAAAGGCGATTCGAAGCCGGTTAGCGTGACCACCGACGATAGCGGCGCGCACTGGACCGTCTCCAAACTCAAGGATGTTCCGATTTCGCTGTTTTTCCTGAACGACAAGCTGGGCTGGATGGTCACGCCCGGCGGCGTGTGGCGGAGCGTCGATGCGGGACGCGAATGGCGCGAGATACCCAAATCGCCGAAGCTGCTGATGAAGATTTATTTTCTGGACGAAGCGCGAGGCTTCGCCATCGGCGCGCATAAACTGGCGTATCGGACCGAGGATGGCGGCAAGACCTGGGAACCGATCGCCGCCGCAGCCGACCCGCATACCGATCCCGAGTACACAGTCTACAACGACATCACTTTTGTGACTCCCCGGACTGGCCTGATCAGCGGCTTCAGTGCGCCGCCGCGCGCCGGCGATTCCGGCAAACCCGATTGGCTGGACCCGCAGGACGCCACCACACGGCGTGAGTGGCCCCACCTGTCGATCATGCTGGATACGCGGGACGGCGGCAAGACCTGGAATCCCTCCACCGCGTCGATGTTCGGCCGCATCACCCGCGGGTCTTTTCTGCCGGATGGCCGGGGACTTGGATTGATCGAATTCGCCGACACGTTTAAGTGGCCGTCTGAAGTCCACCTGATCGACGGCACGACGGGTAAGAGCAGTATCGTTTACAATGCTACCGACCGGGCCATTACGGACGTGCTGCTGTTGCCATCCGGAACCGCATACTTAGCTGGAGTGGAAGTGCTCGGTAAGCTGCAGCACACGCCCATACCGCGCAAGTTGAAAATCCTGCGGAGCGAGGACTTGAGCGAGTGGCGGGAGATGGACGTGGATTACCGTGCCACCGCCGTGCGGGCCATGCTGCGCGCGGCGGGCGATGGATCGTTGTGGGTGGCCACGGATACCGGGATGATCTTGAAGTTGGCGGAGTAGCATGGCGGTCGCGTTCGAAGACGTCCGCAAGATCGCGTTATCGTTTGCGAACGTCGAAGAAGGCACATCTTACGGGACCGCGGCATTCAAGGTCCGCGGCAAGCTATTTGTGCGCTTGCGCGAGGACGGAGACTCACTCGTTGTCGGTACCACCTTCGAGGAGCGCGAAGAGATGATAGCCGCCGAGCCGGAGACTTACTATATTACGGATCATTATCTGAAATACCCTTGGATTCTGGTGCGCCTGTCGCGAGTGCATGCCGATGCGCTGCGGGATCTGCTCGGCAGGGCGTGGCGATTGGCCGGCGCAAAGGCCTTCCGATAACGCTGACACGTCCTAATCGCCAACCTAACTGCCTGTGGCTGAAGTCCTGGTTCGTGATAGAGATGCCGGGCGCCACATGCGTAGCACTTCGCACCGGAGCGATTGCGGGCGACGTTGTGTGTTCATTGAGAGATACCGCGTGCCGAATGGCCAAGTCTGGAACATAGTTCACGTCCGTGCCGGTGATTCCGACTTAGAGCGTACCAAGAACCCGGAAAGTCCTCTTCGCACATCTGGCTGAGAACCCGCACCGCCGCTTTGTCGCTCCAGACTCTCCGCGACGCTTGCGCGCGATCGGCCCACGATGGATGCCCTCCTGGCTTTGCGTCCAATCCGGGTTAGGCTAAGGGCTAAGGCTTCTTCGCTGGTACTATGCCGTTGTGTGACTGCCCGCCACGGTGCTTCTGGGTCTGATAGCTCATCGCCTGCACCGAGCGTTCCGCCACCTACTGGCGGGGAAAAAGCCACAAGGTCTCTCGGTTCTGCGCATGAAGTTTCTATACGTGCGTGGGGTCCACGACTCCGCAGGGCCGCGGCGCGCTGGGCGATTTCGGAGTCGATCAACGTCAGGATACCCAGCCCGCATACACCTACGGGCAACACTTCCAGTGTGTCGTCACCGCCGCCCTCACATAGCTTTCCGTTACTCCTATCCGTATACTTCTTTCATTCACCTACTTCACACCGGTTTATCTACGCCATCTACCGGCGGCGGCGGGACGGGAATTTCCTGTGGCTTGCAGGCGCCGATCGAAACTGAAAAAGCCGCTACGCTGCGCCATCCGCTGCCGGCCCGACGCTCCACACGGTACGACTTGCTTGCGGCATCCGCGCGCAGGCGCCAGTCCGCTTCCGCAGGCTTGTTGCGCATCAACTCAATGATCCGCTCGCTGGTCTGGCGAAGCATCCAGGTTTCGCCCCCGTTGGGAGTCTCATACAGCTCATAACTGCCGGACTCGCCCGTCCGCCCGCGATAAATCGACACGTATCCGTTGGTTCGCGAACTGAACCAAAAATCCACGGCGGAGCCGAACTGCGGATCGACAAAGATTGGCTGCACCTGCCACGTTTGGCCGCCGTCCCTGGTGGCCAACAGGAATGGATCGCGCGGCAGGGGATGCTGCACTTCGCCGCTGACCCAGCCGTTCTCGAAATCGATGAATTGAATGCGATCGAGGCCGGCTAAACGGATGCGCCCGTACGGTTCGCGCCAGGTCTTGCCCGTATCGTCGCTGGCGAGCAGCACCGAGCCAAGTGTCGTTGTAGACGAGTGAATGTTTCCGGCCACAAAAATCCGATTCCCGACGGCCTCTACGGACGCCAACTCCAGATATACCGGGCACGGGTCCTCTATCGTGCAGCTCAAACCGGCCAGCCGGATGTCCTCCGCGGCGCATTGATAATCGACGATCATGGGCTTGCCGGCATTCTGCAAATGCGGAACTTCCGGGGTTTGTTCGGCGAGCTTTTCGACCTGTGCTACGGCAAATCCCATCAAGCAGAGAAAGGTGATTTCGAGTGCGATCAACAGTCTCATCCTTCCCGATTGTATCTCTTCCTCAAACGTGCGAAAGATTACATACTTGGCCATCTGCTGTAACCCTACCTGAAAGACCGTCGTCTTCTCCGCAAATCCCCGTTACGATAAGCGGGCGCACTCACCCCTTTCACCCAAACGCGCCCGCTTTTTAGGAACATCGCGACTGCGGACGACGACGGGGCAGGTGGTCCTCTACAAACTCTTCATTCTTCGAATAGGGACGTGCTGAGGTAGCGCTCGGCGGAATCGGGCAGTATCACGACGAAGGTCTTGCCCTTGAATTGCTCTTCGCGGGCCAACCGGAGGGCCGCCGACATCGCCGCACCACAGGAGATGCCGCACAAGATGCCTTCTTCGCGAGCCAGCCTGCGCGCAGTTTCCGTGGCCTCTTCATCGCTGACGGTCTCCACGCGGTCGACCATCGCAAGATCCAGCGTGTCCGGTATGAAACCGGCCCCCAAGCCCTGAATCTTTGAGGGCGCGGCGCGTAGAGGCTCTTTCTTCAAAGTCTGCGTGATTACCGGGCAGCGCGACGGCTCCACGCCCACCGATACGATGCTTTTCTTCCGCGACCCTTTGATATATCGCGAAATTCCTGTGATGGTGCCCCCGGTGCCGATTCCGGCCACCAGCACGTCGATGCCGCCCACGGTGTCGCTCCAAATCTCCGGCCCGGTGGTCTCGAAATGAATGCGGGGGTTGGCCGGGTTCTCGAATTGTTGCAGCAACACGTAGTGATCGGGATCGGAGGACACCAGTTCCAACGCCTTGGCTATGGATCCCGCCATACCCTGCTCGCCATCCGAGAGCAAGAGCTTGGCGCCCAGCGCCTGCAACACCTTGCGCCGTTCGATCGACATGGTTTCCGGCATCGTTAGAGTGATGGCGTAACCCCTCGCCGCCGCCACGTAGGCCAGTGCGATCCCCGTATTGCCACTTGTGGGCTCGATGATTTCCTTGTCGGGCTTCAAAATTCCGCGCTGCTCCGCATCCCACACCATGGCCGCGCCAATGCGGTCTTTCACCGAGCCGGCCGGGTTGCGGCCTTCAATCTTAGCCAACACGGTTACCGGCGCGCCATCGGTAATGCGATTGATGCGCACCAGGGGCGTACGCCCGATGCTCAGCGAATTGTCCGCGTAGAACAAACTTATATCTCCCAATTTGGAACGAACCTGGAATTACGCTCGGCCCAGGCGCGGCGCAACTCGGCGAAGGTCGTGTGGTCCAGCACGTCCGATACCGCCAAGTCCACGCGGCTCCACATCTCTGCGAAAGGCGATTCGCCCTTGCGCCGCGACCGGGAGCGGCCCGGCTGGGGTCCCTCCACGAACCGCAACACCTCGCCTGCCGTGAGGGTTTCGGGGGGCCGCACCAACAGGTAGCCACCCTCGGCTCCGCGACGCGACTCGACGAAGCCGCCTTGCTTTAGACCCGCCAGAATCAGCTCGAGAAATTTCTGCGGAATCTTCTGCCGCTTGGCAATCTCGCCGATCTTGACAGGGGTCCCCGGCGGCTGCGACGCCAGATCGAATAGGGCTTGCAGCGCATATTCACCTTTCACGGAAATGGTCATTGCGGATGGACGCGAACAATCCCCTCTATTCTACTAGAGATTAGAGGAAACCTCGCGGCGAGTCAACCTGCCATGCAGGCTACCTGATCGGGAAACCAGAGGGACAGCGGGATGTGCCGCAGAAGGTAGGATCCAAACCAAACAACTGGACAGCCGCGTAACCGAGCCGCTACGCGGCGTTCCCAGTCATTGAGGACGAAGTTAGGTCGTCTTCGTGGTATCTTTCGTGGCTTTGGCTTTCTTGGTGCTCTTGGCCTTCTTCTTCGTCGTCGTCTTGGTGGTATCGGTGGAATTCTGGGCGAACATGGCGAAAGAGCCCAGCGCGATGGACAGGCCCAGCATCAGGCTCATCAATTTCTTCATTACGGTATCTCCTTTTGATTCGACGATTCTACGTCGTCTGCAAAGTATCATAAACTGCGGCAGATGAACCGGCTCTTAAACTGTTATTAAAATCACTTCATTTCGGTAGACTATGCGGCAGGAACTAGCCCCGAACCAGCACTCGGCTGCGGTTTCGTTCACCGCTCGGTTTCATCAACCTGCGGCCCGAACAGAAGCTCGTTCGCGCAGGAATCCAGGCCGCAAGCTGAGAAACCTCTATCGGTCACAGGCTTCACTCTCCCCGCAGGTCACTGATTCAAAAGGTGAACGCGGGTTTGACTGATCGTTTCCTTGCTGTTCCGCGCATACAATGAACGTCGAGGCACCCATGGCGTGGCCGCCCATCTTCGCCGCAATCGAGCGTTCGCTATACCACTCCCGCCGCAAGCCGCAGCCGCGCTTGCCCCTGGACCCCTTCTTCGCCCTCTCGCCCGATCCTTTTTGTATTACCAAGCTGGACGGCCATCTCCTTCGCGTAAATCCGGCCTTCGCCGCCGCTCTGGGCTATCCCGAGCCGGACCTGCTGGCCCTCAATATTCTCGATTTGCTGCACGTCGACGACCGCCCAGCCGCCGCCGCCGCCATCGGGGGATTGGCCCGCGGATTTCCCATCGCCGGCCTGGAAAGCCGCTTTCGTTGCGGCAACGGGGCCTGTACGCCGATGGGATGGAAGAGCACGCCTTTCCCGGCGGCCGGTCTGGCATACACCGTGGCGTATGACCGCACCTGCCCGAAACTGAACGCGCAGGCCGAGCGCTTGTTGGAGCGCCAGCGCGACAGCCTCGTCGGCCGCAGTCTCCGGGAGGGGTTCCCGGAAGCCGCCGACGGTCCCTCTGTGTATTTCCGCGATGCGGCTTACCGCCATCAGGCCGACGAAAAGATCCAACGCGCCTTGCAGGAAAAGGAAGTCCTACTGCGCGAAGTGCATCACCGGGTCAAGAACAATCTACAGGTGATCTGCAGTATGCTGCGCCTCCAGGAGCGCAACTTCCGCGACGACACGCTGGTGCGGGCCTTGAGAGACTGCCGCGAACGGGTCCATGCCATGGCCATGCTGCACGACCAATTGCACCGCGCCAAGGACTTTTCTAACATAAACCTGGGCGAGTACATCCGCAATCTGGCCACTGGCCTGTTCAGTTCCTACGGCGTGAATTCAGCCGACGTTGAACTGCATCTGGATGTCGAAAACATCCCCGTGTTCGTGGATACCGCCATCCCGTGCGGGCTGATCGTCAATGAATTGGTTTCCAACTCCCTCCAGCATGCCTTTCCGGAGGGTCGCAAGGGTCGTGTGTCGGTGGGCCTCCACGCACCGCCCGGGGGCGGTGTCGAAATCGCCATCGCCGACGACGGGCGGGGCTTCTCCGAAGACGCGCAGCCCACCGATACCCGGTCGCTGGGACTCTTGCTGGTGGAACTTCTGGCCGGGCAGATCTGCGCGGCCGTGGAGCGGCCCGCCGGCGCCGGCGTCCGATATCGGATTCGATTTCAAGAAACGGCAGGACCGGCATCCATGCCCGTCCACTTACAACTTAAAGGAGAAATGAAATGAATAATTCGCGGATCATGTTGGTCGAGGATGAGACGGTGGTTGCGGCCGATATACAGGAGTGCATCAAAGGATTGGGATATCAGGTAGTGGGACCCGTCGCCACCGGTACGGAAGCTCTCCGGCTGGCTGCCGATGCCCGGCCGGATCTGGTCTTGATGGATGTAAAACTGAAGGGCGCCCTCGACGGTATCGAAACCGCCGCCGCCCTGTACGACCAACTCAAGATCCCGGTGGTTTACCTCACCGCCTACGCCGATGCGGAAATCCTGGAGCGCGCCAGGCGGACCGCGCCCTGCGGCTATGTCTTGAAACCGTTTGACGACCGCAATCTGCGCGCCGCCATCGAACTGGCCTTCGACCGCCATCGGCGCGAGCGGCAACTGATCGAAAACGGACAGCGCATGGCCACCGCCATCGGCAGTATCGACGAAGCCGTCATCGTGATCGGCGACGGAGGGCAAGTAACGCTGATGAACCGCACGGCCGAAACCCTCACGGGTTGGACGCAGGAAGAGTCCCTCGGCAAACCAGCCGGCCAGGTCTTCGTCCTTCTCAACGCCCTGACCGGAGCGCCGCAAGCGTGCCCCGTCGGCAGAGTGTTTCGGGAAGGCGCTGCCGTCTGCCTGGGCGACGCGTTGGGCAATGAAGTTATACTGCTCGGCCGGCGCGGCGGCCGCCAGATTATCCAAGGCAGCCTCACCCCGGTGCGCGATAACGATACGCGGGTCGTAGGCGTATGCATTTTGTTCCGCGCCGCGAACCAACGCGCAGCCGACGAGCCATGGGGATCGGTGGATCACGCTTCCGCGAACCGCCTGGAGATCCTGGGGCGGCTGACCGCCGCGGTCGCCAAGAAGCTCTCGCACCTGCTGGAAGCCAGCCGCGGACGCGCCCACGCCGTGCGCCTGGCAAGCCGCCTGCTCGAGTTTGGCCAACGCTCGCCCGCCCCATTCCCGCATCCGGATCTCAACGAATTGATCGCCGGTCTGGACGATTTGCTGCAATGCGCGCTGGGCGACGACATCGGCCTGCAACTGGTGCTCGAGCCCGATGCCGGAGGCGCCAAAGCCGATCCCGGCCGCGTCGAGTTGATCTTGATGCAACTGGCCCTCTCCGCCCGCGAAATTGCCTGTGCCGGGGATTTCTTTGTGCGGACTTCAGTAGCATCCAGCGAGGACACCGGCGACGGCTACGCGATCGTCACTGTCACTCCGCCCGCAGCTCTCCGAGATTTCCCGTCCCTCGACGAAATCGTCCGCCAGTCGCAGGGAGAAATTCGCCTCTCCTTCGAAGATGGTTCCGTCAAAATCTATCTGCCCGCCGCCGCTGCTTGAGCCTTGGATACGCGGCGGACTGCCGGCCGGCGGCCTCCGCGACGCTCCGGATTATAAGTTGGATTATACTTGTAAGTGCCTCGGAGGGCATCCACGAAATGCAACCCATACAACCCGAACAAGCTATGTTTCTGCTGCAAATGACATTGCCGTCGCTCAAGAACGAGCATCGCGTCACGCGCAAGATTATCGAAGCGATTCCCGCCGGACAGGGTGATTACCGCCCCGACGAGATCTCCAAGACCGCCCTGGAATTGGCATGGCACATCGCCTCGGCGGAGAACTTCTTCCTGGACGCGGTCGCCGCGGGCGAATTCCACCCTGCCGGCGGCAAAATGCCGCCCTCCATCGGCAATGCGGCGGACGTGGCCGCCTGGTACGGCGAAGCGTTTCAAACCAATTTCGACCGCGTCGCGAAATTGTCCAGCGAACAGCTTCTGAAAGTCCTCGACTTCCGCGGTATTTTCCAATATCCCGCTGTTACGTATCTGCAGTTTGCGATCAACCACTCGATTCATCATCGCGGACAGTTATCGGTATACTTGCGCCCCATGGGCGCCAAGGTACCGTCCATTTACGGGGAGAGCTACGACGATGCCCAGTCCCGCAAAGCCGCTGCCGCCCAAGCGGGAACCGCTTAGGAGATGACTGAGCAACAACTTCGGGAGCAGTTGCGCAAAATATCCGCGTTGTACGAAGGCGCTACTACCCCCGGAGAGCGTAGCGCTGCGGCGGCCGCCATTGAGCGCGTGAAGAAAGCGATCGCCTCCATCGCCTACACCGAGCCGCCGGCGGAATTCC
>JBEKTJ010000135.1:0-17880 GCA_049516155.1 Bryobacteraceae bacterium
CGCTTTTCAGAAACTCGATATAGGCGGCGCAGCCCAGTACGGTCAGGTGGACCGTGAGGGCGCCGAAGCCGGGAGGGACGAATTGAGAAGCTTTGGCCATATGCCGGATATGATAATACGCTTCACCATGGCGGCTGCCGGCGGCTCTTCCCGAGCATCGGCGAGCGAGAGCATATTCTCATTGAAGGATGAGCCTGAACGGGCGGGGGAGGAAAGTCGGGAGTCGGATCTCCTTTCCTAGAAATATTGATGTTCGAGGCCGACCAACGGGAGGCGCTTCGAGGCCGCAAACGGCTGTTGTTTTGCCTTTCATAGAAGGGTTTTGTCTTTTGTGTTTTTCCCCACAGATGGGAGATGCAGCCCGTGAGCACAAAGGGCTGTTGTTCTTCCTTTCATGGGAAGGTTTTGTCTTGGTGTGGCCGCCCTACGCCGTGCGTTCGCGGGCGAAGCTCTGGAAGAGTTTGCGTTTGGCGCGCTGCATGGCCAAAGCCGCTTCGGTGTCGGATTGGGTCTGCACGAAGCGATCCAGTTCCGCCAATGTGATGTGCGGCCGCAGGTGTTTCTCGCAGCCAGGCAATTCGCGAAACATCTCGAAGGGCGTGGCCCACCGCAAGTAGACGCGGCGGCGCTTGCCGTTGGCTGCGGTGAGCACTTTGGGCACCGCGCAGGGACGATGGAAGTTGACGTACGGATTCAAATGGTCCCGATGAAATTGATTCATCGCTTCGGCGTGTTGCGCGCCGATGTGGCCGAAGCCGATGTGTTTGCGGATGATGGCTCCATTCTTGGTCTCCACCAAACCGTTGTCGCCGGAATGATGGGCCCGTGACTTGGTTTGCTCGATCAGCAACTTTTCCAACAGATGCGCCACGTTGTAGTTGATGAACTCGCTGCCGTTGTCGGAATGAAAGCCGCGGATCAGGAACGGAAACTGCTCCAGTAGTGCTTCCAGCACTGGTAGCAGCCAGAACTCGGAGATCTGCGGCGTAGCGGCGACGATTTCCCATTGGGTCACCTGGTCGACGGCGTTGATGTGAAACAGCCCCTTGCGCCCATCCTGGTCGCCCTGATGCACGGTGTCGATGCGCAGAAAGCCGGGCGCGCCCTGCGGCTGCGGCTTGCGTCGTTCCCCGATGGGGATCGGGATGGGCCGCGTGGGTTGATAGCTCGCATTGCGTTTGCGGTAGTCTTCCGAGTTGCGCAGCCGGTATAGGTGCGCCACAGAAATCGCCGCCAGCCGCTGGTAGGCGGCCTGGCCGTATTCGCCGTGCTCGCGTTCTAGGATGTGCCGGGTCGCCGGCCCACTCAGGTTCCCATGCGCCTTGTCGACGTAAGCCAACAGATTCACGTCCGCTGCGGTGTAGTGCGTGACGAATTTGGTGCGTTGGTAGGCCACCGCTCTTACTACCCCGGTGGTGGCATACGCCGTGATCAGGCGCGTTACCTGGGCCCGGCTGAGCCCCGTCATGCGCGCCATGTACCTCCGTACCAAACCTTTGTCTGGTCGGATCAGGCTGGCGTACTGAAGTCGCACTAGCGTCTTCTCCACCCAACCGTACACCTCCTCCCGCCGCTGTCCCACAAATCGCACCTCTCCACTGCCCGCCAGGAACGCCCGGATTTGCCCCAGGCTCCCCGCTTCTGAATCGTCCATGCTGATGATCAACTCCCAGCATCCCGTTTTTCCGCTCCAGGCTCATCTTGTATGAGAATCCAATCCCAGTTCAGGCTCATCTTGCATGAGACAAGAGTGCTTCCCTCCCCCACCCGGCCAACCTGCTATACTAACAGCGGATGGTTTTTGACCACCCCGCACCGCGGACATCCTGTTTACCAACCGGCCGCGAAGCATCGGTCGTTATCCCACGTTTGCGTTTTGCATCTCTTGGAGGTACCCACACACCCACTCAATGAAAGCCAGCGTGCAAATCAGCCGAGGCGTTGAAAACCTGTTCGGCACCCGCGATGAAAACATCCGGTTGATCGAATCGGGCCTAAAAGTGAACACCCAACTCATCGACAGCCTGCTCGAAATCGAAGGCGAAGCTGAAGCCGTCTCCCGCGCCGAAAACATCCTGGAAGACTATGTGGCGCTAGTGCGCGAAGGGCATGTCTTCAACAACGGCGACCTCAACAGCTATCTCCGCGTGGTTACCGCAGACCCCGAGGTGAACTTCCGTGCGCTCGTCCAAAGCGGCCGCCAGCGCAATTTCGGCAAGAAGATGCTGGCGCCCAAGACGGTGAACCAGCGCCGCTACCTGGAAGCCATCGAGCGCAACGACCTGGTCCTGGGCGTGGGGCCGGCCGGCACCGGCAAGACCTATCTGGCAGTGGCCATGGCGGTTTCCGCGCTGCTTTCGAAGCGCGTCTCGCGTATCATCCTGACGCGGCCCGCCGTGGAAGCCGGCGAACGCCTGGGCTTCCTTCCCGGCACGTTGCAGGAAAAGGTCGATCCCTACCTGCGCCCGCTTTACGACGCATTGTTCGACATGATGGAATCCGAGAAAGTCGACAAATTGCTCGAGCGCAACACCATTGAGGTCGCGCCCATCGCCTTCATGCGCGGCCGCACCTTGAACGACAGTTTCATCATCCTCGACGAAGCCCAGAACAGCACTACGGAGCAGATGAAGATGGTGCTTACGCGCACCGGCTTCAATTCCAAAATGGTGGTGAACGGCGACATTACGCAAATCGATCTGCCGCCTGGAAAGCGCAGCGGCCTGATCGACGCGCTGGAGGTGCTGCGCGGCGTCGAAGGCATCAGCTTCGTGCAGTTTGACGAGCGCGATGTCGTCCGCCACAACTTAGTGCAGCGCATCGTGAAGGCCTACGAGCGCTATAACGAAGCGGTGGGCGCCGGCCGCCAGCTTACCTTGAAACTGACCGAACCGCCCGCCGAAACGGCTCCCGATACATGTCCGCCGCAGACGACAATATAGTCTTGTTCCGCCGGGCTCCGGCGGAACTGAACCGCCGCAGGCTGGAACGCTTCGCCCGGACTCTGCGCGGCGCGGTCGCCCGGGGCGCCGGCTTCATCTGCCTCATCGCCGGCGACAGCGAGCTCCGCCGCCTCAACCGCGAGTTCCTGGGAAAGGACTATCCTACCGACGTCCTGTCGTTCCCGTTGGGACAGGCCTCCGAGCCTGTCGTCGGGAACCTCGGTGAAATGGCTATCTCCGCCACACGCGCCCGGGCACAAGCGGCGGCGTTCGGCCACTCGCTCGAAGATGAGATCCGCGTCCTGATGCTGCACGGCCTGCTGCACCTGATGGGCATGGATCACGAAACCGACCGCGGCCAAATGGCTCGCGCCGAAGCCCGCTGGCGGCAACGGCTGGCCCTCCCCGAGGGCTTGGTGGGGCGGGCCTCCAGGCCGGCGAGAAACTTGGTGCGCGCATGAACCTCGCCGTAGGCATGCTGATCGCCCTGTTCTCGCTCCTTCTGGGGCTGGTCACCTTCGTCCAATTGCTTTACCTCGAAAGCCTCCGTCTGCGCACCCGCGATTTTCCCGCGATCCGATTCTTCAAGGAAACCCTCGAAGACAAAATCGGCTTCGAAACAGACGACGGCGCCGGCTCCTTCACGCTCATCAAACATACCGCCATCCTTCTGATCGGCGTGCTCTATTTCCTGGCTTTCGCCGACGGTCAGGCATGGACCTGGCAGGAAGTATTGGAAACCGCCGTGGCATCCTGGCTCACCATGATCGTGATGGCTTACGTGCTGCCGCAAGTGCTCTATCGCCGCACCGACGCACGCTGGCTGGCGCCGCTCGCGCCCCTCATCCGCGCCGTCGGCCTGCTCGCCAAGCCTTTTGTGGCGGTGCTCGCCTTCTTCCAGTCGCTGGTGGAAATGACCGACGATGGCAATGGCGACGAAGAGCCGCCCACGCAGGCAGAAAACATCGAAGCGCTGATCTCCGCCGGCACTGAAGAAGGTCTCATCGAAGAGGAGGATCGCAAGCTCATCCAATCCGTGGTCGAGTTCGGCGATAAAGTGGTGCGCGAGGTCATGACGCCGCGGCCCAACATTGTGGCCATTTCCGCGGACGCTACGCTCGAAGAATTGCGCCAATTGGTCATCAACGAGCAGTATTCGCGCATCCCGGTTTACGAAGGGACCATCGATCAGATCATCGGCTTCGTGCACGTGCGCGACATGTTCGAGTTGGATGAAGACCAGCGCGCCAACCGCACCGTCCGCGAGCTGATACGTCCCATCCGCGCGGTGCCCGAGACGAAGCCCGTCAACGACCTGATGCGCGAGATGCAGCAGGACAACACCCACATGGTCATCGTGGTCGACGAATACGGCAACACCGCCGGCTTGGCCAGTATGGAAGACCTGGTAGAGGTGATCCTGGGCGAAATCCGCGACGAGCACGAGCCGGATTCCGACGTCCAGGAGGACGGCCAAGGCGGCTTCATCGTCTCGGGCAGCTTCGATGTCGCGCGGCTGGGCGATCTGCTGGAATTCCACCCGGAGGAAGATATCGAATCCACTACCGTTGGCGGGCTGGTCAGCGAGTGGCTCGGCCGCGTGCCGCAATCCGGGGAATCCGTCGAGCGCGACGGCATTCACATCGATATTCTGGCCAGCGATGAATTGCGCGTGGCTCAGGTGCGCGTGCGCCGCTCCCAGCCGGTGGCGCCATGAAATCGCCGTGGCGCACGCTTTCAGCGTGCCGCGTCGGCACTCTTGCCGACGCCTACTCTAAGTTATGAAATCCGGATTCGTATCCATCCTCGGCCGCCCCAACGCCGGCAAGTCCACGCTGCTAAACCAACTCATCGGCGCCAAGATCGCCATCGTGGCGAACAAGCCCCAAACCACCCGCACATCGATCCAGGGCGTGCTCACGCTGCCGGATGCCCAGATCGTCTTCCTCGATACCCCCGGCATCCACAAAGCCGATTCGCTCCTAACCAAACGCATGATGGACACCGTGCGCGCCGCCCTCGGCGAGCGCGACCTGCTGCTGCTGGTGGTGGATGTCTCGCGTCAGTTTGGCGAGCAAGACCGCCACGCCATCGACCTGATCCGCAAAGCCGATACGCCCACGCTGCTGCTCCTGAACAAGACCGACCTGCTGCACAAGGACAAAGGCGCGGTGCTGCCGCTGATCGATCAATACCGCGCGCTGCACGAGTTCGCGGCCTATATCCCCATCTCTGCGCGCTCGGGCGATGGCGTCGCCGAGTTGCGCCAGGCCATCGTCGAGCGCCTGCCTGAAGGCCCGGCGTATTTTCCGCCGGACCACATCACCGACCAGCCCGACCGCTTTCTGGCCGCGGAGTTGATCCGCGAAAAGATCCTGCAAGCCACGCGCGAAGAAGTGCCGCACTCCGTGGCCGTCTCGGTGGACTCCTGGGAGGATACCCCCACGCTGATCCGCATCTACGCCACCATCTATGTGGAGCGGAATGGCCAGAAGGGCATTATCATCGGCGCGGGCGGCGCCATGCTGAAAAACATCGGCACCCTCGCCCGTCGTGAAATGGAGCGCCTTTTCGGCCGCCATATCTACCTTGATCTGCACATCAAGGTGCAGCCGCGATGGCGCGAGAAGCCGGCCTTCCTTGCAGCCCTGGACTGGCGTACAATGGCCGGTATAGATGAAAATTAGAACGTTCGTTTCCTTGCTCCTCATTCTGGCGTTCGCGGCTGGCGCGTGGGCCGCGGACAAGCACGTTTCCGACGATCAGATCTACGACTTGGTCCGGCGCAAACTGGCCGACGACCAGGTGGTCAAGGGCGGCGCCATGGAGGTCGAAGTCAAGGACGGCGTCGTAACTTTGAAGGGCAAAGTTGAATACGGCGAGCAGAAAATCAAAGCCGAGAAGCTTACGCGCAAAATCTCCGGCGTCAAGCAGGTTGATAATCAACTGGAAGTCGTGGGCAAGGGCAGTCCGCGCTGATGCTATTTGACTTGGAGGGCGGGCCATCCTGCCCGCAGCCGGTTTTCAGCCGGCTGTGTTCCCTTCTGTTGCTTCTAACCCTGCCCCTAGCCGCCCAAGACACTCCCGATTCCCAGCCGGACTTGCTGGTGGAAAAGGTGGCGCATGGTTTCCGCTTCACCGTGGGACCCGTCTGGTCGCGCGAGGGCTACCTGCTGTTCAGCGACATCCCCGGCGGCAAGATCATGAAGCACTCCCCGGACGGAGGCACGGAAGTTTACCGTGCGGACTCCAATGGCGCCGCCGGCAACGCTTTCGATGCGCAGGGCCGCCTGTACACCTGTGAGACACACAGCCGCCGCGTGACCCGCACCGATAAGAAGGGCCGCATCGAAGTGCTGGCCGATAAGTGGGACGGCAAGCGGCTCAACGCGCCCTGTGACATTGTGGTGAGCAAGTCCGGTCACACATACTTTACCGATCCGGCATTCGGCAACCAGCAGGACACGCGCGAGTTGGATTTCTACGGCGTCTTCCACATCTCGCCCAAGGGCCAGTTATCCGTCGTCGCCAAACCCGCGGGCCGCCCCAACGGCATCGCCCTGTCGCCCAACGGGCGCATTCTCTACGTCGCCAATTCCGACGAGCGCAACATCCGCGCCTACGATGTGGACCGCGATGGCGAGCCTTCCAACGAGCGCGTGGCCATCTCCAACATCGCCGGAATTCCGCTGGGCATCCGCACGGACGAGAAGGGTAATCTGTATGTGGCCGCCAAAGGCATCGCGGTCTACAGCCCTGAAGGCAAACTGATGTCGACGATCCCGGTTGCGGAAGCGCCCTCGAACTGCGCCTTCGGCGACTCCGACCTGCAGACCCTCTACATCACCGCGAGGACGTCGTTGTATCGTGTCCGCCTCGCTAAATGAGAAAGGCGATCGCCGCCGCTATCCCAAGCTTCCTATCCTGGGAGTCGGAGCACTCATTTTTAATCGTGACAAAATCCTGCTGGTCGAGCGCGGCAAAGAACCGCTCAAGGGCTATTGGTCCCTCCCCGGCGGCGTACTCGAAGCCGGCGAGACATTGGAACATGGCGTCGTCCGCGAGGTGCGGGAAGAAACCGGCCTCGAAGTCCAGCCGTTGAAGGTCGTCGAAATCTTCGAGCGCATCATCCGCGACGCACACGGCGCTATCGAGTATCACTACGTGGTGATTGACTATATCTGCCGCATCACGGGCGGATCACTCCGCGCCGCTGACGACGCCAGCCAGGTTGCGTGGGTCGCGCGAGGCAAGTTATCCACTTATCGGATCACCGCCGGCACCCTCCCTGTCATCGAGAAAGGCTTCCGGATTACTCGCGCCATGCCGCGCGTCTGATCCGGCGCAGGGTCCATTCCGTGTAGGATCCCCCCAAGCTTTGGTCCGTGGTCCGTGGCATCTCTCTGCCTGGCGTAGTGCGCGGATTGGACCACATTCGAATTTACCAGAAGACCAGCGCGGCGATCGCTTCGTGGATCCTGCGCTTGGACCTCCGGCCATTTTGGCGGCAATCGCTCGAGAAGGAAAAGGAAAGCGACTACCTACGGTGTTGTGCAGATTTCGTCGCACTGCAGTGCAGCCGTTACGTTGTTCATAATGTCGAACAAGTGCGGCGCATGGCGTACTGTATATCGCTCACTTTCTTTCTGCTGCTACTCTTCTTCAACTCGTACTCCCCGGAAGGTCCGCAGGTCATCGCCCGCTTTCTGGCGGTTCTGTTCGTGATCATCGGATATTTAGTCGCGCGTGTCCTCGTCGGCATGGAACGGAACCCGATCCTGAGTACAATCAGCCACAAGCCGGCGAAGTTGAACTTCGAATTCTGGATGCAACTCGTTGGCCTCGGCGGATTGCCGCTACTGGGCGCGCTCGCGCACCTTTTCCCATCGGTGTCTCATTTTTTTTCCGGTGGATTGCGCCCCGTGTCGCGCCGTCCGCCTTACGCTCGCATACGGAGACAGGCCAGGAGGCCTGTCCTACCTCGGATGGTCGACAATAGAAACAGATGAAGGCCACCAGTGCCACAGTCCTCGAATACGAGTCGCTCCGCGCCCTGCTCGGCCGCTACGTTTCCAGCCCGCCCGGCAGAGCGGAGCTTGCGCGCATCGCGCCCCATACCGATGCCCCCCGCCTGACTGCCGATCTCGCCGACGCCGCGGAAGCCGTCGAATATCAGCGTTCCGCCACCCGCCCGCAAACCGCCGGCCGCGGCGCCGCCATCCGCATCGAATTCGGCGGATTCCCGGACTTGACCGAAGCTGTCCACAAGCTTCGCATCGAGGGCGCCAGCCTGGAAGGCAAGGAAATCTTCGATCTCTTCCATGTGCTCGACCGCGCCGCCGACGCCAAGAGCGTCCTCAACGCCGTTGCCGAGCGCTTCCCCCGCCTCGGCGCGCGCGCCCAATCCATCGGCGATTTCCGCGCGCTGCTCAAGGATCTGGAAGGCAAGCTCCTGCCGGATGGCTCCGTCGCCGATCACGCCAGCGTGGCCCTCGCGCGCCTGCGCCGCGACATCGAGCGCCAGCGCAAGTCCATCCAAGGGTCCCTCGAGCGTTTCCTGAAATCGCATCAGGAAGAGGGCGTGCTGCAGGAGGAGTTCGTCACCATCCGCAACGAGCGCTTCGTGGTTCCCATCGTCGCCGGCCAGCGCCGCAAGATCGACGGCGTGATCCACGCGGCCAGCGCCAGCGGCCACACGCTCTTCGTTGAACCGCTTGAAACCATCGACCTGAACAACGAGTTGGTGCGGCTCACCGAGGAAGAAGCTCAGGAGGTGCACCGCATCCTGCGCGAGATGACCGCGCGCTTGCGCGGCTACGCCGAATCCATTCGTCAAACCATGGACACGCTAGGCGAGTTGGAAATGATCTTCGCCAAGGCGCGCTTCGCTATCGACTTCAATTGCGCCATCCCGCGCTTCGGCGCACGCTTGCTGCTGCGCGAGGCGCGCCATCCGCTGCTCGAAGACGTGCTCCGCCGCCAGCGCAAGCCCGTCGTGCCCATCTCGCTCGAACTCGACGAGCGCTCGAAAACCCTGCTCATCAGCGGCCCCAACACGGGTGGCAAAACCGTCACGCTGAAGACCGCCGGCCTGCTCACCCTGATGGCGCAGTCCGGACTGCCCGTGCCCGCCGCTGAAGCCGAATTCCCCATCTTCGACCAGGTGCTGGCCGACATCGGCGACAATCAGTCGATATTGGAAAGCCTCAGCACGTTTTCCGCGCACATCTCGCATATCCGCGAGATGGCTTTGGATGTGACGCCCGATTCGCTGGTGCTGCTGGATGAGTTGGGCGCCGCCACGGATCCTGGGGAAGGCGGCGCGCTGGGGGTGGCTATCGTGGAGCACTTTCGCGCGGCCGGCGCGTTCACGCTGGCTTCCACGCACCTGCTGGCGCTCAAGATTTACGGCGCCAATACCCAGAGCGTGCTGAACGCGTCCATGGGCTTCGACGAGCAGACGCTCGAGCCCACCTACGTGCTGCACACGGGCATGCCGGGCAAGTCCGCCGGCCTCGAAATCGCTACGCGCCTCGGCATGCCGGAAGATATTATGAACCGCGCGCGCGCGGCCCTGAGCGACCGCGAGCGCGACCTCGGACGCTTCCTCAGCGAGTTGCACCAGCGCAACAAAGACGTGCAGACGCTGGAGACGGATCTCCGCCAAAAGCAGGCCGCGCTCGTGGCGCGCGAGAAGGAGTTGGCCGCCGAATGGGAGAAACGCGAATCCGCCAAACTGAGAGAATTGGAGCGGCGCACCGAGCAAATGCTGGCCAAATTCGATGAACAAGCGCAGCAAACCATCGGTGAGATCGTGCAGGGCGCCGGCCAACGCAAACTCGCCGAGCAGGCCCAGCGCCGCGTGGCCAAGACCAAGCGCGAACTGCGCGAGGAATTCCAAACCACCGTGCTCTCCACGCAGGACGAATCCCGCCACGGCGATCTGCGCCGCCCCAAAATCGAGGAAGGCGCGCGTGTGCGTCTGCAGGGTATCCGCGATCCGGCTCGTGTGCGCCGCATACTTGCGGGAGACCGCCTGGAAGTGGACGCAGGCTTCATGAAGATGCAGGTCTCGGTGGACGACGTGCTCGAAGTCCTGCCCGATACGGGCGGCGCGGGCAGCGGCGGCAAGCTGCCGAAGAATGTCACCTTCAAGCGTGCGCCCGAGCTGACGCCCGTACACCAGGAGATCAACGTGATCGGCCAGCGCGCCGAGGAAGCCCGCGACAACGTCGATCAATTCCTGGACCGCGCCGTGATGGCCACCGCCAGCCGCGTGCGCATCGTACACGGCCATGGCATGGGAATCTTGCGCAAGGTCCTGTGGGAACTGCTGGAAAGCCATCCCCACGTGGAGAAGCACTACCAGGCGCCGCCGCAGGAAGGCGGTACCGGAGCCACCATCGTGGAGCTGAAGGAATGAGCGCAACCACGGCCCTGTAGCGGTATGATAGCCCAGTGGCGGAGTCCGTTACCGCGCTGCTGAAGCAATTGGGCAAGGGGGATCGCACCGTGCTCGACGAACTGGTCCCTCTCGTCTACCACGAACTGCACCAGATCGCAGCGGGTTACCTCCGCCGCGAGATGTCCGGCCATACGCTTCAACCCACGTCCTTAATTCACGAAGCCTACCTGCGTTTGGTGGAGCAATCTCATCCGGACTACACCAGCCGTGCACACTTCTACGGGGTGGCCGCGCGGGTCATGCGCCAGATCCTGGTGGACCACGCGCGCACCCGGCAAGCCTTGAAACGCGGCGGAGACGAAGCGGACGCGCCGCTTACCGACACGCTCGAATTCCCCGGACGTCCGGTGTTAGTCGTCGCGCTGGATGAAGCCTTGGACCGCCTGACATCCGTCGACGAACGCAAAGCGCGGTTCGTGGAAATGCGGTTCTTCGCCGGCATGACCGCCGAAGAGATCTCGGAGTGCTCGGACATTCCGCCGTACACCGTCCGCCGCGAGCTCCGTCTGGCGCAAGCCTGGCTGCATAAGGAACTGGCCCAATGAACGCGGAAGTCGAGCGCCTATTCGAAGCCGCGCTGGAGATTCCGCGGGAGCGGCGCGTGGAATTCCTGTCGCAACAATGTGCCGATGAAGAAGTCCGCCGCGAAGTGGAACTCCTGCTGGAACACGATCCCGGCTCCGAAACGTTCCTGGGGCAAGCCGTCGCCGGTGAGGCCGCCTCCGTCATTCAGAGTCTCTCGTTTTCGCGCGGCCAGCGTCTTGGCCCTTATAGTATTCTGTCCGTCCTCGGCCGCGGCGGCATGGGGCTCGTCTATATGGCGGAGCGCGCCGACGGCAAATTCGATCGGCGTGTGGCCATTAAGGTGGTTCAGGCCGGACTGGGCGGGCCTTTCGCCGGCCGTTTGCAGCAGGAGTGGCGCATCCTGGCAAGTCTGGAGCATCCCAACATCGCCCGCCTGGTGGACGCGGGGGCCACGGACGAAGGTCTGCCCTATTTCGTCATGGAATACATCGCCGGCCAGCCCATCGACCGGTTTTGCGAACAGCGCAAACTCAGCCCGCGCGAACGTGTGTGGTTAATGCTGCCCGTCTGCGAGGCCGTTCAATTCGCACACCAGAGACTGGTCGTGCATCGGGATCTAAAGCCCGATAACATCATGGTCACCGCCGAAGGCATTCCCAAACTGCTCGATTTTGGAATCGCCAAGGTGCTTAGCGGCGACCCAGGGGCCGTGCCTGAGACGGTCACCCGCGTTCTCACGCCCGAATACGGCAGCCCCGAGCAGGTCCGCGGAGAATTGGCTGGCACTGCCACGGACGTTTACTCCCTCGGAGGTGTGCTCTACAAGCTGCTCACCGGCGCCGCGCCGCATCAAATCGTAGGCCAGAGTCCGGTGGACACCCTGCGCGCGATCTGCGAGGAAGACGTCCGCCGGCCCAGCAGCCTGCGCCCCGATCTTGCCGGAGATCTCGATCATATTCTGCAGATGGCTCTGCGCAAGGAACCGCTGCGCCGCTACTCATCGGCGGACCACCTCGCCGCCGACCTGCGGCGTTGGCTCGCGGGCAAACCCGTCCTCGCCAGCCCCGATACCATCTGGTACCGTTCGGGCAAATTTGTCAGGCGGCATTGGTTGGGCGTTGCCGCGGCCGCCATGGTGCTATTGGCGCTCGCAACCGGAGCAGTCGTGGCCACCTGGCAGGCCCGTCGCGCGGAACGCCGGTTCGCCGACGTGCGCCATTTGGCGCACGTGTTCCTCTTCGATTTCGAAGAGTCCATCCACCATGTGCCCGGCGCTACGAAATCGAGACAGCTTCTGGTAAAGACGGCCCAGGAGTATTTGGCGAGTCTCTCCAAGGAAGCCTCCGGAGACCCGGCGCTGACCCGCGAATTGGCGGCGGCCTATGAAAAAGTCGGAGACATCCAGGGCGAGCCGGGTGCGGGCAATGTTGGCAACACTCGCGGTGCAGTGGAAAGCTACCGGCAGGCCGTCTCTTTACGGCAGTCGCTCCACGATGCCGACTCCGCCGATCCGGCAATCCGCGTTGCCATGGCGGCCGGCCTGGTGAAGCTGGCCAATGTGCAGGCCCGGACGCCTGAGTTGGAAGCCGCGGTTTCAAACTGCCGGCGCGCGCTAGTTCTAGCCGGGAAGACGCTGGAGGCCCACCCCGGCCTGAGCTCAGCGGTTGTGGGGCTGGCACAAACTCACTCGGCCATGTCGCTCCTGTTACTGAAGAAGAACGATGTCAGAGGGTCTATTGACGAGGCGGCTCGTAGCTTGGCCTTGAGGGAACGCCTGGCCGCCGCCGCTCCGCGGGATCGCGACGCCCAACTCGCATTGGCCGAGGCCGTCCATACGATGGGGAAATTGACCGGCCAGATGGGCACGAATAATGACCAAGCGATTGCTTACTACAGTAAGGCACAAGAAATCCTCGAGCGCCTTTGCCGCGAAGACCCGTCAGATGGTGGATCCGAAAGAGGCCTCATGCGGGTCCTCTCGGAACTCGGCTTTATCGAACTGGGGCAGGCCAACTCGAAACAGAAAGCTTTAGCCAACATGCGACGCGCCTACACCATGGCCGATCGCAGGGTGAGGGCAGATCCGGCCGATGCGGAAGCCGTCACCAATCTGTTTGGAATCTGTGTACGGTTGGGGGGATCGCTTGACGGGCGCGGCACCCGGCAAGAGCGCTACCGCGTGCTGCGGCGGGCGGTTCAGGCCGCCGGCGACCTGGTCCAACTGGATCCCGGCAGCGAGGATGACCGATTGCTATTAGGGAGCGCCCACGACCACATCGCAGGTTTCCTGGAGGACGACGGCGATCTCGGCGATGCCGCACCCCATCGGCGGATAGCGGCGGATATTTACAGGGACTTGGCCGCCGCGGACCCGTCGGAATCCAGGATCCGGCTCTCGCAGGCCTGGAATTGCCTGCGCTTCGGCGATCTCCTCGCAAGACAAGGGGACTGGTCTGAGGCGCGCCGCACGTATGCCCTGGGCCGGGAAGTCGCGGAGAAGATGGCGCCCGCCAATCCGGCGTTTGCCAAACCTCTGGCGGCAATCCAAAGTGCCGATCTTCACGCCGCGCAGGTTCTTGAAAATCGCCGCTGAGTTTTTCCTCGCGACGTGTACATCTTTCGTTCGTTTTCCGCATGTTTGATTAGGAGGACAAGAACATGTCACAACGAAACGAATCGGATTTGAGTAAGACGATAGCGGGCGGCACTCGTCAAGCAGGCGTGCGGCGCTTAGGCCGGGGACAAACCTTGCAAATGTTTGCGGTGCTGGCGATTTTGACTGGCGCGTGGCGGTCCACCGCGAGGGCTGACATCTACGTGAGCGTGGCAAACACCAATGGAGACGATGTGGTGTCCTTTAGTGCGATTACGGGGGCGCCCAAGCTCGATATCCCGACCGGTGCACTAACCTCGGGTGTGGCCTTCGGTCCCGACGGTAATCTGTATGTCGTGGAAACGATACAAGGAACCGTGCTGCGCTTCAACCCCGTCAGTGGCGCTCTTATTGGCACTTTCGTGAGCGCGGGAAGCGGCCTGGTCACCCCAGAGGGGATCACCTTCGGTCCCGATGGTAATCTCTACGTCGCCGACATAAGCGCCGGTGTGCTGCAGTTCAACGGGACCACCGGGGCGCTCATGGCGCACCTGCCTGGCGGCCCCGGGCCGGGTTTCGGCGGGGCGTGGGACGTGAAGTTCGGACCTGACGGAAATATCTATGTAAGCGATGAGGGTTCGGCTGCAATTCTCAAATACAACGGAAGCACCTTGGCCTATATAGGTATCTTCGCTGGCCCTCTTCCAGGGCCCGGCGAGGTTTCCCCACTGGGAATAGCATGGGGCTTAAACGGCAACCTTTACGCGCTTTGGTACATGTACCAACCGTATTCAGGGCCCGAGCTCATCCAATTTAATGGAAGCACAGGAGCTCAAATATCCGGCTACGGTTACTATACCTGGGGTAATTTTCTTGCCGTCGGACCGGATGGCCGTATATACGTGCCCGGGGGAGGTGTGATCACCAAGTTTAGCGCGGTACCGCCAGGCCCAGGCCCTGGGACCATCGTTACCACGGATAGCCGGATCGCCTACGGCGCCATCGCATTCGGGGGCCCGTCGGGCATTCCTCCTTATGTGCTCTATAACCCTACTCATCTAACTTCAACGCAGACGCTACGGTTGACCGTAATAGATGGGCCGGTGCCGGTAGGGCCCGGGGTACCGGTGGAAGCGCAACTGGGGTTCCAAAACAGCGAGGGCGCGCCTGTCGGTCCGAGTCAGGTGGTGACCCTGAACCCTGGCCAGACGGCATCGCTCGATCTGCCCGGCAGCTCGCTGATATCTTCCGGGCGGGTACAAGTAGTGCCCGTGGTGACTTCCCTGCCGGGCACGACGCTGGGAAATCTGCAAGGGAGCATGGAGATCTACACCAGCTCGAATGGAATTGGTTCGGTCTTCGTTCCCGGGATTCCGGTTCCGCCGTCATCCTCTGTCAGCGGTTCCCCATTGTTCCTCCCACAGGGTGTAGCGCTCGGCCAAAGCATTCTGATTAATGCGCTGGGGCCCCCGGATAGCCCTTGCTCCGCGGAGCTGAGCTTTACGGATCTGAACGGCAACCCGATCGGGCCCAGCCAGCAGGTGAATCTGAATCCGGGCATGGCGGCTTCGCTGAGTTGGAATCCCAATAAGTATACGGAGTCGGGCCGCCAGGAGTACGTTCCTAAGATCACGCCGATCAACGGGGTTAACGCGAGCGGCGCTCCCGCCGTGGCTTCGGCATGTTTGGGATCGGTAGAGGTGTACCTGACGAAAGCGGGCAATATCTCGACCTATCAAGTCTCTTCGCTGCCCGTCGGCACGACGACGGCAGTGCCATAGGGTTCAGGCCATGGGCTAGTCGAACGCGGGCCGGGCTGCGAAGCCCGGCCGAACTTTAGTGTTCACCTTGTTAACGGTCTGCCCGTTTACGCCCGCGTGAGAAAGATCGGCATCCCCAACTTATTCGCGTAATTCGGCCGGTACCGCCGCGTGTTGTACATAGTCTCCAGATCCACGCGGCGCGATCCTAACTTCGGGTCGGGTATGGGGACCGCCGCATAACACCCGCCTGAAATAGCCATCATCAAGCCATGCTGGCCCTGCTGGATGCAATCCATCGCCATGCTGGCAAACGTCGACGCCACCATCTTATCCACGAAGTCCGGACTGCCGCTGCGTAGATCGTAAGTCAGATCGCTGACGATAGTCTCCTCGCCAGTGGATTTCTTGATCTCATCCGACAGGTCTTCGCCCACGTTCATCTTCTTCTTGTGTCCGAAGGCATCCGCCTCGCCGACTTCCTTCACCTGATAGCCTTCCCACTCGGCGCCCTCCGAAAGAATGATGAGAGCATAGTTACTCGGATTGTACTGTTTGTCGGTAATCAGCAGCTCAATCAGGTGTTGCAGATTGAACTTGTATTCCGGGATGCAACATCGCATGGAAGTCACATAAGCCGTATATAGCGCGGTATATCCGGCGTCGCGTCCGAAGATGCGGAAGATGCCGATGCGCTCATGCGATCCCACGGTCGTGCGCTGGCGTTCGATGGCTTCGGTCGCGCGCGTGATCGCCGTCGAAAACCCGATGCAATACTCGGTGTTTCGCACATCGTTGTCCATAGTCTTCGGGATGGCGATCACCTTGAAGCCCTCCGAATCCAAACGCGCGGCGTAACTCAACGTGTCGTCGCCGCCGATGGCGATCAGGCAATCCAATCCCAGCGTCTCCACGTTGTTCAGCACCCGCTTGGTCACGTCGTAGACCACCGACGTGACGCCCTTCTTGGTCACCTCGGACTTGGGAAACTCCACGCCCTTCACCACCGGAGGCAAAGCCTTCATCTTGGCCGGGTTGGTGCGTGAACTATGCAGATACGTGCCGCCGGTGCGGTCGATGGTGCGCGTGTTCTCGCGATTCAGCGGCAGAATGTAGCGCGCCCGGCTCGCCGGATCGTCCAGATTGACATGCGTCAGGCCTTCCCAGCCGCGGCGAATACCGATGACTTCGCAATCGATTTCGCTGCCTCTGTAAACGACGGTTTTGATTACGGAATTCAGGCCGGGCACGTCTCCGCCGCCGGTGAGTATACCGATCCGCTTCGCAGGCATTCATGCTCCTTCAGGTGGGGGAATTCAACACCCTATTATACAGTGGGGCGGGCCTCCAGGCCTGCGCGGGTTCTCCAGAACCCGCTGGTAGCTGACGCCCGATCAGCGGAGCGGAAGGTAAGGGACCGTCCTTGCCATTCTCCGTGGGCGCTGCACGCGGACAGTAGCATGATGTCATCGATAACAGGAACGGAACGACTCACCTGAAGAAGCCATCCTACGATACGCATATGCCGTCATCGCGCTGATGTCGTGGGTGATTAGTACGCGATCCTGTGCCGCTGCCCAAGACAACAGGGACGGGTCGTCCATGCCCGACAGACCGGCGTCTTGCACTCGGACAATATCGAGATCGGGCTTCCGGCGGAGTAAGCGGCGAACAATGTCGTTGTTCAAATTCTCGTCGGCAAGCCAGCGCACGATATCGGCCAGTCTTCGCTTATGCCCGGTTTGACCGTCGAGCCAACAAACGTTGGCGAAGGCCATCGGGCCTCCAGCGTGCTTCGTTCTGCCGCTGCACTTCCAGCGACTCGCGTAGACGCCTACTGAGGTATTCTTCCATTTCGGCGCCATGGCAAAGGCAATAACCGATCAGGTGGTAGATGTCCGCCAACCGAACGGTCGGGTACTGCTGGGCGACTTCTTCTGGGGTTGCGCCCTCGTTAAAGGCCAGCAGGATCGAATCGAGCGTCACGCGTGTACCGCTTACGCGGATCACGCCGTCAGCCCCGGTCACCATGGGAATGGTCTCGACTGTCTCGCTGGTAGGCATTGCTCTCACCCCCAGCGTAGCGCAATCCGCCCCTTGAACCCTAGCCACCCCACTTGCGATACCGGGGCCTCGTCCAAATACGCGCCTTGCGGCGAGCCGAGACTCCATTAGAATCCCAGAAAAGTCCTTATTCTCTTCGCGAACTGCGTTAAGCCGGATTGCGCCACTCGGAAACAACGCAAATGCGAACTGTCCCAAACCTCGTGCCACGAAACGGCGCATCGGCGGCGGGCCGGCCAGTCCTAACCAGAATGCGTAAGTTAGCGACGAATGGGCCGCGCCCCCCATGCTATCCTAAAACTCATACGAGGGCCTCGTCCAAATGCGCCGCCGCTTGCTCATCCGCGGTAGTCTTGTCGCGTTTTCCGTGACGGCCTTGTTCGCCCTTCAGGCCACCTTCCGCCAGTTTCCCCAAATGGAAGACGACCACATCGCCGTGCCGCCCGACGCCTACGAAAAAACCGAATGGGCATTCACGCGCCTCATGTATCCGTCCGGCAAGAACGCCAGCGTCTTTGGCCGGATCGGCAG
>JBEKTJ010000136.1:0-27807 GCA_049516155.1 Bryobacteraceae bacterium
TGCTGACTAGCGAATTGAACGCCCAGGGCAACCCTGTATCCGGCACCGGGTTCGACTTCGCCGACTTTCTGCTGGGCCTACCGCAATCGAGCACGCTGCAGTACGGCGACGGCAGCTACAATTTGCGAAGTTGGGCCACCGGCTGGTATGCGCGGGACGACTGGCGTCCCAGCCGCGGACTGTCGATCAATCTGGGCATCCGTTACGAATACTTCGCTCCATATACGGAGCTGAATGGCCACCTGGCGGACTTACTCGTGTATCCGGGGTTTACCGGCGTGTCCGTTGTGACGCCGGGCGCCTCCGGACTCCCCAGCAGCCTGATCAAGCCCGATACGCATGCATTCTCGCCCCGCCTGGGTATCGCCTGGCGGCCTTCCGCGAAAGCATCGACCGTGATCCGCGGTGGATACAGTATCTTCTACAGCCCGTCGGCTTACTCCCAACTCGGGACCTATCTGGCCACTCAGCCGCCCTACTCGACATCTCTCTCGCTGACCACCAGCGCGGCGGCTCCGCTCACGCTGCAGGACGGCTTTCCGATCATACCTTCGCAGACTATTCCGAACACTTTCGCGGTGGATCCGAATTTCAAGCTGGCCTACGCGCAAACCTGGAATTTCGCGATTCAGCATGGTCTCCCGCACGGTTTTCTGCTGGAACTCGAGTACATCGGCACCAAGGGCACCAACCTGCCCGTGGCGGAGCAGCCCAATCGGCCGCTGCCCGGAACGTCGCTGCTGGATACACAGGAGCAACTGCAGATTCCCTACGCCACCAGCTTCACTTACGAAACTTCGCAGGCTAATTCGACCTTTAATGCCGGACAGGTGCGCTTCACCCGCCGGTTTGCGCGGGGAGTTTCGTGGGTGATGCTGTATACACGCTCCAAATCCATCGACGACGCATCCAGCTTCAGTGGCCCCGGCGGCACCGTCGTGCAATACATCGACAACCTGAATCTGGAGCGCGGTCTTTCCAGTTTCGATCAGCGCAATAACCTGACGACCACTTTCCTGCTCTCTTCCCCCGTCGGCGTACACGGCCTGTTGCGCAATGGAGGCTGGGTTACGAAGACCTTGGCTGGATGGACGGTCAGCGGAACGTTCACGGCCGCTTCCGGCACGCCGCTTACCGCGCTGGTCTCCGGCAATCTCTCCAACACCGCGGGCCTGGCCGGTTCCGGAAGCACCCGCGCGGAAGCCACGGGCCTGCCCATTTCAGCCGGCAGTAACCCCTATTTCAATCCGGCGGCTTTTACCACGCCGCCTTCGGGGGAGTTCGGCGACGCCGGTAGAGATACGATCCCCGGACCCTTCGAGGTTTCGTTCAATACCGCATTGAACCGCGCCTTCCGTTTCGGCGACACGCGCCGTCAACTGCAATTGCGGCTAAGCGCCACCAATGCGCTGAACCACGTGGCCATTACCAGCTTCGGCACGACGGTTAACTCCGCAACTTATGGACTGCCTACTGCGGCCAGCCCTACGCGGACTGTCCAGTTACTCATGAGGTTCAGCTTCTGAGACTATTCGTCATCGTCGCCTTTCTGGTATTGTCGGCTGCCGGACAGGAACCGCAGCCGCAGCCGACGTTCACTGCGAATAGCAACCTAGTGATCGTCGATGTGACGGTGCAGGACAAAACCGGCCGGCCTATCGATGGCCTGAAGCCGTCGGATTTCGCGGTATTTGAAGATGGCAAGCCGCAGAAAATCGCCGTATTCGAATTCCAAAAACTGAGCAACGATCCCGAACCGCCACCCAAGCTGGCCCTAGCCGACCAGCTTAAGCTTCCGGAAGCTCCCAAGACCACCATCACCGCCGAAAAGCCCGGCCAGATCCAGTATCACGACAAGCGGCTAATGATCTTCTATTTGGACTTTTCGTCCATGGGTATCCCGGAGCAGTTGCGCGCGCAAGAGGCCGCGCTCGACTACGCCGCCAAACACATTACCAAGGACGACCTGGTGGCCATCCTGCTCTATACCAGCCAGGTGCAAGTGCTCACTGACTTTACCGCGGACCGCGATGTCATCAATCGCATCATCAAAGCTCTGCCCATCGGCGAAATGAGCGAGATGGCGGGTCTGGCGGACACCGACACCGCCAACGGCGAAGACACCGGCGCGGCCTTCGTGGCCGACGAGACCGAATTCAACATCTTCAACACCGATCAAAAGCTGGCCGCTATCGAGGAGGCTGCCCGCATGCTGGCGCCCCTGCCGGAAAAAAAGGCGCTGATCTATTTCTCCGCTGGCGTCAACAAGACCGGCATCGATAACCAGGCGCAACTGGAAGCCACCATCAATGCGGCCGTGAAGGCCAATGTGGCCGTCTATCCCATCGATGCGCGCGGCCTGATGGCGGACCCTCCTGGCGGCGACGCCAGCCACGCCGCCACGCGCGGCACCGGCATCTATAATGGCTCCGTCTACAACCAGCAAAGGGCCACGATCAACGACTCGCAGGAGACGCTGTACACCCTGGCTGCCGATACCGGCGGCAAGGCGTTCTTCGACAGCAACGATATCACCGCGGGCATCGTGCAGGCCCAGCAGCAGATGCGCAGCTACTATCTGCTGGGTTACTACACTACTAATCCGGCCCAGGACGGCAAGTATCGCAAGATTACAGTCAAGCTGACTAATCCGATGTCCGCGAAGCTGGAACATCGCAAGGGCTATTACGCGTCGAAGGTTTGGGGCAAGCTGAACGGACAGGAGAAGGAACAGCAGTTGAAAGAGGCGCTCTCCGCCGGCGATCCGGCGACTGACTTGCCGTTGGCGCTGCAAGTCAACTATTTCCGCGTGGCTCCGACCACTTACTTCGTTCCGGTTTCTATTAAGATACCGGGTTCGGTGGTGGCGCTGGCCGCCAAGCGGGGCGCCAGTGTGACGCAGTTCGATTTCGCCGGGCAGATTCAAGACGAACAGCACGCCGTGGCCGGAAATGTACGCGATAACATCACCATACGTCTGGATGGGGCGAACGCCGTGAAGGCCGGCCACCAGAGCTTCCAATACGATGCCGGGTTTACCTTGGAGCCGGGCAGATACCGCTTGAAGTTCGTGGTGCGCGAGAATGTGACGGGCAAGCTGGGTACGTTCGATATGCGCTTCACCATCCCGGATTTGAGCGCGGACACGACGGGTCTGAAGCTTAGCTCCATCGTGTGGAGCAGCCAGCGCGAGCCTTTGAAAGCCGCCGTCGGCGCGGCCGAGAGGATCACCGCGAAGGAGCGCCTGGCCAACCCGCTGATCGTGGGCGAAGAGAAAATCGTGCCTAACATCACGCGCGTTTTCCGCCGCAGCCAGAACCTGTATGTGACTTTCGACGTCTACGACGCGCAGCCCGATGCGGCGGATGCGCAGAAGTGCCAATTGAAGGTGCGCATGAGCCTGTTCAATCGCAAGGGTGTGAAGGCGTTTGAGGTTGGGCCGGTGGATGCTACGCGCCTGGCCGCCACGCGCCCCGGAGCGGTGCCCGTGCAGATCCAGGTGCCGCTCAAGGATCTGGCCCCGGGGCGGTATATCTGCCAGATCGATGTGATCGACCAGTTAGGGCGCAAGTTCGCTTTTCCGCGTGCGCCTTTGGTGGTGCTATAGCAGCACCATATTACTAACCAACAGTTTCTTGCAGGCCTTGTGGGGCGGGCCTCCAGGCCTGCGCGGGTTCTCCAGAACCCGCTGCTCGACTTCTTTATGACGACGGTGACCCGTGCGGCGCCATGGCCGAGCACCGAGAAGCTACGGAACAAAGGCGGGTTGAAGGGCCTCTGGGCCGTAACTGTCCGGGCGAACTGGCGGGTGATAGCAGATTATGTAGAACTATCATTAAAAACGAGACCGAACGATGCCTATGAGAAATCCCCCACACCCCGGAGGTTTTGTATTCCGCCAGTGCATCGAACCGTTGGGCCTGAGCCGCATACGCCTCAACCGCGCGCCCATGCGCCGCAGCCTGGCGTGCGAGCGCATCCTTAACTTCGGGCGTGATGTCAACAGTGATCGTCATAGCCCTCCGGGCCACTAATACGATGAAAAACCCGGCCTTAGGCGGCGAGAGCCGGCTAAAAGCCGGCTGCGGGCAAGATTGCCCGCCCTCCGGGTATCACGGCTATAACCCGCCCCCAACCTCCACACCCAGCTCCCGCAGCAGGGGCCCCGCATGGTAAACCTTATCCAGCGCCTCCGCTATTCCCTGCACCGCCACATGCACCGCCCGCGCCTGCTCCTCCACATACAAATAGGTGTTAGGCGAACTTTCCAGGTTCCCGTCGAAAGTCACACCTACTAACTCGCCCGCTCGGTTCACGGTCGGACTGCCCGCGTCTCCCCCGCCGATATCGCAAGTACTTACAAAGTCCAGCGGGGTGACTAAGTCCAACGCCGTCTGGCTCTCCACCCAGCGTGGCGGGGCCTGATATGGTCCTTCATTGGCGCGGCGGTAAAACAATCCGCCCAACGTCGCCGCGTAGGGTTGTGGCGTCCCAGCGCGGTCCGTGTAGCCCTTCACCGTGCCGAACTCCACACGCGGCGTCGAGGTGGCATCCGGATAGTCCGCGTCGCCGAACAAGATGTAACGGTATTGCGCGATCTTCTCCGCGGCCGATGTCTCGAGCGACCCGATCAGATCCTCGCGTTTCTTTTGCAACCGCCTGCCCGGGGCGTCCAACAACTGCGCCAGCCGGATCATCGGGTCGTCCGGACTCATTACGGCGGCGCTCTTCAGCTTAGTGGATTTCACCAATTCCTCGGCCGCCTGCTGCGGTGTCTGCCCGCCCAAAATAGACTTCAGCGGCACGTCCTTCCCCTTCAGGTTCTTCAACTCCTCAAGATACTGAGTCAACAGCACCGTCTCCAGGCCATCGTGAATGCGGCCACCGGATTCTTTCACGGGCTCTCCGCGCACCAACTCCCGCGCGATGCGGAACAACTCCGAGCCCGGCGCGGGCGCAGCCTCCAACAGTTGATAGGGCTTCTCAAACGGTGCCCATGTCTTATATGCCGTAGCCACCTGATCCCACACTTGGCCGCCCTGTTTACCCAATTTAGGATCGTTCTCCACAGCCTGCCGGATCTTCGCGTCGAAGATGGTCTTGCGCGAAACCAGGCGGTCGTCCCGCAGGCCGATCAGCTTGCCGGCGGCGGATTTGTAGCTTTCCGCGAAAACAGGCAGTAGCTGGATGCGCGGCGCCCAACGCGCCAGCGCCACCGGCAGCGCGGTATCGCGATAGAAGGTCAGTTGCGCCGCCGTGGTGGCCCGCGCCGTGGTCGCCGGATTTCCGGCCGCAAACACCAGCTCGCCCTCCTTGGCTCCCGCCGCGCTCCACCTCAGATAGTGCGGCGTGGCGGCTGGCTTGCCATCTTCATACGCGCGCAGGAACGCGATATCCAGCCCGTACCGCAGATACGTCAGGCTGTCCCGCTCCCGGCCGAAAAACGCCAGCGCGTACTCGGGAGCAAATACCAGGCGCACGTCCGTGTACTTCCGATATTGGTAAAGATCGTAGCGGCCGCCCGAAAATAGCGTAACGATAGAGCACATGTTTCCGGAGTTGGCCGCGCACTCGCCTTCGATGTGCGCGATCGCCGTGGTGCGCGCCTCTCGGGCCGTTTTCACCCGCTGGGTCACATCCTCGATCTTCACCAGGACGCTTGCCTCCAAACCGGCGCAGCGCGGCTCGCCCGCCTCCGCCGCGGCGTAGAAGCTGTCTTGTTTCGCAATGCAGCCCGCGACCAGGTGCCGGTTGGTGAGCAGCAGTCCGTGGGGGGATACGAAGGCCCCCGATCCGCCGCCGATTCTGACGGAGGCCAGCCGCAAATTATCGAGGAACTGGGTGGTTGCGTCGAAGCCGTACTTCTGCTGGACCGCGTCTTTAGGGAATTGCTGGTACAGCCACATGCCCTCGTCCGCCCGCGCAGGCGGCAGGCATAGGCAAAACAGAAATACAAATTTATATTTCATGCCCGTTTAGCCCCGTTTAGCCTCTGGACAGGCCTGGAGGCCTGTCCTACTTGGGCGCAGGCCCGCGCACCACCTGGACAAAATCGTCCAGTCGAATCCACTTCTCAAACGCCGCCCGCACATCGTCTGCCGTGAGCGCGTAATAGCGCTGGGCCGCGCGTATCGGCTCGTCGAGCGGCAGGTCGATCAAAGCGCGCGCCACGAAGCCTTCCGCCACGGCATCCTCGCTCGATTCGCCTAAAATAATCTGCCGCAGCAGCAGGGCTTTGGCTTGCTGCAGCTCGGCCGGGTTCACGTTCGTGGTGCGCATGGCCGCGAGTTCTTGCTCCACCAGCACCCTGGCCTTTGACACATTCTCCGGATCGCACCCATATGTCACCGCGTAAGTGGCGCGGGTTTCCGATGCGCGCAGAGAGTTATCGACGTTATAAACGTATCCGGCCTTCTGCCGCAGATCGCGGTAGAGGCGCGTGGCATAAAATCCGCCGCCCAGAACGTGATCGCCGAGCTGCAGGGCGTAATAATCGGGACTGAAGCGATTGATGCCGACCTCCTGGGCAAGTTCGACCGAATCCTGCACCGCGGTGGGGTCGGGCACGTTGACCGCGGATGGTGGATTCGCCGGCACCGAAGGAAGCGTCACAGCGGGCTTCGGACCGGCAGCCTTCCAAGTGCCGAACCATTTCTCGAATACGGGCTTGGCCTCTTCCGGCGTAATATCGCCGATGACGGTGATGGTAGTCATATCCGGGCGAAACACGGCTGCGTAATAATCCCGGATATCCTCAAGAGCCAAGGCTGAGACTGTTTTGGGCGTAGCTTCTCGAAGCGCCGGATCGTTCTTGGGCAGCAGCCCGATTTCCAAAGCCCTTTGCGTACGGTACCCCGGACTGGCTAGCGTGCCGGCCACAAGCTGCGCCGATTGATCGCGAACGATCTTGAATGCGTCCGGCGGAAGCGCGGGGTGCAGTTCATTGTCCGCCAGCAGTTCCACGCCTTTCTCGAAATACTGTTTCAGGACTTTCAGATTGAAATTCGCGCCTCCCGATTCCGAAGCCGCGATGTCGTCCAAGGCTTCCTGGAACGCCAGCCTGTCGCGCGATACGGTTCCGTAGGAAAACAGTTCCGCAAGCACGTCGCCGGCGCCTTCCTTGCCCGCTGCGGTCTGCAGATCCGCTTCATGTTTAACCGATCCGACCACCGTGACTGTGGGGCTGAGCTTTTCTGTCTGTACGATCAGCCGCAGGCCGTTCGATAGAGTGAGATCCGTCGGGTGGGTGACCGCTTGCGGCACCTTCAACGATTTCACCGCCGCTTCGGCCCAGTCGGGCAGGGTGACGGGCTTGGTTGGCGCAGCCGTGGTTACTTCCGCCCCGCCAAAGCCCTTATCCGCCACCGCCTCGCCGGCTTTCGAGGGTTTCAGCGTGGCGATAATCGCGTTCCCGAGCGAAAGATAATTCTGCGCCACACGGTTCACGTCCGCCACCGTAACCTTCTTCATCGCCTCCACGATTTCCGAAGGGGATTCGCGGCCCTCGCCAGCCAAGGCCTGCGACCAAGTGGATGCCAGATCGGTTATGGAATTCCGTTGAAACTCCGCGCCCGCGATCTCGCCTTTCCTGGAGGCCTCGACCAAAGCCGCCGGTACTCCCTTGGTGGCATAGCCGCTAAGGATAGCCTTCATCTCAGCGGTGATAGGGGCCGGATCAGCGCCGGCCGGTATGGCGGCAACCGCAAAGGCAACGCTCGCCTTGGGGTAGGTTTCCGCAAGGCCGAATTCCGTCCCCAAGGCCTTGCCTTGCGGCACCAGACCGTAGAGGTCCGCGCGCTGGCTGGAAACCACGTCGCTTAGAATGCGGACGGCCGCAAAGTCGGCGCTGTCCGTTCCGGGCATGCGGAACGAAACGAAAACCAGCTCATACGGCAGATTGCTGTCGAGCGTAAAACTCTCGGGCTTCACCGGCTGCAGGTTGACGGCCGGATGCGCCGGTAGAGTCTTGCGCGGGATGGGGCCGTAAAGCTGCTTCACCTTCGCGAGTGTCGCGGCGGGGTCGACGTCGCCCGTGATGACCAGTATCGCGTTGTTGGGTGCGTACCATTCCTTATAAAACTTCCGCAGCATGGCGCCGGTGGTCGTGTCGAACGACGGCTTGGTGCCCAGTGCATCGTGCGCGTAGGGCGTGCCCGAGAACAGATCCTCGTTGAGCCGGCTAATGAATTTGTAAGTGGGATTGGATAAATCGCGGGAAACTTCCTGCTCGATGGCGCCGCGCTCCTCAGCCCATTGCTCGTCGGAATCCTCGACATCCTGCATGCAGGCGGAATCTACGCGCAAAGCGACCTCCAGATCCTGTGCGGGCACGGTGACAAAATACTGGGTGATGTTCTGCTGCGTATCGGCGTTCTGGTTGCCGCCCAATTGCGCATAGATGGCGGCGATCTGGTCCGCGGTCAGGCCGGCGCAACCGCGGAACGCCATGTGCTCCTGCGCGTGGGCCATGCCGGGAAAACCAGCGGGCGTCTCGTTGCCGCCGGCGATGTAATTCTCCTCCACGGTGACCACCGGCGCCAGCGGATCGCGCACGATCACCACGCGGAGGCCGTTATCCAGCGTGGCCCGGACGACATTGTCGTCCTTCTCTGGCGCGGCGAGGCCGGCCATTAGGGCGACGGTAAGCAGCAGCAGGATGCGACGCAAAGAGCTCCCTCCAGTCATTTTGATTCTATCGTGAGCGGACTGAGTCATGTGCGCATCGCAGTACACTATTGTGCATGCCCGTCCTGAAACCGTCATTCGCCCTCATTCTCCTAGCGGCCGCCGCCTGGCCGCAGGCGCGGGTCGCCTCCCCTGACGGCCGGGTCGTATTTGAACTCACTCCCGGCGTGGACCAGTTGCAATATCGCGTGACGTTTCGCGGCAAGCCGCTGATCGATCCCTCGGCGTTGGGCTTCGATCTGCAGAATCAACCGCCGCTGGGAGCGAACCTGAAGCTGACTGCCGCGGTACCCAGCATGCCGCACGGCAAATCGAATCCCGTGCGCAACCATTACAACGCCCTGCTGGCGGAATTCGAAGAAGTTGCCCGGCCGGGACGGCGCCTTTCGGTGGAAGCGCGCGCATATGACGATGGTGTGGCTTTCCGCTACTTGATTCCCGAGCAGACCGCGCTGCGCGAAGTCCGCATCGTCCGGGAGAAGACGCAGTTCGAACTGGCCAAGGATGCCGACACCTGGCCGCTGGTGCTGGCCAGCTACCGCACGCCATACGAGGCGAATTACGAGCACGTACCCTTGGGCGGCATCGTGCCGAGTTGGCTGGTGGCACTACCGTTTCTTGCGGAGCTGCCGGGTACCGGCTTCGTGGCGATCAGCGAAGCGCAGATTGAGAACTATCCCGGCATGTACCTGTCGCACCCGGCCGGCGGTTCGGGGCGCCTGCTCGAAGCCAAGCTTGCGCCGCGCGCCGACGAGCCGGAACTGGCGGCCAGCGGCACCACTCCCTTGCGCACGCCCTGGCGCGTACTGATGATCGCCGACCAGCCCGGGCGGCTGATCGAATCGAACATCGTCATTAATCTGAATCCGCCATCCGAAATCGTCGACACGTCCTGGATCAAACCCGGCAAAGCCGCCTGGGACTGGTGGTCCGGCACCTATGCCAAAGGTGTGAGCTTCAAGCCGGGCATGAACACCGAGACGATGAAGCATTACATCGAATTTGCGGCGGAGGCGAAGTTGGAGTACATGCTCATCGACGCCGGATGGGCGCCGCGCGGCAAGGAGGCCATGCACGATATCACGCAGACGATTCCCGAGATCGACATGCCCGAAATCCTGCGCTACGCCGCATCCAAAGGCGTCAAGATCTGGCTTTGGGCGCACTGGACGTCGGTCGACCGGCAGATGGACGAGGCCTTCCCGATGTTTGAGAAGTGGGGCGTGGCGGGCGTGAAGATCGACTTTATGGACCGCGACGATCAATGGATGGTGGACTGGTATCGCCGCGTGCTGCGCAACGCCGCGCAGCACCACCTGATGATCGATTATCATGGCGCGTACAAGCCCGATGGCATCCGCCGCACCTGGCCGAATCTGGTGACTCGCGAAGGCGTGATGGGCGCGGAGTACTCGAAGTGGAGCGCGCGCGTGACGCCCGCCCACAACGTGATCCTGGCTTATACGCGCATGCTGGCCGGCCCCATGGATTACACGCCGCACCAACTGGCGCTCTTCGTGGTGTTTGAGAGCGCCTTCGAAATGGTCGCAGATTACCCGGAAGCGTACAAATTGCAGCCGGGATTGGCTTTCATCAGCGCCGTGCCCACCGTTTGGGATGAGACGCGAGTGCTCAATGGGAAGGTAGGCGAATGGATCACCATCGCGCGCAGGCGAGGCAAGGAATGGTTCGTGGGCGGCATCACCGACTGGACCTCGCGCGAACTCGACGTTCCGCTGGATTTCCTGGGAGACGGCGAGTACCGGGCGGAGATCTACGCGGATGGCCCGGATGCCGACAGCCAGCCTACGCACATCATGTCCGGGCAGCAGCCCATCGGGCGCGCCGCGAAACTGCGGCTCAAACTGGCCTCTGGCGGCGGATTTGCCATCCGGATCAGACCGGCCCAAAACTGAAGCCGCCGCTTCAGAATTTCTTCACCGCGCCGGGTCCAACGCGCCCAGTCCATAGGTGGAGTACACTACGATGCTCATACCGGGAATACGGTCCGACAGCAGCCGTGTGACTTCAATCTTCCGCTGCGGCTGTAGGTCGACATTGTCTTTATCCCGCTCGGCTCTGGTCATGGCGTAACGGCTCAAAGTGACCGCAGCCGACAGGCCGTCGAACTCGATTGCCGCATCGGCTTCCCGGTCGCTCTCATTGACCACAATTACCGTCAGCGCGCCCTTCGGCCCCACCAGAGCAGCGGCCACAAGTTTACGCTCGCCAGGCCCGAATGGCGTATCCACTCGCGTTGCGAGCACGCCCGCATTCTTGGGGGTGAAGCGCGAGAGCATGGCGTACTGATAGTAAGCGTTTGCCTGAGGCTGAAACCGATCGAGCAGCCGTCCGGCATCGGGGTCCCAGGTGCGCACCAATTGCCACTGGCCATCCAAATCGCCGCGGTTGGTAAAGCTCCAACGGTTGAAGCCGTCGACTCCGGCATTGATTCCGCGCACCACCAGCGAAGCGTTCTTCAGTCCCGCTTCGTAGCTGGCGGGTCCCGGATCCCGATTGCCCCAGCCGAATGCCATGCTTCCCAGTTCGGAAATGAAGAACGGTTTCCCTTTGGCGTGCGCCCAGTCGGCCCATTTGGCCATGCGGCGCTCAGCCTCACTTAGGGTGTAGGATCCCAACATCGAATCGAACACCGCGTTGTAGGTATGTAAGTCGTACGCGCCGACCCACTCGTCGAAATCGATGAGGCCCGGCGCCAGCGCCGGTAGGTCCACCCAGTCCGGACCGGCAATCGGAATTTTCAGCCCCCGCCGATCCAGTTCCTCGCGTGCAGCGCGCAATCCGGGCGTGATAGGCAATGACCGCAGATTGGAATCCTGCCACCAGGAGTACTCGTTGTGGCCCGGCTCGTTGGCTACCGAAAGCCATTGAATGCAGGTGTAGCCGCGCGTGCGCACCAGGTGATTCATCAGTTCGCCGATCCCGTTGGCCCAATCCGGCACCGAATAGGGCGCACTACGCAGCACCTTCACGGGATCGCCGGCCATGCCCGGATAGGCGTTCCACGCGACATCGGCCCACATCTGTTGCAGAAAGACATCCACGCCGCGGCGCTGCGCCCAGTCGAGGATCCGGTACAGCGTGCCCATCTCGGGAGTATCCCAGGTAAACTTGCCGAGCTCTGGCTCATAGGTGCGTTGCTCCAGTTCCACGCGGCACCAGTCCAAGCCCAGCCATTCGGCATGGCGGAACAGCTCCTGCCAGTGCCGGTCGTCGTCCGGTCCGGGATTGCCGCCCCACGCGCTGCCGGACCAGGAGGACAACGGCAGCCGTTTGCCCGGCAACTCGGTGTCGATCACGTGGAACGATGCGCCGATTCCGCCCTGCATGGTTCTCAGCGGCCGGGCTGCTTCGATGTGGATCTTAACTTGTGCTGGCGTCTCGGCCGTCAGAAGGATGGGCGTAAGGCAGGCGGCCGCAAGCCATGCAATCCGGTGCATACGTCGATGTAACCATGCTGTAACCATGATTCGCCGCACTCCGCCAACAATATGTATCCAAGTGTATCCAAGCGGATTGCATCGCGCGGTCTCACTGATATTGGCTTTGGCTGGCGTCCTGCCAGCCGCGGCGCCGGTCCGCCGGCTCAACCGCTATGAATACGATTGCACCATTCGCGACCTGCTCGGCGTAGATTTCCGCGCGGGCAACGATTTTCCCGCCGACAACTTTAGCTACGGCTTCGATAACAATGCCGCTACGCTCACTGTTACTCCCGCGCTGATGGCGAAGTATCTGGCCGCAGCCAAGAAGATCGCCCGCGCCGCCATCGAGCCTGTTCCCGCACCCGCCACGCCCGAACTGGAGAGCCATTTGAACGCGTCCGCTTCGCCCGACATGACCTGGCAGCGCAATTTCATTTGGGACGGCGATTACGATGTGCGCATCGCTATCGCCGGACGCAGCGATCCCTTCGCGCTGTATGTTTCGCTGAACGATGGCGAACCGCAATCCCTTCCCGTGTCTATCGATTTCGAGGGCCGCCGTTATGCGGATACCCGTTTGAACATCGGATCGGGCGTGCATCGTTTGCGCGTCTTCGCAGTCCGCGACGACGATCGCGCAGTGGACCAGGTGTGGGCAGGCGAACTAGCGCGCGCCCGGCAGACCGGGGGCGATCCCGTTTCCAAGCCCGAAATCCGGAAGCGCCTGCTGGCGGGCGAACTGCCCGATTTCGCGGGCAGAGTGACGCCGCCCTATCCGGAGCATGTGGAGGCCCGCGGGCCGTACGGCTTGGTGTTTCCAGCCATCCCCGCGGGATATGCATTGGTTTTCGCCTGCGGGCACGCCCCGGGCCAACACAGCCCCGGGTGCTTGCGCCTGAATCTTGAAAAACTCGCCCGTCGCGCATGGCGGCGTCCCGTGACCCCCGCCGAAATCGACAGGTTAATGCGGGTAGCCGCCGCGCAACAGAGTCTGCAAGAGCAAATGGAAGCGGGCATCGAAGCGATTCTGGTTTCGCCATCGTTTCTGTTTCACGTCGAGAATGCCGGCGCGCCGCATGGAAGCGATTTCGAATTGGCGTCGCGCCTGTCCTATTTTCTTTGGAGCAGCATGCCCGACAACGAGCTGTTCAGCGCGGCAGACCGAGGGCAACTCGGCGATCCGCAAATGCTGACGGCGCAGGCGCGGCGCATGCTGGCCGATCCGAAGTCGAACGCTCTGGCGGAAAACTTCGCCGCACAATGGCTCGAATTCCGCAATCTGGATTTCATCCATCGCGATCCGGAGCGCTTTCCGCAGTTCACCGCGGATTTGCGGGATGCCATGCGCCATGAAACCGAGATGTTCGTCGAATTCGTCCTTCACCAAGACCGCAGCATTCTCGATTTTCTGGACGCGAAGTACACTTTTGTGAACGAACGGCTGGCAAAGCTTTACGGCATTCCGGGTGTGATGGGCGATAGCTTCCGCCAGGTAGATCTGGCCGGCACGGAACGTATGGGCATTCTGACGCAAGCCAGCGTGCTCACCGTGACGTCCTATGCCACCAGGACCTCGCCGGTACTGCGCGGCGAATGGATTCTGGAGAACATCCTGAACGATCCGCCGCCTCCTCCGCCGGCCAACGTCCCAGCCTTGCGCGACTCGTCGGCCGAGCCGGGTTTGACCCTCCGCCGGCAACTCGAAGAGCATCGCTCGAACCCCGCGTGCGCCGGCTGCCACTTGCGCATGGACGCGCTGGGATTCGGCCTGGAGAATTTCGACGCCATCGGACGCTGGCGTGCTCGCGACGAAAGCCTGCCGATCGACTCGACCGGCACACTTCCCGACGGCTCGTCGTTTTCCGGCCCCGCGGAACTCGCCGCGATCCTCGCCAAGCATCCCAACGCTTTCGCACAGTGCCTGACGGAGAAGCTGCTCACCTTTGCGCTGGGCCGCGAACTGGATTCCGCGGACCGCGCCGCCGCCGCCGGGATCGCCCAATCGGCCGCGAAAACGAATTACCGCTTTTCAGACCTGATACTAGGTATCGTCAACAGCGCGGTGTTCCGGGCAAACGCGGAGGCACATGAATAGGCATCTTTCGCGCCGCACCATGCTGCGCGGGATGGGCGCGTCGCTGGCCCTTCCGCTGCTCGACGCCATGACGCCGGAGTCTGGCGCCACGCGCGCCCAGCCGGCCTGCCGCATGCTGGTGAACTACGTGCCGAACGGCATCGTGATGCAGGATTGGCTGCCCACATCCATATCCACACTCGGGGGCCCGGACTTCGCGCTGCCGCGCATCATGCAGGCGATGGAACCCTATCGCAACCGGATGCTGGTGATCGAGGGCCTGGCGCAGCACTTCGGCTGGCCAAATGGTGACGGCACGGGCGATCACGCCCGCGCGGCCTCTACCTATCTGACCGGCGTTCACATCCGCAAAACCGGCGGCTCCGACATCGGCGCTGGCATCTCGATGGATCAGATCGCGGCCCGCCAGCTCGGCTCGCGCACCCGCATTCCTTCGCTTGAGCTGACCTGCGAAGACGGACGCATGGTGGGCGTTTGCGATACGGGCTACAGTTGCGTCTACAGCAACAATATTTCCTGGCGCTCGGCCGGGACGCCCGGTTCGCCGGAGGTCGACCCGCGCGCCGTCTTCGAAACTCTGTTTGGCTCCGATGACCCCGACCCGGCTGTCCGCGCAGCCGCGCGCCGGCGCGATTCCAGCATTCTCGACTGGGTGCTCGGGGAGACCCATAGCCTGGAAACCCAACTGGGCCCCGCGGACCGCGGCAAGCTCGACGAATACCTGACCAGCGTGCGCGAGATCGAGGCGCGCGTGCGGACCGCTGGCCGGCGCAACGATGCGGTACGCGCGCCGATCGAGAAACCCGACGCCATCCCGGTGCAATTGGCCGGGCATTTGCGGCTGATGTACGATCTGCTGCGGGTCGCTTTTCAAACCGATTCCACGCGCATCGCGACTCTGATGGTGGGCCGCGAGGGCAGCCTGCGTTCCTACGACGAGATCGGCATTCCCGAATCGCACCATCCCATCACGCATCACCAAGGGCGCGCCAGCCTGATCGAGAAAGTGGTGCGGATCAATTGTCATCACATGCGCTTGTTCGCCGAGTTCGTCGCCTCGCTGGCGCGCACTCCGGATGGCGACGGATCGCTACTCGACCACACCATGATTCTCTACGGCGCCGGGTTGGCCGACGGTAACTCCCACCAGCACGATCACCTGCCCACGATGCTGGTGGGCGGCGCGTGCGGCGCCATCCGTGGCAGCCGTTTCCTGCATGTTGCTCCGCAAACGCCCATCACGAATCTGTATGTCTCAATGCTGACGCGCATGGGGGTTGCGGTCGAGAAGCTCGGCGATAGTACGGGCCAGCTTTCCGGCTTGGACGGTCTCGCCTGAGTGGCGTGGGTCGTCGCGCGTTGCCGTACCGATGCCGTGTATCGATCCGTGCCTGGACCACGCGATCGAGTCGCGCCCGGTTGAAGCTTTCAGTTGGCTTGTGCTTCGCCCGCGATTCCCGGCGACATCTCGACCTCCGGCCCGGCAGTAGAATGAGGGTTGCATGCAGACCTTCACAATAGCGGTGATCGCCGGCGATGGCGTGGGACAGGAAGTGGTGCCGCAAGCCAAGCGCGTGCTGGAGCAAGCCGCCCACAAACACGATCTCACTTTCGCGTTTCAGGACTTCGCATGGGGCGCGGCGCATTTTTTCCGCTGGGGAAAGATGATGCCCTCCGGCGCGCTGGACCTACTGCAGCCCTGCGATGCCATTTTATTGGGCGCGGTGGGACATCCCGACATTCCCGATCACACCACTCTGAATGGACTCCTGCTGCCCATCCGGCGGGCCTTCGACCAATACGCCAACGTACGTCCGGCCTATCTCTATCCGGGCGTGAAATCGCCGCTGGCCGGGCGGGCGGGGGGCGAAATCGATTTGGTTGTGGTGCGCGAGAACACGGAAGGCGAATACTCCCAGGTGGGCGGCTTCGTTTACATGGCCCAGCCCGACGAAGTGGCCATCCAGAGTTCCGTATTCACGCGCCGGGGCGTGGAGCGCGTGGTACGCTACGCGTTCGAGCTGGCCGTCAAGCGCGGCAAGAAAATGCGCGTCACGTCGGTCACCAAATCGAACGCGCAAGGATACAGCATGGCGCTCTGGGACCGCACCTTCAACGATGTTGCCCTCGAGTTCACCGGCATCGAAACGGAATCGCTGCTGGTGGATGCCGCGGCCATGAATTTCATCCGGCGGCCGGAGAGCTTCGACGTGGTGGTGGCCTCGAACCTGTTCGGCGATATTCTGAGCGACATCTCGGCCATCGTTGTGGGGAGCATGGGACTCGCCGCCAGCGCTAATCTGGACCCCTTGCGGCGCTTCCCCTCCATGTTCGAACCGGTACACGGCTCCGCGCCGGATATCGCCGGTAAAGGCGTGGTGAATCCGCTGGCCGCGATCTTGAGCGCCTCCATGATGCTGGAGCATCTGGAACAACCTGCGGCGGCGCGCGAAGTGGAGCAGGCCGTGGCTGCGGTTCTGGCCGAAGGCAACGTCCGCACACCGGATTTGGGCGGCCGAAACAGCACACAGGAGGTGACCGATGCGGTTCTGCAGAAAATGGCTTAGTCTGGGCCTGCTGGCTACGGCAACCCTTGCAGTTGCAAACCTTATGGCGCAAACCAAATGGCATCATCGCTACGCCGAGGTGAACGGCGTCAAGCTGCATTACGTGGAGCAGGGCAAGGGCGAACTGATCCTGTTTCTGCATGGATTTCCGGAATTCTGGTACGAATGGAAGGACCTGCTGCCGGAGTTCTCGAAGGACCACCAGGCGGTGGCGCCCGACATGCGCGGCTACGATCTTTCGGACGCCCCGGCCGCCGTGGAGAGCTACCGGGTGCCGGTGATTGTGGAAGACGTGCGCGTGCTGGCCGTGAAGCTTAAGGCGCGAAAGTTCGTCTTGGTGGGCCACGATTGGGGCGGCGTGATTGCCTGGGCTTTTGCATCGGCGCACCCGGAGATGCTAGACAAGCTGGTGATCGTGAACGCGCCGCACCCTGGGGTGTTCGCACGCGAACTGGCCACCAACCCCGCGCAACAGAAAGCCAGCGCATACTTCAATCTGTTCAATTCTCCGCAGGCGGAAAAATTTCTGGAGCAGAACGACTTCGCGACGTTCCGCGGGCTGATCAAGCCGTGGGCGTCGCCGGCCGATATCGAGGAGTACGTCGGTAACTGGAGCCGCGGGCTGACCGGCGGGTTGAACTACTATCGCGCGGCGCGGCTGCACTCACCGGTCGATAGCGCGCAGGGCACGCCGGAAGCCGCCCTGCCGGCCATGAAACCGATCGAGACGCCCACGCTGGTGATCTGGGGCGAGAAGGATACGGCGTTGCTTACCGGTAACCTGAACGGCCTGGACGAGTATGTCAAGAATTTGACGGTGAAGCGCGTGCCGGATGGCACGCACTGGGTGATCCACGAGAAGACCGCGGAGGTGATTCGGGATATGCGCGAGTTTCTGGCCCAGTAGGACAGGCCTCCTGGCCTGTCCTGGCCGTCTCCGTCACGAGCGGCGGGTGGACCGGCGGGTTAAGCAACCTATCGCGCGGCGCGGCTGGACTCACCGGGCGCGCCGGCCATGAAAACCGATCAAGACACCCACGCTGGTGATCTGGGGCGAGAAGGATACGGGCTGTCAATTGACGGGGCCCAGCGCCGGCGGCGCATTCGCTGCGGGCTCCAATTCCTGCGTCTCCCGGCTGGTTCTCCGCAATGGCGCCGAGCGGCCCAGCTTCGTCCTGTACATATCCACGTCCGCGATCTTCAGAAGCGCGTCTATGTGCCGCCCATCATCTGGATAAATGGCAATCCCGGCGCTAAACCCGACGTGCAGTTCCCGGCCTTCAAATTCAATGGGTTCACGCACCGCGTGGCCGATGAGTTCGGCGACGCGGCGCGCATCGCGGCGGTCCGGCAAGCCGGGAAGCAAAATCACGAACTCATCGCCGCCGATACGGGCAGCCGCGTCGCCGCGCCGGATGCTCTGGAGCACTCGTTGTGAAACAGTGCGGAGAACCTCGTCTCCGGCTGCGTGTCCGTACAGATCGTTGATCTCCTTGAAGGAGTCCAAGTCCAGATACAGTATGGCCATCCCGCCGCCTTCGCGATTGGCGCCGATCATCTCCGTGTCCATCCGGTCATAGAGCGAAGCCCGGTTGAGGAGCATTGTCAGTGCGTCGTACTGGGCCCGGAAAGACAACTGTTCATACAATCCACGGCGTTCGATCGCGAGGCCCGCAAATCGCGCCCACGACTCCAGCAATTCTCCGTCCGCGACGGTGGCGATCCTCTCCGCGGGCAAAAGCATCAGGATCATCCCGGCCACCAACCGATTCTGGAGAATTGGGGAAGCCAGGTAGCCCGGTCGGGGACCGCCTCCGGAATTCGCGATGCACTGTTGCCATTCCGGATCGAGGGATAGCCCCGTAACCACCGACGCGGACAGAGTCTGACAGATGGACACAACTGGAATCCGGTCCAGAACGCGCGCGAGTTGCTCGGGAACGAGCGGCGATGCCGAGATTCTGCGATTCCCTGTCAATTCCATTTGAACGGAGCAGGAACACAGCGTGAACTGCCGCGAGATGGCCAGCGCAATTGCCCGCGCGATCTCTTCGAGCGGGCGATCCATTGCGACCAGTTCCAGAACGCTCTTCCTGTCGAGCTCGAGCCGTTCGGCTTGCTGGGCAACGCCGGCGGACGCCTCCGCAGCCGCGCGCGCGTCCTCGAGCCGCATCAGAAGGCTTTTTTCTTCGCTGATGTCGATCAGGGCGCCCACGGCGCGCTTGGCTCCGTTTTCTGTGAGCTCGACCCGGCCCTGGCCTCGCTCCCAGCGGATCGAGCGATCCGGCAAGACAATGCGGAAATCGACCTGGAACGTCCCGGTTTGGAGCGCCTCTTCCACGGCGCTCCGCACGGCGGCGCGATCGTCCGGATACAGCATCGTTTCCAGTTCGCGAAGATTGAGTTGCCGCGAAACGGCCGATAGCCCAACCAGAGTCGCAAATCCTTCGGAAAACGTGACGACGCCGCTCGGAACGTGGACTTCCCAGATTCCGAATTCGGCCGCTTTCTCGGCCAACTCGAGACGCTCGGCCGCCTCGCGCAATCTTTGCTCGGAACGCAACCGCTCGATTACGTTCCCGGCCAGGCGGGCGCCGGCTTCCACCAACAGTAGCTCGGCAGGCCGGGGCCTTGCCGGTTTGCGGCGATACATTGCAAACGTTCCCTGCGCCACGCCGTTGAAATTGCGGATCGGCACGCTCCAGCAGGACCGCAATCCAAAACCGAGTACAAAATCTGTTGCCAGCGCAAAACGGTAATCGCTGGCTATGTCTTCCACGATTACGGTCTGGTTCCGGAACGCCGCCGAGCCGCATGCGCCCACGTCGGGTCCAATTTCAAGACGACTTAACGCCTGCATGTACTCCGGCGGCAAGCTTGGCCCTGAAGCACAATGCAAGGAGCATCGCTGTTCCTCGTCCAGCAGCATGACGGTGCAAACGCACTCCGTCGCCATTGCCTCTATCGTTCGGGTAACGTTGTCCAGTAACTGGTGGTACGGCGTACGCCTTGCCATCAGTTCGAGCAGGCGCTTCTCGAACTCCGTCACCAGCGAGGAGGCTACCAATTTCTGGTGTTCCCGCAGGCATGCCGCAAGGCGCACTCTACTCTTCAGCCAGCCTGCGGCGAAGGACGCAGCCGAAAGGACCCCGGCGGCCGCGATGACTTCCAGCGTCATTGTGCTTGGCGTGCATAGCGTTGCCGCCGCGGGTGGCGCTCCAACGGTTTCACGATCCTCATTTCTGTATTCCTATCGACGGAATTAGGCTAAAACTGCAGGAAGAACCCAAAAATGCGGGACCACGCGGCAGCTAAAATGTGCCGGCCACCCATACAGGAGGTCTCGACGACGCCCAAAGTGATAAAGTGTCTCTTTGGCCGCCATTAATCGTAATGATAAATCGACGTCGTTGGTTTTCGTTTTGCACTCTGCTATTTCTGGTGGCCTGGCTGGGATGCGCAATCTTTGCCCAGCAGATGGACCCCGCAGGTCAGTATCCCGGCAATCTATTGTCCGGCCTGCGCTGGCGCGATGTCGGCCCCATGCGCGGAGGTCGCACGTATGCCGTCGCCGGTCACCCCAGCCAGCCCGACACGTTCTATTCCGGCTCGGTGGGCGGCGGTGTGTGGAAGACCGAAAATTCCGGCCGCACTTGGTTTCCCATCTCCGATGAAGGCATCCCCATCGGCTCTGTCGGCGCCATCGCGGTAGCTCCATCGGACGCCAACATCGTCTACGTGGGCACCGGCGAGCCCGATATCCGCAGCCAAAACTCCTACGGCATCGGGATGTTTAAATCCACGGACGCGGGTAAGACCTGGACGCATATCGGCCTCGAAGGAACGCGGCAGATTGGGCGCGTCGCGGTAGATCCTGGGGACCCGAATCGCGTCTATGTAGCGGCGCTCGGTCACGTCTACGATGCCAATCCCGAACGCGGAGTGTATCGCTCGACCGACGGTGGGGCCACTTGGAAGAAGGTGCTCTTCAAGGCTGGCGATCCCGACAACGTTGGAGCGGTTGAATTAGCCATCGATCCCAAGAATCCGCGTGTGCTCTACGCTTCGCTGTGGGCCACGCGCCGACCGCCATGGGCCGTCTACGCGCCCACCAACTTGCCCGGCGGCGGGTTGTACAAGTCTACCGACGGCGGCGACACCTGGCAGCAATTGACCGGCGGGCTGCCCACCGGCGCCACCGTAGGCAAGATCGGCATGGCAGTCTCGCCCAGCAATCCCAACCGTATCTGGGCTGTGGTGGACGATGTCGGTAGCTCCGTCCCGCGGGGCTTCCGTGCACCCGCACATACCGAAGGCGCCGCCCCCAAGCCGGCCGGAGGCGTCTATATCTCCGACGATGCCGGCGCAACTTGGAAGCTGGTCAACGCCGAGAATCGGCTTTGGATGCGCGGCTGGTATTTCGAATCCGTGACGGTCGATCCCACTAACCCCGACCGCGCCTATGTCATTAACACCGCCACCTACATGACCACCGACGCGGGCAAGACTTTCGTCCCGGTAAAAGGCGCGCCGGGCGGCGACGACTATCACCAGCTTTGGATAAATCCCAAGGACGGCAATCGCATGGTGCTCAGCAGCGACCAGGGCACCGTGGTCAGTGTGGATGGCTCGAAAACCTGGAGTACCTGGTACAACCAGCCCACCGCGCAGATTTATCACATCGCCGCCGATAATCGTTTCCCTTACTGGCTCTATGGCGCGCAGCAGGATAGCGGCGCGGTCGGCGTGAGTACCTGGTCGAACGAAGGCGTGCTGTCTTTCCGCAACTGGGAGCCCATCTGCCTGGCCGGCGAAAGCGATACCGTCGTCCCCGATCCCAAGGACGGCAACATCCTCTACGGCAGCGGCGCCGGTCGTTGCGATCAGTCCTTTAACGCCGGCGCCTCGCTTGGGGGACAATTGCCTCCGCCCGATCCCGCCGATCCGAACCGCAAGACCTGGACGCTGCCGGAAGTCTTCTCCCAAGCCGATGAAGCGCTCTACTATTCCAATCAGTTCGTTTTTCGCACGCGCGACCGCGGCCGCACGTGGGAGAAAATCAGCCCCGACCTCGCGCGCGTGAATCCGCCCGTGCCCGCCACGCTGGACCCCATCACGGCCAAGGACATCGATCAATCTATGACTACCCGCTTCGGCGTGGCCTATACCATCGGCCCGTCGCCGTTGCAGGCCGCCACGGTCTGGGTGGGCACCGACGATGGCTTAATCTATGTCACTCGCGACGATGGCAAGAACTGGGTCGCTATCACGCCGCAGGAAATGACCGCCTGGAGCAAGGTCTCGCAAATCGAAGCCGGCCATTTCGACGCCGAGACCGCTTACGCGTCGGTCGATCGGCACCGCCTGGGAGATAACAAGCCCTATATCTATCGCACGCACGACGGCGGCAAGACCTGGCGGAATGTGGCCGCCGGCATCCCCGATGGCGCTTACGTCAACTCGGTGAAGGAAGACCCGCAATCGAAGGGGCTGCTTTACGCCGCTACGGAATTGCGCGTTTACGTTTCCTTCAACGATGGCGCGCGATGGCAGCCGTTGCAGAACAACATGCCGGTCACTTCCGTGCGCGACATTGTGGTGCATGGCGACGATCTGGCGGTCGCCACACATGGCCGCGGTTTTTGGGTGCTGGATCAGATGAGCGCGCTGCGCCAGATCGCGGCGCATGGCGATCAGATCGTTTCCGCCAATGCCTATCTCTTCAAACCCGGCGAGACCTATGCCATCCGGGCAGGCAGTTCGAATGGCACGCCGCTACCGCATGAGGAACCGCAAATGCAGAATCCACCCTCCGGAGTTGTGGCTTACTACTGGCTGCGCACTCCCACTGGCCAGCCGCTGAAGCTGGAGTTATTGGATAGCTCCGGAGCGGTGCGCGCCTGCGCCGCCAGTGACACGCCCGTGCTCCCGGTGGATCCCGAGAAGCTGACCGTCCAGGCCATCTGGGTGCAACCTGCGCAGCCGCCTTCAGCCGCTGCCGGAATGCATCGCTATGCGCTTGGCCAACCCGCCGGCCGCGGTTTCGGCGGTTTCGGTTTCGGAGGCGGTAGCGCCCCGGCGCATACGCCGGACGCCTGTACGGGATCTCAGGTAGCCAGCCCTCCGGCCGGTGGACCCGGGGCCGGCAGGCGCGGGGGTCCAAGCCTGTCGCCCGGCGAGTACACTGTACGCCTAACTGTGGATGGCCAGACCTATAGCCAGCCAGTCACGATTAAGCCGGACCCTCGCGGCCTGCCCAATGGAGTCAAAGATGGGAGCAAGATGTCCGACGAGCCGTCCGACGACCAGGACGACGGTTAGGTGTCGGGGCACCCCCATGAAGTGGCGGCGCACAGCAGACTTGGAGCAACACCGGCCATTCAAGCGGGACGCAATCCGCGACCGACAACCACCGTTGGGGCTTATGACCCTTCATGCCCTGTCTCTTGTCTCTGCTTCTTCCTCTTTTTCCGTTTTTCTGCTAGTGGATCGCGCCGAATCAGGTCCGCAAACTCGTCCTCAAAGGCTTTGAGCCCTTTGAGAACAGCTCGGGTACGCTTTTGCATTTCTAGCGACCTGGCCACGCCCTTGAGGCGCGGAGACGGCTTATATATCACGGAATGCTCAATCTCCCAGAAGAGCGCCGTGAGCATCGGCACGATCTGGAACTCGGCCCGAATCCGGCCGCTCGCCCTGCAGTAGCCAAAATACTTCAAAGCAAGAGGTTCGTCGTTTTCGTTGTAGCCAGATATCGGGTCCGCCGTCCACGATGGGAACCGTCCGCGTAACTTCCGGTCGGCCTCCACCAAACGGCTGTGAGGAAATGCAAGAACGCGAACACCCGCCAAGTCGTTCAGCCTCTCGAGCGAATATAGTTCAGGTCGCCCACTATCGAAGGTCGCGCCCTCCTGGCGTCTGCGGAGGGAACCCAGAGCGCTCTCGCATTCCTTGACCCGCGATGTGACAAGCAGCCTTTCATACTTGTCCAATCGGAGAGAAATCGGGAGCAGGCAATGCTTGACCTCGGCTTCAAGCTCCTCTGCGACGCGGCGAATATCGGGAAGTAGGTCGAAATACTCTTCGCGCAACCGATCCTCGACTGTACGCTCCGGCCTAGCCAAGGACACATTCTAACTCGTGCTTAACTGCTTCAGAGGGGGGCAAGTTGAAGTAGAATCGCCATTCCTGTCCGCCGTTATGTTCCTGAATGCGCTTTCGAATCTGGTCTTCGCTGTGATCTTGAACGAATTCGACGCTGAAGGCCTTTTTGGTCTTGCGGTTTATGTACATCTGGCGATCAAAGCTGTAGGCATACCCCCCCTTGTCCAGAATCTCAGTTTTTGATCCTCTCAATCTCGGCATTTGGTACGGCCTCTCTGCCTAAATTGTACCGAATCCACCGCCCTTAAGTCGGCTCTCGGGGTGAGGCTTACTGACCGGCCGCACGCAATGATGCCGCTCCAGTCGCGCGAGCCGTCCTAAGTCCGAAATCTCCCCGTGCTGTCGCCGAGCTTCTCGACTGCCACCCCCATGCGCGTCCGCATCGAATACCGCCGCAGGCGCTGCCCACCAGCATGGTGGGCAGATGATCGTGCTGGTGGGAGTTGCCGTCGGCCAACCCGGAGTCGCGATGCGCGCGCAGTGGCATGGCGTCGGGTTTTTCGACGGGCGCGCGGACCGCATCGTTGCGCTGGCGGGCCGTCTGCGCACGCACTTCGGTCTCAGCCGCGTGATGTCCAATTCCCCGTCGAGCTCCAGCCGATCTGATAGAACACCTCTGCTTCGGTGAAGTCGGCCGGATCGAGACCTTTCAACGGAGCGCCGAACCGTGCCAATGCCCCAAATAGCGCCCGCGCATTGGCGGCTGACCGATCCACCCAGATGTCAAGATCCTTCGTGTAGCGAGGCTCCGCGTGAATCATCGCGGCGTACCCGCCGACGATCGGATACCGCACGCTGGCCGCGTTGAAAATGCTCAACAGATCTTTTTAATCGGAGCTGATCTTCATGTATGCCTTTGGCCGAAGCCGCCGTCACCACCAGATCCCAAGCAGCCTCCAGGATTCGGCTGGGCCCGAGCGCTTGCCAGAATTGAACGTCGAATTCACGTCCGGGCGCTCGGCCGCGCACCAAGCGTTCCATCACCACGCGTTCAGGCATTACTTTATTATGACAAGAAATCGTGGGACAGCCGACACGCTCGCTGGGCGTGCGCGATTTGCCGCTATCTGCGGGTTGGAATTTGAACGCGGTGAAGGAGGCATCCATGCGATCGAGGCGCCGCTCGATGTGCGCTAAGCGGCTGCCAGTTCGTCGCGAAGCTATCCGGTATGGCTGCGGCGTGCTCTTACTCTTCCCGCAAAGCCGCCATCGCATCCAGCCGCGCCGCCCGCCGCGCAGGGAGGTACGCCGCACCGAGAGTCGCCGCCGCCAGAATCAGCACCGCGCCCGCCAGTTGCAGCGGCGCACCCGGCCGCACGCCGAACAGCAGACCCGTCACCAGCCGCCCGGCAGCCAACGATGCGGCCAGACCCGCCGCCATTCCGCATGCCAGCGGCGCCGCCACATCCCGCAGCATCAGCCTGACGACGGCCTTGCGCGGCGCGCCCAGAGCCATGCGAATCGCGATCTCGCCTTGGCGCCGCGTCACCCCATACGACGTAATTCCATAAAGGCCCACCATGGCCAGCACCAGCGCCAGCAATCCGAAAACCGACGAGAGCGTTGCCACCGTCCGCGGCTGCAACAGCGACTCGCTGACCTGTGTTTGCAGATTGCGAAACTCCAGCGAGATGCCCTGGTTCACGCCCCCGATTGCAGCGCGCGCGGCGGGGATCAGCGTCTCCACCGGCACGTCCGACCGGACAGCGAATCGAATCCGCGGCCCAGGCTCCGCATCCTGTCCGGCAGCCAAGTAACCAATCCTGCGTCCCCCTTCGTTAATCCGGTTGTACTTCGTATCCTTCACCACCCCGACGATCTGGTAAACGTCCTTATCTATCCCGATGGTCTTGCCGATGGGGTTCGCCGCGCCGAAGAACTCGCGCGCCGCCGACTCATTCACGATCGTCGCTTTCGGCGCGTGCAGGCCGTCGCCATCGTTGAAGTCGCGGCCCAGCAGCAGCGGTGTTCGCATGGTCGCGAAGTACCCGGGCGAAACGCGATTCAGAAACAGCAGCGCGTCTCCCTGCGACTTGGCGGCAAAGCCCTCGGGCTGCACCATTTGCGCCCAGCCCTCGGGGCTCATGGGGGTAAGAATCGCGCTAGCCGCCGCGGCCTCGCCCGGCAGTGCGCGCAGCCTGGCGAGGATCTCGCGAAAGGTCTCGATGCGCCGCGCCGCCGGGACTGCCGCTTGCTCTGCATCGGCAGTGATAATCAGGATATTGTGCGGCGCGAAGCCGGGGTCCACAGCCAGCAGATTGCGCAGCGTCCCAATGAAAAGTCCGGCGGCCACTAACAGCATCAGCGACATGGCCACCTGACCGGCAACCAGAGCCTTGCCCGCACTAAATCCTTCGGAAGCGCGCAGAGCGGCGCGAGTGTTCTCTTTCATCGCCTGGTTCAATTCCACGCGGGTGGCCCGCAGAGCGGGAGACAAGCCGAACAAGACCGCGGTCAGTATGGCCGCGCCGGCGGTGAACGCCAGCACACGCAGGTCCAGCGACAGATCGATATCCAACGGATGGCTCTTGGTAGAGAGGAAGTGAACCAGTAAGCGGCCGCCCCAGGATGCCAGCAATAGCCCGGCTCCCGCGCCCAGCATGGAGAGCAGCAGGCTCTCGGTCATCAACTGGCGGATCACCCGCAGGCGGCCCGCGCCGATCGCCATGCGCACCGAAAACTCCCGTTGCCGCGCGGTCGCGCGGGCCAACAGCAGATTCGCGATGTTGGCGCAGGCGATCAGCAGTACTACGCCGACGATCGCCATCAGCGTGAACAGCGCGGTGCGATACTGTGCGCCCATCTCGGAAAAGCCAGTTCCGGCCGGTTCAAGGAAGAACGAATTCTTCAGGTACTGGCTTTGCATCTCCGAAGTGAAGTCTTGCGGAACCGTGGCGCGGAAGATCTCGGGCGCCATGGCCCGCATGCGGTCGCGCGCCTGCCCGATACTTTCGCCCGGCAGCAGGCGCCCTAGAATGCGCAGCCACCACGCCTCCCTCTCATCGAGCGAGCTGTGGGCGGGATGGAAGATGGGGTCGCAGGCGATCGGGATGGCTACGTCGAAAGCCCAATCGGTGTCCAGGCCGCGAAACCACGGCGGCGTGACACCCACGATTTGGAAGGTATGCCGGTTCAGGTTTACAGTCTTTCCGATGGGGCTCTCGTCGCCCGGGAAATTCCGTTTCCGGAAGCTGTCGCTGATCACGGCCAAGGGTGCGGCGCCACGGCGGTCTTCGTCCCGCGTGAACACCCGACCCTCAATCGCCGGCACGCCCAGCACGCGGAAGAAATCGCCGCTCACCCAGAGTCCCGCCGCGTAGTGGCTCTCGCCGCCATCGGCCAGATCGAAGCGGTCCGGCGCATAAGCCAGCGCGCCGGAGAATGCCTGTTGCCGGTCGCGCACCTGCTCCCAGATGGGATTCGTCAACTCGTCGTCGCCTTCCGATCCCAGCCTGAGTTGCACCAGCCGTTGCGGGTCTTCGACCGGCAGCGAACGCAGCACCACCGCGTTCAGGATGCTGAAAATCGCCGTGTTCGCGCCGATACCCAGCGCCAGCGACAGTACCGCGGTTGCGGTAAAGCCGGGATTCGCCGCCAGCGTGCGCAGGCCGTACCGGACGTCTTGCCGCCACGAATCGAAGCGCGTCCACCCCCATACCGCCCGGCTGCGCTCTTGCAACTGCGTGGCATTGCCGAACTGCCTCCGGGCCGCCGCCCGCGCTGCATCGGGCGCCAGGCCCTCCGCTTGTCGATCGGCGGCGCGCAGGTCCAGATGCAGCCGCATCTCTTCCGCCAGGTCGTCGTCAAAGCGCGTGCCCGAAAGCCGGTAACGCAATTGCCGCCATAGTTCGTA